>JBEIFV010000015.1:0-64032 GCA_040382235.1 Burkholderiales bacterium
CACAAACAGCCCGAGCGCGCCTGCCGGCCGGCGCGCGGCCCGCAACGCGTTGGGGAGAGCCGGCGGCCAAGCCGGCCGGGGGGCGGCGTCGGCCTCGCCGTTGGCTGCGGGTACGCCGCCGGACAGCGGCGCGCCGGGCACCGGCACGGCAATTTGTGCAGACGCCGGTGCCACTACGAGCATGCTGGCAGTGACTGCCAGGAAAAGAATTGCTACGGCCTTCGTCACGTTGACAGGAATCAGGAGCACAGCCGGATTATCCCACGCGAGCATGCGCCGACTGGTTCCTGGGCGGTGTCAGGCGCCTTGCTTGAACCTCTTGATCACCTCAAACCCCACCCGCTCCCAATCAGTACCGCTCTGGATCACCCGGCTCATGCGGATTCTGAACAGATCACGGCCCGGGCGCATGCTGAAGGTCCGGGTGGGATCGAAGCTGCCACCAGCCAGGATGATCGAATCTGCAAGACCGCGCGCATCATCACCGAACACAAAAAAAGCGGCCACGCCTGCATCCGCAGGCGCGCCATCAGCGGTCTCCTGCTGCAAGCGCACGGCGCGCCAGTTGTCGGCCAGGCGCCGCACGCCGATATCCGAACCCTGCGCCGACGGCGCCACGCGCACCGCGTTGCCCAGCACCCAACCCGATTCCTGCGGGTCCGCGAAAACTGCGAGGCTGCCTTTTTCGATCGGTCGCGTCGCCGCAGTCACCTTGAATCCGGCGCCGGTGGGAGAGCGATCAATCAAGGTCCACTTTTCGGGCGTGGCGCCGCCATCCACCACGCCCAGGCATTTGGCAAAGCCGGCCACCGCGGCGACCTGAAGAGCATCGATACGTCGACGACCGCTGTCGCGCCCGGAATGCCGTACAGCCACATAATCCCAGTAATGGCTCAGCTGCTGCAGTGCGTCGTGATACTCGAACAAGGGGTTCGAGGCGTACAGGCCGATAGTCGCCACGCTGATCTGCCGGAAGTAATCCGAACGCCCTGCCGACACACGCTCAGCTAAGCGCGCATGGTCGAAGTAGCGCGGTGCGGTGAGCGCTTTTTCCGCACTTATCACTTCAAGCCCGGCCCCGCCTTCGAGATCCACCGCGAGATAGTGGCGTCCGGCATCGAACACAGGCTCCAGCACGATGCCGCGCGACCAAGCTTCCAGCCAGTCGAAACACTTGTCGATCTGGCGCGCCGACATGCCGTTGCCCGCCACGGTGGATAACAGCAACAGCCTCAGATACAAGGTTTCGTTGGAGGTGCCCAGATCGTTGACCAGCGAGACGCCGCCGGCGGCCTCGGCACGCTTGAACATCTGGTGCGCATGACTCCAGGTGGGCGCTGCGATCGGTTCGGCCACCAGCAGGCAGCACAAGGCATGCAGTCCGGCCAGGCGCAGGGCACGGGTGACGATGGTGGCGCCGCCCGGGCTTTGGCAGGCGCGCTCCATCGCCATCAGCAAAAGATAACAAAGCGGACGCAGATCGGTTTCCGCCGACAGGGCATTGGCGCCGCTGCGGCGGCGGCGCGCGCGCTGCTGCGCCAGACGCTGTTCCAATTCGTCGTCGAGCGCAACCAGGAGGCGGGTCTCGATATGCTCCGCCGCCAGCCACGCTTCGACCACCGGCAACGCGCGTGCCGAAAATTCGACGTTGGCCAGTTGGCGCCAGGGGATCTCGTCGGCATCGGCCAGCGAAGAAATCGACGTGCTCATCGGTTAACCTCAGCGCTACGCGCCGCGGTATTTGCGTTGGGAACTGCCCGGCGCCTCATTGGACGGCCCTCCCGTCACCGCGTGACATCCTCCGCCAGGGAGGCGCATTGCTCGATTCGGCGCTCCCTTGGAGCCGCCGTGCGGGAGCCCTCATGCGTTCCTCGCCAAAGCGGGAGTCGGCAGTTCGCGTACCGAATCCGCCACCTTTTGCCCGAGCACATACTTGGTCATATCAAGGGTCGAACCTAGCCAGTTCGATGGCGTATCGAGGTCCAGTCCGGGCACTTTGTCGCCTTCGAACGTCGGCTCATGCGGGTCGAGCAGGCGGCCGTAGGCCGCAACCAGCTGCCAGTGGGTGTCGCTATCCGGATACTGGTCGCGAAAGGTGCGCGCCACGAGCGCATATTCGGTGACCCTTCGCTCCATGCGCAAGATCTCAAGCAGGGCCAGGTGAATGCGCATCGGTTCGCTTGAGCGATACAGCGCGTATTCCAGAAAACGGATCGCCTTGCCGGGATCGAAATCTTCCTGGTAATAGGTGCGTGCCAGACCGATGATCGAGCGCGGGTCATCGAGCTTGACGCGGCCGAGCGCGATTTCCGGAAACAGCTTGCGCTCGAACTCCGCAAAGTACTGCGCACTGCGCGCGCGCGCCTCGGCGTCGCCGGCGCTCGCCATGCCGATCGCCGGCGAATCATCGATCACAAAATCCACGCCCATGGCCTGGTCGGCGAGAGCCAGCGCACGCGCTTCGATGCTGGTAGCGGGAATCGCACTTGACGCCTGCGCACCGGACAGCGCCTTTTCCCGAACCGTGGGAATCGGTCCGATGCCGTGCAACTGCGCTCTGGCGTCACCATCGGCACGCAACGCCGATTCCGGCAAATAGACATCGGCCTCGGCGGCGTCGACGGTCTTCAAGGCCAGCCCGGCAGCAGGCGCCAGCGCCGCTCTGGGCGACACGGTTGGAGTATCCGCCGGCACGGGTGGCTTGGCAGCAGCGGGCGCGGCTGACACGGAAGGCGCCGGCATGTCGATCGGAGGCAGCGTCGCGGCCGGCGGCGCAACTTGGTTGGGCACGGCCGGCGTCGCGGCTTCACTCACTTGCGCGCTACGAGTGGCCACAGCACCTGTTTCGCCGCTGCGGTCGAGCACGACCGTACGTTGGTAACTGTCTGGCGCGGCAACCACTGGAGATGCGCGCCACTGCTGGTATGAAACATCGGCGTCGGACCCGGTCTCGGGCAGGGCTGCAGGCGTGGCCGGTTCGCCTGCCGGGGTTTCCTGCCAGGCGCGCTCGCGCCTGCCGCGCTGCTCCGACGCAAGTCGATAGCGCCAGAACAGGAAGGCGGCCAGCACAGCGCACAACAAAAGCGCCAACAACAGAGCCGCACCATTCAACCAGGCGGAAAGACGACGATTTTCCGTCGCCAGGTTGCGCGCACGCTCTTCAGCCAAACGGCGCGCGTTTTCGATTTCGCCGACTTCCTTGCGCAGAGTGCTCATGCCGCCCTCCAGCGCAAACAGGCGCGTCTGCATTTGCAGCGCTTCGGCGAACGGATTGTCGGACAGGCGGATGCGCGCTTCGGCACGCAACTTGTCAGCTTCGCCTGCGTCCAGGGTGCGCGATGGCGCCATCAGGCTCATCAATTCGTCGCTGCGCTTGAGCGGCTGATTCAGCGGTTCGCCGGCCTCCGCGGCCGTCGGTTGCGACAGCGTCAGCCGATATCCGGGCGCCGGTTTGCCCAGCGCCGGTTTGCTTGCGGCAGCTCGCATGGAGTCGCGGGCCGGCCGGTCTCCCGGCGGGGAGAGCCGCAGCGACGGCAGGGAACGCAACGCGGCACCGGCCGTGCCGGCGTCGCCAGCAGGTGGCGTGGCGCCACGGCGCACCGCGCGCGGCTCGCCGCGGCGTGTGCTTATCGAAGGCGCGGGCGCCACCGGCACGGCAGTCAGCGGCACAGCCACATCTGCCGGCGCTGCTTCGACGATCGCCGGCGGCGCGTCAAGCAGCACCACGTACTCGCGCACCAACAGCGTTTGCGGCCCGCAATCGATCGTCAGGCGAATGCGCACCGCCGGTTCATGTACCAGGGTGCGCGTGCGGATGACGATTTCGCCCCCACCGGCGGATTGCGTGATCGCGAAACGCAGGTTCGCCAACAGGGGAACGTGCTGGTTTCTGGAAGCCGCGTCCTCGTGGCCGCGAATGCACTGCGGAGACAACACTTCGTCGGCACTCGCGGTAAACGGCAACACCGCCTCGAACGGGCTGCCGATGGGCGAACGCACCTTGAGTTCCCCCAAGGAGAGGGCGGACGCACCGGCGCACAAGCCGAGCGCCACCAAGCCTGCAGGTAAGCTTGGGTTCACGAAACGCAAAATATGGCGGTAGGCATGCGCGCTTCTGGCGCGCCTGCCATAACTATGTCCGGATGATTGTGCTGCCAAAGGCCGACTATCGGGTGTCGCAAAAAACGTTACGACCTCGCAAGAGGCTGGTTCTCGACACGTTTCCTGCAGTTCCCGACAACAGCGGCCCCCCCTTCTTCAGGCCCCCACTTTATCCTATTTGCACGCTCCGATGCAGAGTCATCAATGCAAGGCGCCCGCCGCGAGCGTCGCATCCGGTTGCAGCAGTGCGGTTGCCGGATGGGCATGGGAGGCACTCGCCCTGGGCCGGCTTTCGGTTTGCGCGTGCAAGGCCTGGTGCATCTGGTAGATGAACCAGAGTTCCTCCATCACCTCGGGCGGGAAACCCTGGCGTCCGCCACGGTCATCGACGATCAGCTGGTTGATCTCGGTGGCCAGATCCGGTCGCGACCAGCCCTCGATCATGCGCACCATCAGGCGTGGATACTGCAGTTCAAGGTCGGACGGATGCTCGGCTTCGAAACTGCCGTACCGGTAGGCGTCGCCATACAAGAGATTCATCCACACCGGTGCATTGGCCGGTGCCTGGGCCGGCTTGCCGCCTGCCTTTGACGCAGGTAGTGCTGGAACCGGCTCCGCTGCCGGGGCGTCGGGAACTTGGGCCTTTGCGGGCGCACTCTCGGCCGCATCGACCGCAGTCTGTGACTGTGCGGCCTCATCCATGGTCTCATCCACGGCCGCATCGCCGCACAGGGCACGCACGATATCGGTGACCGAGCTAGCATTCGCGTCAGCGCGCGCAGCCGTCTCGGCGGCATCGGCTGCGAGCGTACGACCACGCGGAACCACCAGGCATACGCGCGAGATGCGCGGCGCCCGCGGCCGCTTCAGGGCTCGCAACAAATGCAAGCCGTCAAAATCCCCGCCATCAAGCCCCAGCACTACCCAGGCGGGACGCCGTTCGCGCAACAGTCGTTCGACAGTCTCCAGTTCGGCACTCTCCTGCAGTTCGAAGCCGCGCCCGGCAAGCGCACGCTGCCAGTTCGCCCGCACGCGCGCTTCGGCGTGCACCAGAAGCGCGACCGGCAGCACCTGCGCATCAGCGGCCGGCACATCTGGCGCAGGCTTGGCGACAGCGACTGGCACCGAAACCACCGCCGGCGTCAATTCTTCCGGCGGCATCGAGACTGCGACTGACGGCGCGGCGGCGACGTGCAGTGCTGTTCCGGCCTCGACCGGCGACAGCAAACCCATTTCACACAGGGTCGAGAGCCACAGTTCGAGGTCATTGCCATCAATGTGCGGCACCTGGCTTGCGACATGCGCAAACGTCACCGGTGCGGCACTGGCAATGGACAGAATGCCAAGAAACGCCGGCGATGCGCCGCTCTTCGCGGCCAGGCGCCTGGCGCCATCGTCGGTGATGCGATATTCCCAGGCATCGCGGAACACGTTCACGCCCAAGCCGCCACGGGCAGCGAAGAGTGCTCCGGGGTCAGAAGATTTCGCCATGTTTCGATTCATCGTTTGCAATCCACATCGTGCATTTCGACGGGTTCCGTAAAGCTGCCGTTGCGGCATCGGTTCGCGCCCTTCGCCGCCGCTCCTGTCGTAACGGCCGCCATCAGAAATTCTTGAGTGCGGCTTGATTTTTCAGGAATCGATCCTATAATTAGCACTCGTTGGCGTTGAGTGCTAACAATCGCAATGCCGGTTCGGGCTGGCGGCGGGGACTCCCTGACCGCGTCTGAAGCGGAGCGAATCGAAAAACCCTGTCCGCCCGCCTGTACCCGGGCAATTATCGGACAACTTATTGTTTTTAAAGGAGTTTAGAATGGCTTTGAAGATCCGCCCTTTGCATGACCGCGTGGTTGTGAAGCGTCTCGAGAACGAGACCAAGACCGCTTCCGGCATCGTCATTCCCGACAACGCAGCCGAAAAGCCCGATCAGGGCGAAGTGATTGCTGTTGGTCCCGGCAAGCGTGGCGACGACGGCAAGCTGATCGCCCCGGACGTCAAGCCCGGCGACCGCATCCTGTTCGGCAAGTACGCAGGTTCCACCGTCAAGATCGACGGCGACGAAATCCTGGTGCTGCGCGAGGAAGACATCCTCGGCGTTCTGGCCTGAACCTCGCTCAACAATCCGTTTCCAGCAATCCAATAAGCATTAGGAGTCAATGAACATGGCAGCCAAACAAGTACTGTTCCACGAGAACGCACGCCACAAGATGTTGAACGGCCTGAACGTCCTGGCCGATGCGGTCAAAGTCACCCTGGGCCCGAAAGGCCGCAATGTGGTGCTCGAGCGCTCCTTCGGCGCCCCCACCGTCACCAAGGACGGCGTCTCGGTCGCCAAGGAAATCGAACTGAAGGACAAGTTCGAGAACATGGGCGCGCAAATGGTCAAGGAAGTCGCTTCCAAGACCTCCGACGTTGCCGGTGACGGCACCACCACCGCGACCGTTCTGGCGCAAGCCATCGTGCGCGAAGGCCTGAAGTCGGTGGCCGCCGGCATGAATCCGATGGATCTGAAGCGCGGCATCGACAAGGCAGTCATCGCCATCACCGCCGAACTCAAGAAGATTTCCAAGCCCACCACCACCAGCAAGGAAATCGCCCAGGTCGGCGCCATCTCGGCCAACTCGGATGAATCCATCGGCCAGCGCATCGCCGAAGCCATGGACAAGGTCGGCAAGGAAGGCGTCATCACCGTTGAAGACGGCAAGAGCCTGGATGACGAACTCGAAGTCGTCGAAGGCATGCAGTTCGACCGCGGTTACCTGTCGCCCTACTTCATCAACAATGCCGAGAAGCAGCAGTCGCTGCTCGACAACCCCTACATTCTTCTGCACGACAAGAAGATCTCCAACATTCGCGAGCTGCTGCCGATCCTGGAGCAAGTCGCCAAAGCCGGACGTCCTCTGCTGATCATCGCCGAAGAAATCGAAGGCGAAGCACTGGCCACCTTGGTGGTCAACAACATCCGTGGCATTCTCAAGACCTGCGGCGTCAAGGCCCCCGGTTTCGGTGATCGCCGCAAAGCCATGCTCGAAGACATCGCGATTCTCACCGGCGGCACCGTGATCGCCGAGGAAGTCGGCCTGACACTCGAAAAAGCCACCCTGAAGGATCTGGGCCAGGCCAAGCGGGTTGAAATCGGCAAGGAAGAAACCACCCTGATCGACGGCATGGGCGACGCCAAGAACATCGAAGCGCGCGTCAAGCAGGTGCGCGTGCAGATCGACGAAGCCACCAGCGACTACGATCGCGAGAAGTTGCAGGAACGCGTGGCCAAGCTGGCCGGCGGTGTTGCTCTGATCAAGGTTGGCGCCGCCACCGAAGTCGAGATGAAAGAGAAGAAAGCCCGCGTTGAAGACGCACTGCACGCCACCCGTGCAGCCGTCGAGGAAGGCATCGTCGCCGGCGGCGGCGTGGCTCTCCTGCGCGCCAAGCAAGCCATTAACAAGCTCAAGGGAGCCAACCACGACGAGGACGCCGGCATTGCCATCGTCATGCGTGCGGTGGAAGAACCCCTGCGCATCATCGTCGCCAACGCCGGCGGCGAGCCTTCGGTCGTGCTCAACAAGGTACTCGAAGGCAAGGGCAACTTCGGCTACAACGCCAAGGACGACAAGTATGGCGACCTGGTTGAAATGGGCGTGCTCGATCCGACCAAGGTCACCCGCACCGCGCTGCAAAATGCGGCTTCGGTTGCCGGCCTGATGCTGACCACCGACGCGATGGTCGGCGAACTGCCGGAAGACAAGTCGGCCGGCGGCGGCATGGGTGGCGGCGGCATGGGTGGTGGCATGGGTGGTATGGGCGGCATGGGCGGGATGGATATGTAAGAGCGTTCGGCGAAAAGTAAAACCCTACTTTTCACCGGCTTTTGCGTGCAGGAAATCGGACGGCAAAGCCGCACGATTTCCTGACCAAACTGCTACGAACAAAAAGCCCGCGGGAAACCGCGGGCTTTTTGTTTTTGCGCCGCTCTCGCGGCGCTCGTTTGGCGTGGCTTTGGCACCAGCGTAGAACGCTTGGCGCAATTCGCTTTGGCGCTTGCGCGGCTCGATCTACCTTTGCTGCCTGGTGGCTTACCGAGGACCTTTGCGATCAGTCGGCGCGGATACCGAGGCGCTTGACCACGGCGCCATAGCGATCGAAATCGGCGCGCATCACCGACGTAAGTTCGGCGGTGGTGCTGCCTACCGGGTCGGCACCCAGGGCGAGCAGCTTTTCGCGCAGGTCGGGCATCGCAAGGGCGCGCGCGACGTCGGCCTGGATGCGCTCGGCGATCGGCCGCGGCAGGCCTGCAGGGGCCATCAATGCATACCATGACACCGCTTCGAATCCGCTGAAGCCGCCCGCCTCGTTCATGGTGGGCAGCGCGGGCAACACGCTGGTGCGCCTGGCCGACGCCACACCCAAAGCGCGCAGCTTGCCGCTCTGGATGTGCGCCAGCACCGACGGCAGCTGCGCCACCATCACCTGCGCATGCCCGCCCAGCACGTCGCGCACCGCATCGCCCACGCCCTTGTAGGCGACATGCGCCATGTCGATCCCCGCCATCGATTTGAGGATCTCGCCCCCCAGATGCGCCTGGGTACCGTTGCCACCCGAAGCAAAGCTCAAGCTGCCGGGCTTCTGCTTCAGAAGCGCGATCAGTTCGGCCAGTGTCGCGGCCGGCACCGTCGCATTGACCACCAGCACATTCTGCACCGAGGCCACGAGCGTGATCGGGGTCAGTTCCTTGAACACGTCGAGCTGGAAATTCGGGTACAGGTGCGGGTTGACCGCCAGGTTGCCGACTGGCGCCGACACCAGGGTATAGCCATCCGGCGCGGATCGCGCCGCGGCCTCCATGCCGATGTTGCCGGCCGCGCCGGTGCGGTTCTCGATCACCACCGGCTGGCCCCAGATTTCAGCCAGCTTGGTGCCGACCAAACGCGGCAGCGAGTCGGCGGCACCGCCTGGGCCGAAGGGCACGATGACCTTGACCGGGCGCGCGGGGAAAGCTTGTGCCAAAACAGCCGGGCCGCTCACAGCCGTCGCCACAGCGAGCGTACCAAGGGTGATCAGTCGATTCAGGTTCATCACGTGCTTTTCTCCAAAGGAAAGGGTTCGAGCTTCGCCGCACCGGTTCACGTGTCCGGCGCCGCGCCTGTGCATGGGTCCGTCAAGGCCAGGAAGGAAGTGCGTCGACCAGTGCGGCGCGATCGAACTGCATACGGAACACCGCCGGATCGGGCACGGCAAAATCGGCGAGCAACAACCCCGCCCTCGCCGCCGCAAGCTCGGGGGCCGTGGCCGACGCCTTGAAAGCGGCACGCAGTCGCTGCACCTCATCCTCGCGCAAGGCAGCGGTGGCGATGACCGGCGGCATCGGCGTCGGGTCGGTGCTGGCGACGATGCGAACCTGCGCGGCATATTCCGACTCGGTGTGACGGATCAGGTCATGCACATAGCCATCGAGCGGGCCGACGTCGATGCGATTCTCGGCGATGGCTTGGATGATGCCGCGCGCATTCACCAAGCCACCGGTGACGCTGGCATAGGGCTGCGGGCTTCCTGGATGCTGTATCAACAGGTGGTGGCGGAACGCGTAGTAGCCCGACTGCGAATCCTTGAGCGTGTAGCCGGCGCGGCGGCCGAACGTGTCTTCGAGAGTCTTGAAAGGCGAGTTCGCGCCGACCACGATATCGGTGCAATACACCGCGCGACCGCCATAGCGCGGCAGCGACGGCAGCGGCTGCGCCAGGATCACCGGCGGGGTCGCGCGGCGCGACAGGGGCAGGCCGCACATCATCACCGCGGCCAGGTCGTCACGCGCCCACAGATCGGACAGGACGTTTGGCGGGTCATGCGCGATGAGAGCCGCATCGACCCGCGAGCGCGCCAGCACCCAGCTGAAGAGCAGCGCCCATGCCGCCTTCGCGGCCGGCGTGACCGAATACATGCGGGCGTTGGCGATGAGGCTCATGGGCGGATGCTGATCGAAATCGCGCGTCGCGGACTCAAAGGCGCCGCAAGCTCGCGGCCGGCAGATAACTCGAGTCGAACAGACCATCAGGACTGACCGGGTTTTTGATGCCAAAGGCGCTCACCACCTGGTCGATGGTCGAATCCAGTCGTAGCTTGTTGATCGCCCCCAGGCCATTAGCCCTGGCTGACGGCGTCACCACCGCGCTATCGATGCACATCTTGAGCCGCTTCAGCTCCATCGCGGTATCGATCAGCGGGTCGCGGTCCTTGACCGACAGCACCGCGCCATCGGGGTTGGCGATACTGTCCTTGATGGCGGCGGTGGTGCCACGCAGAAACGCGCGCACGGCTTCAGGGTTGCCGCGCAAAAAGCGCGGGTTGACGATCACCACGCTGCTATAGAGATCGACACCGAAATCGCTGTATGGCATGACCACCATATCTTCATCCCTGACACCTTGCGCGTTGAGCGACAGCTGACCTACGAAGCGAAAGGAGACGATGGCGTCGACCTGTCCCTTGACCAGCATCACTTCACGCAATGACGGCTCCATCGACTTCCAGGGGGTCTTCGCCATATCGATACCGTTGGCCTTGGCGAACATCGGAAAAGCCTTGCGGCCGGCATCGAACACCGGGCCACCCATGGTCTTGCCGTTCAGGTCAGCCGGCTTGGCGATGCCGGATTTCTTCAGCGCGAACACCGCTGCCGGCAAGGTCTGGTAGACCATGTAGACCGCCACCGGGCGCGAATCCGGCGGCAAGCCCGGATTGTTGCCGATGAATTCGATCAGCGAATTGATGTCGGCGAAGCCGATGTCGTAGGCGCCGCTGGCCACCCGCTGGATCGCCGCACCTGAACCGCTGCCGACATCGATGGCGACATCCAGCTTTTCGCGCGCATAGTGGCCATTGCGGTTGCCCACCAGAAACAATGCCGCCGGCCCTTCAAAGCGCCAGTCGAGCACGAACTTGATGCGCGTATTGCTTTGCGCGAAAGTCGGCAGCGGCGAAAGCAAGGCGGTGGTTGCGCTGGCAACGAACTTGCGACGTGAAAATTTCATGTGGGCTCCGGGCACGATGGTCAATTGGTGACGGTGGCGGCCTGCAATTCGAGGAGCTTCGCATCCTGATAGTGCGGCCGCTCGGGTTTTGCCTTGGACAACAGGGTTTGCACCGGGCACGGCACGTCGCCGTCGTTATTTATGTCGTGATACACAAAGGCCGGCACCGAGATCAGGTCCCATTTGTTGAGGCGTACTTCGACTTTCTCATCGCCGCGATAAACCGTCACCAGGCAGGTGCCGTCGAGGATGAAGAAGGTCTCTTCGACCTCGTGGCAATGCACCGGAATGCGATTGCCGGCCGGCATGGTCTGGACCGACATGGTGAATGCAACCGGCTGCACCGCGTTGGTCTCGGTGTGACCGACCGACCCCGACGCACCGATGTAACGGCGTTGCGAGCGCGCGAACTTCGGGTCTATCGCGGTCTCGAAGCCGAACACGGTCCAATCATCACGGCGGGTTTCAAAGCGCGCGGTACGCGCCTGGATTTCTTCGGCAAGGGTCATCATCCATCTCCTTTATTGCGCCAGGTTGTGATCGAAAGTCAACGCAAGTGGCGTGCCACTTGTCAAGGTGTCGCCCACCCGAACGCAGCGCTGCAACGCGCGCAAGGCAAGGTGACGAATGTTCAGGCCGCACCCGGCACCCCGCTACGCTCGCGCAACACGCGCTGGATCGCGCGCACGATGCCCTGGTAGCCGGTGCAGCGGCACAGGTTGCCGGCCAGCTCAATCCGGATGCGCGCCTCGTCGGCATCCTTCACCAGATGCGGCAGGCGCTTGACGATGTCGCGCGCGGTGACCAGCATGCCCGGCGTGCAATACCCGCACTGCAGGGCATGCTCGGCGGTGAACGCGGCGCGCAATTGCGTCATCACTTCGTCGTCATCGAAACCCTCGATGGTGCGTACCGTCGCACCTTCGCAGCGCACCGCGAACTGGATGCAGGAGCGCGCCGGGGCGCCGTCGATCTCGATGGTGCAGGCGCCGCACACGCCGTGCTCGCAGCCCAGATGGGTTCCGGTCAGGCCCTCGTGCTCGCGCAGAAAATCCGCCAGATGGGTGCGCGGTTCGACCGCAGCCGACACCGGCTGGCCGTTGATGGTGAGATTGATGGTCTTCATGCCTTGGCCTGTGCCACCGCGCGCTGCAAGGCCACGGCATGCATCTGGAATTCATAGGGTTCGTCGCAGCCGGCGGCGCGCACCTCGGCGGCGATCGCCGCGGCGTCTCCAGCCAGCACTGCGGCGATGTTCTTGACCAGGTGCGGCGTGCCGGCGGTGGCGCCGATGACCGCGCGGCGCACGCCGCGCGACGGGTCCTGCAGCACCGCGCCGATCGCCTCGGCGAATTCGCCCACCTTGCGGCAGAACTTGTAGTAGCCGAACTTCGTGCCCGGCCCGCATTTGGGTATCCGCACACCGGTAAGGATTTCGTCATCCGCAAGCGCGGTGCTGAATGCCGCCTGCATGAAATCGCCACTGGCCACCTCGCGCCGGCCGCTCGGGCCCTCTATCAGGTACACGGCGTCCAGCAGCAACATGGTGGTGACCCAGTCGGCCGCAGGGTCGGCATGGGCGAGGCTGCCACCCAGCGTGCCGCGATTGCGCACCGCGCGGTAGGCGATATTGGCCGCGACATGCGGCAGCAAGCCTTGCGTCGGGTCGGCGACGTGCCCGTCTTCGATCGCGGCATGGGTTACGCCGGCGCCAATGACCAGGGCTCGGCCTTCGTCGCGCACGCCGTTGAAGCCGGCGATCGCGTTCAAGTCGACCACCGACGCCGGCTGCGCCAGGCGCAGGTTGAGCATCGGCCCGAACGACTGGCCGCCGGACATCGGCTTGGCCATGCCGCCACTGGCCACCAGTTGCGCCCAGGCCTCGGCCACGGAGGCCGGCCGCGTGTATTCGAAGGCCGCGGCTTTCATGCGGCGCCTCCGGTGCGCGCAGCGGCAATCGCCGCCAACAGGCGCCTGGGGCTCATCGGGCTTTCGGTGATTTCCACGCCCATGTCATGCAGGGCATCGTTGATGGCGTTTGCGATCGCCGCCGGTGGCGCGATCGCCCCGCCCTCGCCGATTCCCTTCTGCCCGAACTCGGTGTAGGGGGAAGGGGTTTCGATGTGACCGATGCGAATCGACGGCACCTCGGGTGCTCCCGGCAGCATGTAGTCGGCCAGGGTGGAGGCCAGCGGCTGGCCGTTCTCGTCGAACGGCATTTCCTCATACAAGGCGGTGCCGATGCCTTGCGCGGTGCCGCCGATGATCTGGCCGTCGACCACCATCGGGTTGACGAGCACGCCACCGTCTTCGGCAATGGCGTAATCGAGGATCTCGACCGCACCCAGTTCGGTATCGACCGCCACCACAACCGCATGACAGGCATAGGAAAAAGTGCCGGTGTCGCGCCCGGCCTTGTAGCCGGCGATCACCTCCAGCCCGGCCGGATCGACGTCGGCCGGCAGCAACTGCGGCGCGCGGTGCCACACATGGGCGATATCGGCCAGCGACATGCGCGCAGCATCGCCTTCGAATACCTGCCCGCCCGACAGGCGGATCACCGCCACATCGCACCCAAGCAGCTTGGCGGCGATCTGGCGCACCCGTTTGGCCATTTCCTTGCAAGCCGCCGCCACCGCGCCGCCGCTCATCACCATCGAGCGCGAACCCCAGGTGCCGGTGGAGAAGGGCGACTTGTCGGTGTCGCCATGCGACAGCCGCACTTTGGAGACGGCGATGCCCAGCACCTGATTGGCTACCTGCGCCATGGTGGTTTCCATGCCCTGGCCGTGCGAGTGGGCGCCGATGGCCAGTTCGAGCACGCCATCGGCGGTAAGCCGTGCGCGGCATTGCTCATGGCCGGGAACAATCGGCACACCCCAGCCGAAATACACGCTGGTGCCATGCGCGGCCTGCTCGCAAAACACCGCGAAGCCCACGCCGATGCGCCGGCCGTCGGCCTCGCCGGCCTTTTGCCGCTTGCGCACGGCGTCGAGCCCGATCGCCTGGCGCGCCATCTCGAGCACGCGCGGATAGTCGCCGCTGTCGAAATGCTTCCTGGTGATGTTGTCGTAGGGCATTTCGGCGGCCTGCACCACGTTGCGCCGGCGCACCTCGATCGGCTCGATGCCGGCGGCGCGGCCGATCGCGTCGATCATCAGTTCGAGCGCGAAGCACACGCCGGTGCGCGCCACGCCGCGATACGGCAGGCTCGGCGGCTTGTTGGTGGCCACAGCCCAGGTCTTGCAGCGAAAGCGCTCCATCTTGTAAGGGCCGGGCAGGATCGAGGTGACCTGTGCTGCCTCAAGGCAGGCGGAAAACGGGTACGAGGAATAGGCGCCCGAATCGACTGTGGCTTCGCAATCGATGCCCAGCAGACGGCCGTCACGTTCGGCGTAGACGGTGATGTCATAGTCGTGCTCGCGGCAGTTGGCATTGGCAATGAGTTGCTCGCGCCGGTCTTCGATCCAGCGCAGCGGCCGCTTGAGTTTCATCGTCAGATAGGCCAGCACGATCTCTTCGGGCAACAGGATGCCCTTGTAGCCGAAGCCGCCGCCGACATCCGGCGCGATCACGCGGATCTGCCCCTGATCCAGCCCCAGGCATTCCGCCAGGCCCTGGCGGTTCACATGCACCATCTGGGCCGAGGACCACATGGTCAGCTGCTCCAGGCGAGAATCCCACTGGCACACCACGCCGCGCCCCTCGAGCGGCGACATGCACTGGCGCGCGGTGCGGATGTGGCGCGTCAACTTGATCGGCGCGTTGGCAAGCGCAGCGATATCGTCGTCGACAAACGATTCCAGAAACAGGTTGTCGCCCCATTCCTCATGCACCAGTGCGGGGGGCGCCAGGCGCGCATCGCGCATGTCGACCACCGCCGGCAGCTCCTCGATGTCGGCATAGACCGCCTGCGCCAGGTCTTCAGCCTGGGCGCGGGTGGGTGCGATGCAGGCGGCAATCAGCTCGCCCACCTGGCGCACCTTGCCGCGCGCCAACGGCCACTGGTCGGAGGCCTTGAATCCCTTCAAACTGGACACCGCGCGAATCGGCTTGACCCCCGGCAGATCGTCCATGGTGAACACCGCCGCCTCGCGCCCGGCCGGCTTCTCGATACCGGTCAACACGCCATGCGCGATCGGCGAACGGGCAAACGCCACATCCCACATGCCGGCCAGTCGCAGGTCGCCGACGAACTGGCCCTGCCCGGCCATCAACCGACGGTCTTCCTTGCGCGGCACGCTGGCGCCTACGCCCTGGGCGGCGCCCGCCAGGTGCTTCACATCGCTCTGGTTCATGCGGCCTCAACCTGCGGCAGGATCGGTGCCACCGCGTCGTGGCGCACGCCGTTGCGCAGGCAGAACGCCGGCGTCAGCAGGCGATCGGTGACCACCTGCGTGCCCTCGTTGTCGGACAACACGAAGCGCCCGCGCTCGTCGTTAAGCACCGATACATCGGCGGCCGCGCCCACACCAAGATGGCCGAGGTCGGCGGGCAGGCCGAAGATCTTCTGCGCGTTGCAGGTCGCCATCGCCACCACATGGTCGAGCGGCAGCTTCAATGCCAGCATCGTGGTCATGGCCGACACCAGCGAGAACTTCACCGCGCCGAAAAACATGTGCTCCTTGTCCGGATGCGAGTCGGGCGTGCCTGGGGCTTTGGGCTTGGGCACCGCGGTGTTGTAACCATGCATGTCGGCACCCAGGGTATCGGGCACGATACCGGCGTCGAGCGCGATGCGCGCCATCTTGTAACTGAAATGCGAGCCGTGGCCCACATCGACCTTTAGCCCCATGGACATGGCCTGCTTGACGATGTCGTGCACGCGTCCTTCGCGATTGACGAAGCCGCCGGGATGGCGGGTGAACGGGTGCGCCAGGATGTCGCCGGGTTTGAGCAGCCCCACCACCTGGTCGAGGATGGTGTCCGGATCGACCCCGTTGGTGCCTGATTCCGGCAGGGGCCACAATTGACCGAAGTGTATGTACACCGGCAAATTCGCCTGGCGCCCGATTTCGGCCGACATGCGCATCACCTCGATACCCCAGCGCGCGAAGCCGCCCAGTTCGGCATGCGCCTTGAAGCCCTTGACGATGTCCGGGTTCTCGACCGCCGCCTTGACCGTGGCATCGATGTCGAGGCAATCCGGCTTGTACAGCGAAGGGTAGTAGTGCCCTTCCATGCCGCCCACCAGGTAGGCCGACAAATAGGCGTAAACGCGCGACTTCTTGGCCTTGACCACATATTCGCGAAACGCCGGCAGGGTCATGCACGAGGGGCCGCCCTGGTCCACCAGCGTGGTGACGCCGGAATCGACGCCGCACATGTCGGCTTCCAGTCCGAAGCGGCCGGTGACATGCTCGAACACATGGCCGTGGGTGTCGATCAGGCCCGGTGTGACCAGCTTGCCGCGCGCGCTGATGACCTGCCTGGCCGCCGACGGGGCGATGCTTTCCGCCACCGCGGCGATGCGGCCGTCCTTGATGGCGATATCGTGCACCGCATTCAAACCATGGGCCGGGTCGATCACCTGGCCGCCTTGAAGAAGGATGTCGTAGTTCATGATTGCCTTTCCCGCCGGAGGGCCGGCTGTGTGTGCTGGCGTGCCGCTTCAGCCAGGCGATGCAGGGTCAAGTGGCGAATCTCGGCGCGCGAAGCGTCGATGTGCGCCTTGAGCAGCATTTCGGCGCGATCCTGCTTGCGCGCGAACAGGGCGCGCAATAGTTTCGCATGTTCATCGAAGGCCGCGGTGATGCGCCCCGGCTCGATGAAATCGAGCCGGCGGATGACGCGGATGCGCTCGGTGATGTCGCGATGCACGCGCGCCATCTCGGCGTTGCCGGCATTGGCCACGAATGAGGCATGCAGGGCTTCGTCAGCTTGCGCCACCGCCTGCCCATCCAGGTTGCGCTGCGCTTCCGGCACCAGCCAGAAATCGCGCTGCGTGGAGAAATCGGGGAACGGATCCATCACGCAGATACGGCGGATCGCGATCAGCTCGAGATTGACGCGCAGGTCGTACAGATCCTGAAAGTAGTCGAGGTCGAGCGGGCGCACCTGCCAGGCGGCATGGCCGTCGCCTTTGACGAGGTAACCCTCGCGCGCCAGCATGTGCAGGGCCAGGCGCAGGGGCGTGCGCGACACGCCGAATCGCGTCGCCAGTTCGGATTCCGAGTAACGCTGGCCCGGCAGCATGCGGAAGTCGTAGATGTCGTCGCGGATGCGCCGATGCACCGATTCGGCAAGCGAGGACTTTTCCGGCGCCAAAGGCGTGACCTGATTCATGAGCGCGAGGAAATTCGAGCGAGGGAGCTTTTGGGAGCCAAAAAAACAGATCGGGATACCGATTGGAGTTTGAATATAATCGCAGAGCTTCAACCCGTCAAGCAATCCATCGAGTCGCCCATGTCAAATTCCGCCGGCCCAGCTTTCGACACCCCCAATGCGCATGCCCTGGCGCGCATAACTGCCTGCCAACCGCGCTGGGTGGCGATTCAAAGCGCGCGCGATGCCCTTGGCTTGCCGGAACGCACGCTGCTGCATTCCGGCCCGCCGCTGGCCGATCCGCACTGGCCGCCGCCGCCGATGATGAATGCCGCCGTGCTCGCCTGCCTGCACGCCGGCTGGGCCGGCGACGCCGCGGCGGCCGAAAGGCTGATCGAGACCGGTGGCATACAGCTCGCGGCCAGCCACAGTTGGCGTGTTTCGACTCCGCTGGTATGCATGGTCTCGGCCGACACCCCGCTTGCCGTGATTGAATCCGGCAGTGGGCACGAGAGCGTGCGCTGGCACGCATTCCTGGGGTCCGGCGCCGGCCCGCAAATGCGCTTTGGCGCGCGCGATCCCGCCATCCTCGAACGCCTTGCATTTCGCGACCATGAACTGGCGCCAGGCCTGGCCGAACTGCTGGCAGCCGGCCCGGTGGACCTGCTCTCCATCGCGCGCTCAGGCCTGACCGAAGGCGACGACCTGCACAACCGGCTGTCGTCGGCCAACCAGGTGCTGCACGCGGTACTTTCAACCCGCAAGGCCGAGTCGCCTGCGGCACAAAGCGCGCTGGCCGCATTGCTGGCCGCGCCGCTCTATTTCCTCAACCTGTGGATGCCGGCTTGCGCGCTTATGCTGGACGCCGCCGTCGGCGTTCCCGGCTCAAGCATCGTGACCTCGATGGGCGCCAATGGCGAAGCCGTGGGGGTGCGCATCGCCGGTTGCGCCGATCGCTGCTTCACCGCGCCCGCCACACTGGTACGCGGCCCGTTCATGAAGGGCGCACCCGACAATCCGCAGTTTCCGCCAGCGACCGGCGACAGCGGCATCATCGACGCGTTCGGTCTGGGCGGGCAGGTATTGCGCCGCGCGCCGAGCCTTTTGGCCGCGTTCGAGCCCTGGCTGGCAAGCGACGACAGTGAACGCGCGCAAGTCATGCTGGCCGGCTTTCACCCGGTGCTCGGCGTGGAATTCGGCATCGATGCCGCGGCGGTGGTGGCGAGCGGACGCGCGCCCCTGTTGTCAACCGGCATGGTGTCGGCCGATGGCCGCGGGCTGCTGGGGCGTGGGGTGTGCGAGATGCCGCTTGCGCCTTATGTCGAGGCGGTTGGATCCTTGCAGTAAGGAAAAACCGCAAGCGCATTATCCCCACAGGCCTTTCCAGCTGATGCGCGACAGCGCCATCCGTCCCCGTCAGTAGCGACTACCAGCAGTACCTCAATCCTTGGCCTTGAGTTGCCCCGCGTTTGCCGCGATAAAAGCGCGAATCGCGTCGGACATATCGAGCAGCTTGAGCCACTGCTCCTTGTAGAGCGTGATCGGGAAGCGGCCCATGCCATAGACCGACAAGCCGCCTTTTTCGCTCACCTTCATGGTGATGCCGGTGGCTGCGCCCTTCTTGAGCGCCGCGTTTTCCGCGCGCAGGCGTTCCAGTTCGCTTTTCAGATCGTCGTCGGACATCGCTTGCCTCGTCAATTTTGGAAGTGGGTTTTCGACAGGCGAGTGTATAGGTGCGGTCTCAGCGATTCAATCGGTTTGTGAACTCGCAGGGGGCCAACCGTCGACCCGTCTAAGGCCCCGGCACGGATGGTTCGACCTGCTTCAACCCAGCACGGTGCGCCAAGCCTGGTGACCTGCTGCAGTCGCACAGCCTGACTGCAACCCTCATTCAAAGTGGGTCCACATGCGCAGAACGCGCACCATTTTCTGCTTGGCAAACACTTCGTACACGATGCGATGCTGAATATTGATGCGGCGCGAGTATGCACTGGCAAGATCCCCGACCAATTTCTCGAAGGGAGGCGGATTTTGAAATGGATCGTCGGCAAGAACGGCGAGCAGTGCTTGCGCCTTTGTCTTGAGGCCGCTAGCAGCAAGCTTCTTCGCATCTTTCATTGCCTGCCTGGCATAGACAAGCGACCAACTCACCACTTAAGCGCCTTTGCGCTTTTTGCGAGAGGTTCAGCCATACCGGCCTTGATGGATTCGCGCATGCCCGGCACCGCCAGCAGGTACAAGGTCTCTTGAATCGCACTCCAATCTTCCGCGGAGAGCAGCACGGCGTTGCCGCGCTTTCCGGAAATGGTGATCGGTTGGTGCGACTCCGCCGCTTGATCAATGAGCCGATACAGATTGGCGCGCGCTTCGCTCGCGGTAAGAGTGTTCATTTCGCGCTTCCCCGAAGAAAGCGTAATAGTACGTGAACTCGTACGCAGCGCCCAATAGCGCATGCGACGCCATGTTGGCGTCTTTTCGGACAAACGAAAAACGCAGTATATATTGCTATTGTACAATAAAGCGTACTTACTGGAGGATTGGCAATGGATGCAATTACCTACTCGTCAGCCCGCGCAAACCTGGCCCGCACGATGGATCGGGTGTGCGACGACCACGAGGCTTTGATCATTACGCGCAATGGCGAACAGGCTGTTGTGATGCTCTCGCTCGAGGACTATCAAGCGCTTGAAGAGACCGCGTACTTGTTGCGCAACCCTGCAAACGCCAAGCGCCTGCTATCGGCTGCGGCACAACTGACCGCCGGGAAGGGCGTGGAAAGAAAGCTGGCGAAGTGAAGCTGATCTTCGCTGACGAAGCCTGGGAAGATTATTTGTACTGGCAGAAGCAAGACAAGAAGGTGGTTGAACGGATCAACAGGCTGATCAGTGAGATAAAACGGGAGCCATTTGCCGGGGTTGGGAAGCCTGAGCCGCTCAGGCACGCCTTGTCAGGCTTTTGGTCGCGGCGCATCACTGACGAACACCGCATCGTCTACAAGATCGAAGACGGCGCACTGCTGCTTGCTCAGCTTCGATATCACTACTGAGACGCTCTCCGCGCAAAAATCGAGCGACGCGCGGCTTTTGGCGCAACCGATCGGAGGCCGGATTCGGCGGCCGAAGCAAAAGGCGCTATTTCCCGGCCACCGCCAGTCCCGCCTTGGAATTGGTGCGCGCGATAGCCAGTAGGGTGCGGGCGGCGCCCCTCGGCTGCTTGCGTCCCTGTTCCCATACCGGCGGGATGCGACTCAAGAACCACGCCAGGCAGGTGTTCGGCCAACGAGTCTCCGGATGTGGGTCGCGCCTGTACGTGGTTGACGGTCTTCATTTTCAGTCGTCGGCCGCCATCCTCACTTTGAATCAACCCGCCCATCAGCATGCCTGGCGAACCGCCCCTGATCACGCCGATGCACCGGCGCTTCGGAATCCCATGGCCAGCCCCCGAACTGGGTACGCTGGTAGTCTGAAAACGCCTGCTGGATTTCGGCCCTGGTGTTCATCACGAAAGGGCCGTGCTGCGCGACCGGTTCACCGATCGGCTTGCCCTGCAGCAGCAGGAATTCGGCGGCTTCTTCGCCGTTGACCAGTTCCACCGCTGCGTTGGCGCGCAGTTCGATGCAGGAGCCCACGGCCAGTGTGCGGCCGCTTACGCCTACGCTTGCGCCCTTGAAGAAGTAAAGGTTGCGCCGGATGCTTGCGCTGCTGGCGGCAGGCAGGGTCCAGCGCGCACACTTGGCCATTTTGATGGTCCAGATCGCGAGGTCGGCGTCGTTGTTGGCGGCCCATGAGTTGGGGGGCGGTGGCGGCGGTGTGGCTGGGCCCAGGCGGCCGGCGATGCTTGCTACTTCGGTGGTGTTGCCGTGGGCGTCGCTGAACACTTGTCGCGGTATGTCGTCGGCCCACAGCATGGTGAAGTAGGGCGCGGCCATCTTGTCTTTGGCCGGCAGGTTGAGCCAGATCTGAAACAGTTCCAGCGGGTTGGGCTGATTGCGGTCGAGCAGGGGGAACATTTCCGAGTGCACCACGCCGCGTCCGGCGGTCAGCCATTGCACGTCGCCGCCGCCGAAGCGCGCGGCGGCACCGAGCGAATCGGCGTGGTCGATCAGGCCGCGGCGCACGATGGTGACTGTCTCGAACCCGCGATGCGGATGCGACGGAAAACCCGGCACCTCGCGGCCGTGATACATGCGCCAGCCGTCGCGGCCGGCGAAGTCCCGCCCCAGGTCGCGCCCGGCCAGCGAGGCGGCGGGCCCCATCGCGTCGTTGCCCTTGGGGTAGCTGTCGTCGTGATACACGCAGAACAAAAACGGGTCGATGGTTTGCCAGGGGAAGCCGAGGGGCGTTACTGAGAGGATTGCGTCGGTAGACATGGTGATCTCGATTGCGGTTTCCAGACTTCTATGGAGTTGCGGGGCATGGCAATGCCCAAGCTATCTACTTTGCCAGATCATCGCGCAGCGCGCGCCGCATGATCTTGCCCATGCTGTTGCGCGGCACCGCGTCGACCATGCGGAATTCCTTCGGTACCTTGTAGCGCGCCAGTAGCGTGCGGCATGCGGACTCGACTTCGCGCGGATAGACTTTTTCGCAACCGGTGATGATCATGTCGTTCTTGCGGTCGACGATGTAGATGTAGCCTTCATCATCCATGCGCGCCAGGTCACCGGTGACGAACCAGTCGCCGCGCATGGCGCGGGCGGTGGCCTCGGGCAGGTTCAAGTAGCCGGCGAAGCAGTAGGGACAAGCAACCCACAGCTCGCCGGCCTCACCGCGCGGCAACTCGTTGCCTGCCTCGTCCTGCACCAAGTGCGGAACAGGGTCTGGCCGATGCAGGCGATCTTGCGCAGCTGGTCGGCCGGGCGCATCGCGCTGGCGATGTTGGTCTCGGTGGTGCCGTAGCGCTCGAACGACTTGCCGGTGCCGAAATAATCGATGATCTTGGCCTTCATGGTCTGCGCCAGCGGCGCGGTGCCGGGGATGATTGCCTTGAGCGCGCTGACATCGTATTGGCGCGCGCTCGAACGGTGATCCATGGTGGGGCAGAGACCTGTGATGAGGCCCTCAAACACGCAGCTTCACCCGCCGATGCCCTCCCGCGGCACGGCCGAGGTCGATATTCGCGCAGGCTTCCAAGTGTCGGCGCCGGCCGAGGAACGACCATCTGGCATGTCCACCAGACGCCATTGCGCTATATTTCGACGCGCAGTCAAAACACAAAGAGGAGACTTGCCATGCACATGATTCGCAATCAGCGTCGTCGCGCGCTGCTGGGCGCCCTGGCCTCGGGTGCCGCGCTGCCTGCAGGCTGGTCCACGCCGGCAGCGGCGCAGTCGCGCAATCCCGCCGGTGATTACCCGAGCCGAACGATACGCATTGTGGTGACCTTCGCGGCCGGTTCGGCCACCGACATCATGACGCGCCACCTGTTGCCTTCGATGACGCAGTCACTTGGTCAGGCCATCGCAGTGGAAAACCGCGTCGGCGCCGCCGGCGTCATCGGCAGTGAAAATGTGATGCGCTCAGCGGCCGATGGCTACAGCATCGCGATGTCGGCGGTGTCCGCCTTCTCGATCGCTACGGCGATGCGCCCGCACAACCTGCCCTACGACATCGCCCGCGACTTCACGCCGATCGGCCGCGCCTGCACCTCCACCAACGTGGTGGTGGTGCATCCCTCGGTACCGGCACGCACGCTTGGCGAGCTGATCGAATACTCGAAGACCGTGTCGGGAGGCGTGCGCTTCGCCTCCGGCGGCATCGGCGGTTCCAATCATCTCGCCGGCGAACTGATCGCGCTCCGCACCGGTGCGAAACTCAGCCACGTGCCCTACAGCAACCAGAATCAGGCGGTCACCGATGTGGTGGCCGGCCATGTGCCGATGCTGATCTACACCGTGGCGGTGCTGCCGCATGTGCGCGCCGGACGCCTGCGTGCCCTGGCCGTCACCGCCGAGCAGCGCCAGAAGCAACTGCCCGAGGTGCCCACCGCCATCGAGCAGGGCGCCGCCGGCGTGGTGGCCAATTCGTGGTTTGGACTGTTCGGCCCGGCCCAGTTGCCCGACGCGATCCGCGACCGGCTTTTCGCAGCGCTGCGCGATGCGCTGGCGGTGCCGGACGTCGAGGCGCGCCTGGTCGACACCGGCCTGACACCCGCCCCGCTGGCGCCAGCCGAATTCCGCACCTTCATTGAACGCGACACCGCGACCTGGCGCGAGGTGGTCAAGGCCGCCGGCATCAAGGCTGAATAACAAAGCAAGGGGGAATCAAGGCATGAAACTCGGGACTTTCGAAGTCGCGACACCGTTAGGCGACATGCGCCGCATCGGCGTACAGCATGCACAGGGCGTGATCGACGCGACTGCCGCGCGCATCGCATTCCTGGAACAATCGCTGCCCGCACCGGCGGCCGAGCGGGTCGGCACCGCTCAAGTGCCGCCCGACATGATCGCCCTGCTCGGCAGTGGCCAGGTGGCGCTTGACTGGATTGCCGAGGCCGTGGAGTCGGTTCTCGCACGCGGACAGGCCGCCACGGCGCGCCGCGGGCGCATCGTCTACGCCGAAACGGAGATCCGCCTGATCGCCCCGGTGCCGCGCCCGCCCGGTGTCGCCAATTTCAGCGCCTGGCCGGCCCACACCGCCGCTGGCGCTGCCAAGGGCTTCAACCTGAAAGCCGCCGAGGAAGGCACCGGTGTCATGCCTTACTGGAAAGGCAATCCGGATTCCTACGTCGGGCCGGGCACGGTGCTCGAATTCCCGCCCTACGCGGACGAACTCGATGTCGAATGCGAACTGGTATGCATCGTCGGCACCGGCGGGCGCGATCTCGGTCCCGAGGCTGCCGCGCGCGCGATCGCCGGCTACACCATTGTCAACGACGTCAGCGCGCGCGATATCCAGCGCGCCGAAATGAAAACCGGCCGCGGCCCTTCCAAGGGCAAGGATTTCGATACCGGCAACGTGATGGGACCGTGGATCGTCACCCGCGACGAAGCCGGTGACCCGCGCGGCCTGCACCTGTCGCTGCATGTCAATGGGGAACAACTGTCGGAATCGGATGCCACCGGCATGATGTGGGACTTCCCGCAGATGCTCACCTACCTGTCGCGCGGGCAGACCGTGCATCCCGGCCAGGTCATCAGCTCCGGCTGCTATGCCGGCGGCTCCGCGCTTGACCTCGATCGCCATCTCCAACCCGGCGATCTGGTCGAACTGCGCATCTCGAAGATCGGTTCTCTCATCAACCGTATCGGCAAGCCGGCGCGCCAGGCATGAGCGCATTCGCCACGATGTGCGATGCGATCCCCGACTGAAGGAGGCACCATGCTCGAACTCAAACCCGGCACGGGCGTTTTAGGCGCCCGCATCAGCGGCATCGACCTCAATGCGCCGCTTGCGCCCGCGGATTTCGCCACCATACTGCGCGCCCTGGGCGAGCATGGCGTGCTGTGTTTTCCGAACCAGCTCATTGATGCCGCTGCCCTGAAGGCGTTTTCCGCACGCTTCGGCCAACTGCAGGTGGTGCACGGCATTCCGTATTTCGAGCCTGGCATGCCGGAAGTCTCCATCCTGTCGAACGTCATCGAGAACGGCCTCCAGATCGGCGTGCCCGATGCGGGGCAGGATTGGCACACCGACATGACCTACAACAGCACCGTCGGCTTCGTCAACGTTCTGGTGGCGCACAAGGTGCCGATGCGCGACGGCCAGGCAATGGGCGCCACCGAGTTCGCCAATACGCAGGCCGCCTATGACGATCTGCCGGCCGAACTCAAGGCCCGCCTGGCGAACGCGACCGCCACGCACGACCTCAACGTGTTCTGGGAGCACATGCGCAGGGACAAAGGTTCGACGCGCCCGCCGCTTTCGCCGGAGCAGCGCCGCGCACGTCCTCCGGTTCATCATCCGGTGTTCCTCACCCACCCCATCAGCGGCCGCAAGCTCATCTACGTGAACCCCGGCTTCGTCGAACGCATCGACGGCATGTCGGCGAGTGAAAGCGAGGCCACCCTGAAGATGCTGTTCGATCACGTGCTTGCACCGCGCTACCGCCACGTGCATTCATGGGCCGTTGGCGACGTGCTGCTGTGGGACCACATCGGCACCTGGCATTACGCCCGGCCGGACTACCGCAGCGATGAGGCGCGCCTGATGAAACGCTGCCAGGTGCTGGCCGACCGCATCTTCGACCCGGAGTTCACGCGCGCGGCACTTGCGGCGTAGCCGCCTTCTTCGTGCGCTTTCGCGGCGCGGCGCGAGCGCCGCCGCGCACGCTCAGTCGGCCTTGAGCTTGAGGTGCGCGACGATCTTCTGGCTGGTGGCGGCATCGGCCCTGAGCAGCGCTTCGAAATCTCGCGGGGTGCCGATCTCGGCCGCGGGCAGACCGATCACTTCGAGGCGCTCGCGCACGTTGGCCTGCAACAAGGCCTGCGCCATTTCCTTGTTGATGCGGGCGATGATGTCCGCAGGCGTGCCGCTCGGCGCCACGATGCCCAGCCAGATCAGATGCACCGCGTCGGCGAAGCCGGCTTCAACCATGGTCGGCACGTTGGGCAGGCTGGGCGAGCGCTTGCGCGTCGACACCGCGAGCGGCCGCAGTTTCTCCGCATCGATGTGCTGCTTCATCGCGGCGATCGATCCGATCACCAGCGGGATATGGCCTCCCACGGCATCGATCACCGACTGACCGGCGCCCTTGTAGGGCACATGGATGATGTCGAGCCCGGCCGACAGCTTGAACAGCTCCATCGCCATGTGCACGGGCGTGCCGATGCCCGAACTGCCGTAGGACAGCGCGCGCGGCCTGGCGCGCGCGGCTTCGATCAGTTCCTGTATCGACTTGAACGGCGTGCCCGGATGCGCCGCCAGCAGCGACGGCCCTTCGGAGATCTGGATCACCGGCACCAGGTCCTTGACCGGGTCATAGCCGGGATTGGCGTAGATCATCGCGTTGAGATTGTGGTTGTTTGCCGTGAATAGCAGCGTATAGCCGTCCGGCGCCGAACGCGCCACATGCTGTGACGCGATATTGGTGCCGGCGCCGGTGCGGTTTTCGACAATGATGGTGGTACCGAGCTTGGGGCCGACCTGTTCGGCGAGCAGGCGCGCGATGATGTCGGCGCCGCCGCCGGCCGCATAGCCGGTGACGATGCGGATCGGCTTGTTGGGCCAGGCCTGCGCATGCGCGTGCGGGCTCGCCAGCGCGACCCCCAGCCATACAAATGTGCCGAGCAGGCTCCGCCCGAAGCCGCAAGTACCTGGCACACTGGCGCACCCGCGCCGTTCTTTCGTGGTTTGCATTGCGGTCTCCCTTTTTGTGTCTGGCGAGCGTGCCTCAGCGTCCCAGGAAACGCGGTTTGCGCTTTTCCAGGAATGCCAGGCGGCCCTCGTTGTAGTCGTGGCTGCCCCAGCATGCATCGATGCTGCGCTTCAATGCCGTGGCGTCACGTCGTGCCGGGTCGGCGATTGCCTCGCGCACCGTGGCACGTGCGGCCGCGATGGTGAGCGGCGCGTTGTCGGCCACCGCGGCACAATAGGCCTGGACCTCGCGGTCGAGGTCGGCGGAGGCGACCACGCGGTTGGCGAAGCCCATGCGCAACGCCTCCGCGGCGCCGAACTGGCGCGCGGAGATGAAAAGATCCGTCGTGTTCGAGGCGCCGATGACGGCGACGAAGCGCTCGATGCCGGCCGCCGGATAGCCCACGCCCAGGCGCGCGGCAGGCATGCGGAAGACCGCATCGTCGGCCACGATGCGTAGGTCGCAGGCGACCGCCAGTTGCAGCCCGCCGCCCATGCAGTAGCCGCGGATGCTGGCGATCACCGGCTTGGAGCAAGTCGCCGGCGCGAGCAAGGCCCGGTTGGTAGCCGCGATGTAGCGGTCCTCGTCCTCGCGGCTGTTGCGCAGGGTCTTGAATTCCGAGATGTCGCCGCCGGCGGCAAACGCTTCCGGCGTCGCGCCGGAAAGCACGATGACGCGCGTGTCCGGATCGCCGCCGAGCGTATCGAGCACGCGCGGCAAGGCGAGCATCATGTCGTAGGTGAGGGCGTTGCGGCGCTCGGGATAGGAGATCGCCACCCGCGCGATCGGACCGTCATGACTAACCAGGATTTCGGGCATCGGGCACCTGCTGTCTATGGTGTTGGCGCGGGTTGCGCAGCGCGCGTGGCCGGCAGGGCGGGCGACGCGGCGCCCAGCTCGGCATTCATACCACCCGCCGTGCGCGCAAGCCGGCGATCGCGCCGGCGTCATAGCCGAGGCCGGCGAGGATCGCCTCGGTATGCTCGCCAAGCTCGGGTATCGCCGAACGCAGCTGCGCGGGCGTGCGCGACAGCTCCACCATCTGGTTGACAAGCTTCACCTGGCCAAGCCGGCGATGTTGCACGCTGGCATGCAGTGGCAAGTGGATGTCCTGATCGCCGAAAAGCTCGTCAACCTTGTAGATCGGCCCGCACGGCACGCCCACCCGGTTGACCGCCTCGACCCAGTCAGAGGTCTTGCGGGTGGCGAAGATCGTGCTCAGCTCGTCGTCCAGCAGCGCGCGATTGGCCAGCCGCTCCGCGGCCGTCAGGTATTCCGGCCGGCTGGCCAGTTGCGGCCGGCCCAGTGCCTCGCACAGCCGCACCCACATCGAATTGCCGAAGGTGCCGACGTTGACATGCCCGTCGGCGCTGGCATATGCCGACATCGGCACGATGGTCGGATGCTCGTTGCCCACCCGTCCCGGCACCTCGCCTGCGACCAGGTAGCGCGCCGCCTGGAAATCCATCAGCTGAAGGCCGGCCTGCAGGAGCGAGGTCTGCACCCATTGGCCTTCGCCCGAGGATTCGCGCTCGAGCAGCGCTGTCATCGTGCCGATAGTGGCCAGAAGCCCGGCGGTGACGTCGGTGATGGCCGCACCGCTGCGCACTGGCGGGTTATCTGGAAAGCCGGTGACCGACATCAGCCCGGTCATGCCCTGTGCGATCTGGTCCACCCCCGCGCGCGCGGCATACGGGCCTTGCTGTCCGAATCCCGAGATGCTCACCAGCACGATGCGCGGATTGACGTGCTTGAGCGTGGCGTAGTCGCAGCCCAGGCGCTGCTTCACGTCCGGGCGGTAGTTCTCGACCACCACATCGGATTTCGCCACCAGCGCATGCAGAATGCCGCGCCCCTCGTCGCTCTTGAGATTGAGCGTCATGGAACGCTTGTTGCGATGCAGATTCTGCATGTCGAAACCGTCGCGCGATCCGATGTCCTGGTCGTCGTTGGCATCCGCCGGCGACTCGACCTTGATGACATCGGCGCCGAAATCCGCGAACTGCTTGACGCAGGTGGGCCCCGCGCGGGCGCGCGTCAAATCGATCACACGAAAACGTGATAGCGGGTCACTGGACAAATGTAGCCTCCCTATTCCGATTCAAGGTATTGCACGAGCGCGGCGGGAGTCTAGCAGCGGCGTTCCGGTGCCGACGTGCGCGAGTCGAGTCCGTGCGGAAAGCGCGGCAGTGCTGCGCAAGCACAGCAGCATGCCCTGTAATGCTGGCGCGGCCTGCACGGCTAAGCCGCGAGAGCATCCCTGACGAAGGCCGGGTCGAACACGCGATCGGCCATCACCTGGCAGCGCTTCATGAGCCGGGGTTCGTCGGGCCCGTAGTCGGCCACCGCGTTGTGCCAGGTGCCGAGATGATCCCAGATGAGCACGTCGCGCACGCTCCAGCGATGCACGTAGCGGTATTGCGGCTTCAGGATGTGCGCGAAGAAATAGTCCAGCATGCGCGTGCTTTCGTCGGCGGGCAGGCCGTCGATGGATTCGACGTAGGCCGGATTGACGTACAGCACCTTGGCCCCGCTGATCGGATGGGTCAGGAACACCGGGTGGCGTACCGGCGGCTTCTCGGCGCGCTGGGCGGGCGTCAGCGCCGGCCGCTTGCTGCCTCTCGCTCGCATCATGTCCCAGTACTTGCAGTAGTCGTGCATCGCGGTGGCGTTGGCGAAGCGCTGCTTGATGTCGAAAGGCAAATCCGCGTAGGCCGCCCGCGTGTTGGTGAACTCCGTCGCGCCCAGAGGCCGGCCGTCGCGCATCGGCACCGCGTAGGCCACCAGCGCGTTGATGAAACCCTGCTTTCCCGGCGCGTTGTAGGTCATGTCGGTATGCCAGGCCTGCCCGGCATCGGGCACGCCGATCGGCTTGCCGTTCTCGACGATGTTCGACAGGATCGACACTTCGGGCACACCCGGTTCCTTGAGCGTGGAGGTGCTCAGCATCTGCAATTCGCCGAACTGTGCGGACAACTGCTTGAGTTCGGTTGCGCTGATCAATTGGTCCGGGAACCGCAATACCCCGTGCTCACCAAGGGCGCGCAGCAACGCGCCCAGCAGGGGCTTGGACAGCGGCTGGCTCAAATCCACGCCGGTGATGGTGGCGCCGAGTGTCTCGCCGCTTGGCACGATGTTGATCATTTCGCCTCCTCGATTGTCTGGTTCGCGGCTTGCCGCCGGAGCGGCTCAGGTGCATCGCGATGCACGATATGCAGCCCCAGGTCGGCGACCGTCGGGCAGCCGACCTGCCCCATGGTGGTCAGCATTTCCTTCTGCAGGAGCGAGAGCACCTTGGCCGCGCCGGCCTGGCCCTCGACCGACAGGCCCCACAGGCCGGGTCGACCGCTCAACACGGCGCTGGCTCCGAGGGAGAGCGCCTTGACAATGTCGGAGCCGCGCCGTACCCCACTGTCGAGGAGTATCTTGGCGCGCTGGCCGACCGCCGCCACAACCTCGGGAAGCACGTCGATCGACGCCGCGGCGCTATCCAGGCAGCGCCCGCCGTGATTGGACACGATCACCGCGTCGGCGCCCAGGTCCACCGCGCGGATCGCATCCTCGGCGCAGAGGATGCCCTTGATCATCAGGGTGCGCGGCCAGCGCCGCCTGAGCAGTGCGAGCGCTTCCCAGGTGACGTTGTCGGCCTTGGGCGGCGCCTCGAACTGCGGCATGCCGCCATTCAGCATGTAGCGCCCGATCACACCGGAAAACCAGCGCGGATGCGTGAGCATGTCGGCCACGCCGCGACCGCTCAAGGTAAATGGCAGGGAAAAGCCGTTCTTGCGGTTGAACTCACGATTGGGATCGACCGGCACGTCGAGGGTGACGATCAACGCGTCGAAGCCGGCGGCCTGGGCACGGTCGACCAATGCCATCGACATATCGGCCCTGGACCACAGGTACAACTGGAACCAGAGCGTGCCGCCTGCGTGTTCGGCGATGTCTTCGATGGTGGTGAGCGAACGCGAGGCCAGGGTGAACGGAATGCCGGCCGCGGCCGCGGCGCGGGCAAGCTCGAGTTCGCCACGGAACCAGACCAGTCCGGCGGCGCCGGTCGGTGCGATCGCCAGCGGCATGCCGAGGCTTTTGCCCCACAGTTCGGTCCGCGTCGAACGGGTCGACACGTCGACCGCCACGCGGGTGCGCAGCTTGAGATCGCGAAAGGCGCGCAGGTTGTTGCCAATCGCCGCATCGTCTTCGGCGCCGCGATCGATGAACTCGAATATCCCGCGCGGAAGGCGCCGGCGTGCGCTCTGGCGCACGTCTTCAATGTTGTAGCAGCTTGCGAGGGAACTCATGCATCTCCGATCAGGGTGGCATGCTTGCGGGCAAGAAACGTTGCGGTGTGGATTGCGGCGGGCGCGGCGGGCGCCCTTCAGACGCGAGGGTCCTTGGCCAGCAACTGGTCGAGCCTGGCCTCGTAGGCGTGGTAATCGAGGTAGTCGTAGAGTTCGGCGCGCGTCTGCATGGCATCGAGCATGTCGCGTTGGGTGCCGTCCTTGCGAATGGTCAAGAGCACCTTCAAGGCCACCGCATTCATCGCGTGGAACAGTGACAGCGGGTACATCACCATCGCTACGCCAGTGCCGCGCAGTTCGTCGACGGTGAACATCGGCGTGGCACCCCGTTCCGGCAGGCCCGCCAGAACCGGTACCCCGGTCTTCTCGACCACCGACTTGTACATCCACAGGTCGGTCAGGGCTTCCGGCATCACCATGTCGGCGCCGGCCTCGACATAGGCGCAGGCGCGGTCCTGCGCTGCCTGGAAACCGTCGACCCCCATCGCGTCGGTACGCGCCATCACCACGAAATCGCTGTCGGTCTTGGCGTCGACCGCGGCCTTGATGCGGTCGATCATCTGCGCGGGCGACACCAGCGCCAGCCCGCCGCGACTGCTGCTGCGCTTGGCCGCGATCTGGTCCTCGATGTGCATCGCCGCGGCGCCGGCCTTGATCAGCGATTTCACCGTGCGCTCCATGTTGAGCGCATTCGGCCCGAAGCCGGTGTCCGCATCCACCAGCAAGGGCAGGTCGCACGCATAGGTGATGCGCTGCACATCGGTGAGCACGTCGGCCAGATTGCTGATGCCCAGATCGGGCAGGCCTAAGGAACCGGCCGACAGCGCACCGCCGGAAAGATAGAGGGCCTTGAAGCCCACCCGCTGGGCCATGCGCGCCAGATAGGCATTGACGGTACCGACGATCTGCAAAGGCTGTTCCGCGGCAATCGCGGCGCGAAAACGTGCGCCGGCGGAAACCGGTATGCGGGCGGACGCTGAATCAGGCATTGCGAGTATCGAACGCGAGTGAGATCGACGAAGGCAAGGCAGCCGGCAGAGTTGCAAGTTGGCACGCACTCGGCCCGAGATTTGCTTGATTGGTCCGGGAGCCCATCCGGCAATCACACGACGGGTGCCTGGCCAACGGCGGCTTGTAGCGATGCTCGATGATGCTGCGCGGCAATGTCATGGGGCGGGCTCGCTAGAACTGCAACCGGATGTTGCAGCCGATCGCATTAGTATATTCTGCGCCGTGCAGGAGGCAACCGCCCCGGGCGCAGGAAGGAGAAGAGGAAATGAGAGTAAGCATTGTTGCTTCGCTTGTAGTGTGCTGTGCGACCCTGATGACGGCCGCTCCCTGCCTGGCGCAAGGCTACCCTGTCAAGCCGGTGCGGGTGATCGTGCCGTGGCCGGCCGGTGGCGGTGCCGACATCGTGGCGCGCGCGGTAACGCAAAAGCTCTCCGAACATTTCAGCCAGCCCTTCGTGGTCGAGAACCGGCCCGGCGCCTCGGGCAGCGTGGGCACGGAAGTGGCCGCCAAGCAGGCACCGGACGGCTACACGCTGCTCTTGATCGGCGCCAACCATGCGACCAACTCGCATCTCTATGCCAAGCTCGGCTTCGACCCGATCCGCGATTTCGAAGCGATCTCGCTGTTGACCGAGGCGCACAACCTGCTGGTCTTGCATCCGTCGGTCAATGCGCGCAATGTGGCCGAACTGATCGCCCTCGCGCGGGCGCGGCCGGGGCAGATTTCCTATGGCTCCGCCGGCAACGGCACCACCGGCCACCTGGCGATGGAACTTCTGAAACTGACTGCGAAGATCGACATGGTGCATATCCCCTACAAGGGCGGCGCGCCGTTCGTCAACGACCTGCTCGGCGGGCAAGTGTCGCTGGGCTTTGAAAACGTACTGTCGTCCTCGCCGCATGTGGCCACCGGCAAGCTGCGTGCGATCGCCACCAGCGGGCGGCAGCGCTCGCGCGCCCTGCCCGAGGTGCCGACGGTGGCCGAGTCGGGTCTGCCGGGCTTCGAGGTGGTGCTCTGGCAGGGCTTGCTGGCGCCTGCCGGCACGCCGCGCCCGATCATCGACAGGTTGCACGAGGGTGTGGCGGCCGGCATGACCAAGCCGGACCTGCGCGAACGCTTCGCGCAACTCAATGTGGAACCGGTCGGCGGCACGCCGGCCCAGTTTGCCACCTACCTGCAGAGCGAATTCGATAAGTGGGGCAAGGTGATTCGCGCGGCCGGGATAAGTTTGAACTGAAGGTCGGTCGCGGCGATACGGCGTTTCAGCCCTTGCCCGCTTTCGCGCGGCGCGGCTTGACCGCCTTGGCGTCGGCACCGCCATCAAGCTTGTAAATGCGGATCGCATTGTCGCGAAACAGCTTGCGCTTGGACTCCTCGTTCAAGCCAAGCGCCTCGATCTCGTCGCGCGTCAAAGCCGCCGGCATGCACCTGAGAAAACGCTGAACAAGTCCCTGGAATGCGAAGTCTCGAACGAAGATCCATGTCGATTCAAGGTGTTGCAGAAGCGACTTTCTCGACCTGCGGACTTGTTCAGTGTTTCCCTAATCCCCGCCGCAAACCTAACTGCCGCCGACATCCACGACCCAAGCCGATGCCCGGCCCGGGTTGTACGCGCTTACTGAAAGGAAAATCGCCATGAGCCTGCCCGTCAGCTACGAAGACGTCGCCGCCGCCGCGGCCAGAATCAAGGGCGCCGCCCACCGCACCCCGGTACTGACCTCAAGCACCGCCGACGCCATGACCGGCGCGCAGGTTTTTTTCAAGGCCGAAAACCTGCAGCGCATGGGCGCCTTCAAGTTTCGCGGCGCCTATAACGCCATCGCCATGCTCGGGCTCGAGGCCCGCCGGCGCGGCGTGCTGGCGTTTTCATCCGGCAATCACGCCCAGGCAATCGCGCTGGCTGGTCGCCTGCAGGGTGTGGCCACCACCATCGTGATGCCGACCGATGCGCCGCTGATCAAGCTGGCGGCCACCCGCGGTTATGGTGCCGAGGTCGTTACCTACGACCGCAAGACCGAAGACCGTGAAGCGCTGTCGAAGAAGCTTGCCGGCGAACGCGGCCTGGCGCTGATCCCGCCATACGACCATGCCGACGTGATCGCCGGCCAGGGCACCGCCGCATTGGAGCTAATCGAAGACACCGGCGCCCTCGACTACCTGTTTGTATGCGTCGGTGGTGGCGGCCTGGTTTCCGGCTGCGCGCTGGCAGCGCAGGCGCTTTCGCCCGGCTGCAAGGTGATCGGCGTAGAGCCGGAAGCCGGCAATGATGTGCAGCAGTCTTTGCGACGGGGCGAGATCGTGCGCATCGCGCTGCCAAACACCATCGCCGACGGCGCGCAAACCATGTTTCCCGGCCAGCTCACCTTTCCGATCATCCAGGCCCTGGTAAGCGAGATTCTCACGGTCAGCGATGCGGAGCTGATCGAGGCCATGCGTTTTTTCGTTGCACGCATGAAAATCGTGGTCGAGCCGACCGGCTGCCTGGCGGCCGCCGCGGTATTCGGCAAGCAGATCGACCTGGCGGGCAAGCGCGTAGGTGTGATTCTCTCCGGCGGCAATGTCGACCCTGCTGCGCTGGCGCGTTACCTGGCCGCATGATGTACGCCAGGGAGCGCGTGCCGGCCCTGATGGCGCGGCGCGCTTTGGACTAAACTTCGCCCCGCTTTCCCGCTCCACCGCGTCAAACGCCGGGGACCACCAACCTCACGCCATGATTGCGCTCTTTTCCGGCGCCCTCAGGTGGCGCCCAGGGACCCGACAACGCGGCGGCTTTTCGCACCGGCACAGCCTGCCCCGACCAAGAAACCTGCGCATGTTCCTCTACGCGGCCACGATTCTCGTTTCCAGTTTTCTGCTGTTCCTGGTACAGCCCATCATCGCCAAGCAGATCCTGCCGTGGTTCGGCGGTTCGGCGGCGGTGTGGACCACCTGCCTGGTGTTCTTCCAGCTGGCGCTCCTGGCCGGCTACGCCTATTCGGACTTTTCCAGCCGCTTGAAGCCGAAAATGCAGACCAGCCTGCACATCGTGCTGCTGGTGGCCAGCCTGGTGTCGCTGCCGATCGTAGCCGGTACCGGCTGGAAGCCCACCGGCGCCGAAGACCCCTTGTGGCGCATTCTGGGCCTGCTGGTGGCCACCATCGGCCTGCCCTATTTCATGTTGTCGACCACCGGCCCGCTGGTGCAAAGCTGGTTTGCCCGCGAGCATACCGATCCGGTGATCGCCAAGCGGGTCTACCGCTTCTTCGCCCTGTCGAACTTCGGTTCGATCCTGGGACTGCTGGCTTATCCGTTCGCCATTGAAACCTGGGTCTCGACCCGCGTCCAGGCCTGGGGCTGGAGCAGCGCCTACGGTCTGTTCGTGGTGCTGTGCGCGGCCAGCGCCTGGCGCGCTCGACAAACATCGCAGGCCTCGCACCTGGTGCCGGCGGCCGAGTCGTCAGGCGCGGCAACTCCCTCGACTGCGCAGGATGAGGCGCCGCCGACCGCTGGCGACTATGCGCTGTGGCTGGCGCTGGCCGGCCTGGCCTCGCTGCTGTTGCTGTCGATCTCCAACCACATCACGCAGAACGTCGCCTCGATTCCGTTCCTGTGGGTGCTGCCGCTCACGCTCTACCTGCTTACCTTCGTGCTGTGCTTCGAAGGCCGCGGCGGCCGCGGCTGGTATGTGCGCACCGTCTGGCTTGGCCCCACGCTGCTCATTCTCGGCCTGATGGCCTGGGGGCTTACAGCCGAGCGCGGGGTGCTGCATATCGAATCGGCGGTGCCGCTGTATTGCGGCGGCCTGTTCCTGGCATGCATGTTTTGCCACGGCGAACTGGCGCATGCCAAGCCGGCGCCGCGCTACCTGACCCGCTTCTACCTGATGCTCTCGATCGGCGGCGCGGTCGGCGGCATGTTCGTGGGCCTGGTCGCGCCGAAGCTGTTCGACATCTACTGGGAGCTGCCGCTGGGCCTGACCGCGTGTGCGCTGCTGGCGCTGGTGGTCACGCGCAAGCTGTTTCGCGCGCCGCTCACCGCCTTCGCGCCCCTGGCCGCCGTGGTCGCCATCGGCGCCTGCGGCTACTACGCCTGGACCTTCGGCGAGTTCATGAAGGAAGACACGATCCTTGCCAAGCGCAACTTCTACGGCGCCCTGCGCGTCAAGCAGCCGCTGCCGGACACCGACCCCAACGCGCAGCGGCGCCTGATGCATGGCGTGATCATGCATGGCGAGCAATACATCCAGCCCGACCACCGCGACATCGTGACCAGCTATTACGGCGATTCGTCCGGGGTCGGCATGGCCATCGAGCGCATCCATCCGGTGGAACAGCGCGTCGGCGTCATCGGCCTGGGCGCCGGCACCCTGGCCGCCTATGGGCAAAAGGGCGACTATTTCCGCATGTACGAGATCAACCCGCAGGTGATCGACATCGCCACCCATTACTTCTACTCCATGAGCGAAAGCCAGGCCAAGGTGGAAACCGCGCTGGGCGATGCGCGCCTGGTGCTGGAGCGCGAGGCGCCGCAAAGGTTCGATGTGCTGGCCGTCGATGCGTTTTCCAGCGACGCCATTCCGGTGCACCTGATCACGCGCGAGGCGCTGGCCGTCTATCTCAAGCACATCAAGCCCGACGGCGCGGTCGCCTTTCATGTGACCAATCGCTATCTGCAACTGGCGCCGGTGGTGAAGCTCTTGGCCGATGAAGTGGGCATGGAAGCGATTCTGATCACCGACGACCCCGACGATCCCTACCTGTCGCGCACCGACTGGGTGATCGTCACCAAGAACCGCGACTTCATCAACAATGAAGACGTGGTGAAAAAACGCGTCAAGATCGAGCCGATTCGCGGTCTCGCGCCTTGGAGCGATGATTTCAACAATCTGTTCCGCATCCTGAAATAGACTCCGCGCACCTACCCCGCCGCCGCCCGATCGCCGTCGGCAGCGATGCTAAACTGCTTCGCAGAGGTGCCTTGAAAAGCGCTGCCTGCATAGGCCGGCCGGCACAGCACCCGACGGAGACAGCGATGCGCATCTTGATCGCCGAGGATGATCCGGTTCTGGCCGACGGCCTGTGCCGTGCCCTGCGCCGCACCGGCTACGCGGTCGATCATGTCAATACCGGCAGCGATGCCGACAGCGCCGCCAGTACCCAGCAATACGACCTGATGATTCTGGATATCGGCTTGCCGAAAATGTCCGGGCATGAGGTGCTGAAGCGGCTGCGTAGCCGCACAAGCGGGGTCAACACCAAGCTGCCGGTGCTGGTCCTGAGCGCGATGGACGATGTTGAAGACCGCGTGCGCGGCCTGGATCTGGGGGCCGACGACTACATGTCCAAGCCTTTCGAGTTGGTCGAGCTCGAGGCGCGGGTACGGGCGCTCATGCGCCGCGGCTTCGCCAGTGCGCCGACGCTGATCCAGAACGGCGCGCTCTCGTTCGATGTCACCGGACGCACGGCCTATTTGAACGAGCAGCCGCTCGAGCTCTCCGCACGCGAACTGGGCCTGCTGGAAATCCTGGTGCAACGCGCCGGCCGGCTGGTCAGCAAGGACCAACTGGTGCAGCACCTGTGCGAATGGGGCGATGAAGTCAGCACCAATGCCATCGAGGTCTATGTGCATCGCCTGCGCAAGAAGCTCGAACCCGGCGCCTCGATTGCCACCGTGCGCGGGCTGGGCTATTGCCTCGAAAAGGCGGGCATGGGCGCGGAACCGGCCTGACCCAATTGGCACCCGACAAAGCGGAACACCTGGCTACCCCGCCGGTCGCTGTCGTCCACATCGACGCCAGCGATACGCCGGGCTCGCGGCGTTCCCGGTTCGGTGAAATTCTCGACTGGCTGCTGGTACCGATGATGCTCCTGTGGCCGGGCAGCATCGTTTTGCCCTATGTTTCGGCCAAGGCGCTTTCCAATCCCCCCTACGATCGGGCATTGGCCGAAGCCACCCATGCGCTGGCCGAACAGCTCAAGGTGCGCAACGGCCGCCTGATCGCCGACCTTCCGCTGCCGGCGCGCGCGGTCCTGCGCGCCGACGAAAGCGACGTGGTGTATTTCCAGGTGCTCGGCACGCGCGGCGAATTCGTCGCCGGTGACCGCGAACTGCCTCTGCCCAGCGAGGATGAAGTCATCATTCCCGACCAGGTGCGGTTCCGCGACGATTTGCTGCAGGGCGTTGAAGTGCGTGTCGCCTACATTCATGTCACGCCGGCCGGCCTCGGTGCGGGCGACGCCAAGGGTCGTCCGATCCTGCCGCTGGTGCAGGTGGCCGAGACGCTCAACAAGCGTGCGGAGCTGGCCAACGAAATCGTCAAGGGCGTGATCCTGCCGCAATTCATCGTGCTGCCTCTGGTTGTGACCCTGATCTGGTTCGGCCTGGTGCGCGGCCTGGTGCCGCTGGCCGAACTGTCGCAGCGCATCGGCACGCGCAAGCCCGGCGACTTGAGCCCGATCGATCCCGGCGCCGTGCCCGAAGAGGTGGCGCCCCTGATCCGCGCCATCAACCAATTGATGCTGCGGCTCGACGCCAGCCTCAAGGGCCAGCAACGCTTCATCGCCAACGCCGCGCACCAGTTGCGCACACCGCTGGCCGGGCTCAAGACCCAGACCGAGCTGGCCATGCGCCAGTCGACCCACGCCGCGGACGCGCGCGAGCTGCACGTAAGCCTGGCGCAGATGCTGCTGTCAACCGAGCGTGCGGCACGCATGGTCAACCAGTTGCTGGCACTGACCCGCGCGGAGCGTGGCGGCGCCGGCCAAAGCCTGCCCACGGTCACTCGGTTGCGGCTCGACACGCTGGTGCGCGACCAGGTACGCGAATGGGTGCCGACAGCACTGGACAGGCGCATAGACCTGGGCTGCGACGAAGAACTTGCCGAAGCCATCGAGATCGACGGCGACCCGGTCCTTCTGGCCGAACTGGTGGGCAACCTGATCGACAACGCGCTGCGCTACACACCGGGCGGCGGCGTGATCAGCGTGCATGTGCGCCCGCCCGGCGCCGATATGCCCAAGGTCGGCGCCACCCTGATCGTCGAAGACAGCGGGCCGGGCATATCCGAGCACGAGCGCGAACTGGTGTTCGAGCGCTTCTATCGCGTGCTCGGCAGCGATCCGGAAAGCCGCAACCTCGACGGCTCGGGCCTGGGCCTGGCGATCGTGCGCGAGATCGCCTCCAAGCACCATGCGCGCATTTCGATTGGCGATGCGCCCTGCGGCGGCGCCGTGTTCACGGTGGTGTTTCCGCATTTGGGTGCGCTGAATTGAGCCGGGCAAACGAAGCAGATTCCACAGCGCGAGTCTGAAGGCGAGGGTGCCCGGCGTGGCGCCCGCAGGCGCTGCCGCTACCGCTTGGGTTTAGGCGCATTTTGACGCTATAATTTAGGGCTTGTGATGCTTCTTTCCACACAATGGCCTGGTAGCTCAGTCGGTAGAGCAGAGGACTGAAAATCCTTGTGTCGGTGGTTCGATTCCGCCCCAGGCCACCAGTTACCCGCACAATAAAAGCCGTTGCCACAGCGCAGCGGCTTTTCCATTTCTGCAGCGCTGCGCGCAGATGCAATGCGTGAAGTCTTCGACGCAGGACGGCCCCCGGAAATCGCCGGCGCTCAAGTCGTGACTACCTATGCCATAGAAAAGCGTTCGTCCAAAGCATACATTTATTACTATCAATGTATAGTTATGCATACATAAAACTCAACGGAGACATCCTCATGAGGTCAAACAAATCAGGACTTGCCGGCTTGCCAGCATTCTCCCGCCGCCGTTTTGGCCAGGCCTTACTTGCCACGGGCGGCGCGGCACTGTGGGGCACAAGTGGGTCCGCAGTCGCCCAGACGGCCGCGGCGCCATGGCCGAATCGCCAAATTCGCATGATCGTCAACTTTCCGGTGGGTGGTTCACCCGATGCGGTGGCGCGCGCCGTGGCAACGCCCTTGTCGCAGGCGCTGGGGCAAACGGTGGTGGTGGAAAACCGCGGCGGTGCCGGCGGCATGATCGGTGCCGACGCCGTGGCCAAGGCAGCCAACGATGGCTACACCATCCTGCTGTCGTCCGGCAGTGCGATGGCGATTGTGCCGCTGATCACACCAAAAATGTCCTATGACCCGCAAAAGGACCTGGTTCCGGTAGCTGCCGGTGCCCGCCTCGAGTTGTTCCTGGTGGTGCGCAGCGACGCACCCTACAAGACCTATGCCGAATTCGTGCGCTATGCCAAAGCCAACCCGGGACGCCTGACCTACGGCTCGCCGGGCAACGGCACCTCGCCCCACATCGCAGGCGAAATGCTGAAGTCACAGGCGAATTTCTTTGCCGTGCACATTCCCTATCGCGGCTCGGCCGCGGTGCTCACCGATGTGCTGGGCGGCCAGATCGACTACACCTTCGATCCGGGCATTTCGTTTGCGCAGATTCGCGCTGGCCGCCTGCGTCTGTTGGCGGTGGGCAGCGCCAAACGCAACGCGCTGTTCCCGGATACGCCGACCTTGGCCGAGCTGGGTCTGGCGGGCTTTGATACCGGCACCACGCACGGCTTCTGGGCGCCCGCCGGCACGCCGGCGCCGGTGATCGAGCGCTTGAATCGCGAGATCAACCAGACCATGACCTTGGCCCCGGTGATCGAAGTCATACGTTCCCTGGGTGCCGAGCCCACGCCGATCAGCCCGGCGCAATTCGCGGCCGTGATCAAGAGCGACTCGGAGCGTTTCGGCAAGATCATCCGCGAGCGCAAGATCACCGGCGATTGAGTCGGCCCCGCCGCTCGCACCGTTTGCCCCTGGCCACGGTGCGCGCCGCCCGCATCCCCGGCTAATGTGCGAACAGCAAGCCCTCTTCGCTCGCCGCCGCCGCTTGCATGGCCGTCAAGTCGATGCCCGGATAATGGCGGATGGCTTCGTAGAACACGCGCAGGTAGGGGCGACCCGCATCCCCCAGATCGGCCGCCATGGCTTCGGCGAACTCGGCAAAGCTGCGTACACCGGCCTCGATATGCAGGCAAGCGGCCACAAGTCCGGTGGTGAGCAGCTGGTCCGCGCCGACCGCGACGGCGGAGGGTGCCGCATCACCCCGCGCGGTGACGACGGCTGACCCCGCGACTTCCGCGCCTGCAGCCGCGGCTTCATCGTGCGCCCCCGGCAACGGAAAATCGCGTACCGCGCCAAGCGTGGCCACCGCCATGACAGCGGCGGCAGTGTCGAACCCGCAGAAGCGCGAACGCGCGCATACCGCGAAGTAACCGCGCTGCAGCTCGGAGAGCTTGATGCGCCTGGCATTGACTTCACCGAATTCCTCGCCGAGCCGGCACAGCACGAAATGGGCGGCCGGCCGGAATGCCAGCAGGCCGGCACGAAACGCGCTGGTGAAGTTGCGCGCGGTCGCGCGCGTGAGTTCGGCCGTGGTCGGCGCGCGCCGGGTGCGCTCGACCGCGGCACGTACTAACTGATCGGTGACGGGGTCTTCCCGCAGCCGGTTAAGCAAGGCGAACAGGGTCGGACTGCGGGCCCGCGCCGCCTCGTACAAGCGCTTTTGCTCTTGCGCGGGCAGCCCCTGCATACGGGCTTTCGTGCGCTCGATGCCTGCGCGCAGTGCCTGACGCTTTTCCGCCACCGGCATCGAGGTATCGGTCGGATCACAGCCGGTCGGGTCGCTCATCGGATTGTTTCGCCTTCACTTGGGGTACGCGCTGCGAATTATCCACCAGGCGCCCATTGGGCGGGCGCATGTGAACCAGCTTGCGTTCTACCGTGAGGCTGACGATTCGTTGCTTGGCAAGCTTCCCGCAAGGCCTGCTCCAATCAACGCAACAGGGTCGACATCTGATTGAGCACCTGGTTGGCCTGCGCCAGCATGGCCGTACCGGCCTGTTGCAGCACCTGCGTACGCGAAAGCGCAGCGGTTTCGGTGGCGTAGTCGGCATCCATGATGCGGCTGCGCGAGGCAGCGTTGTTCTCGGCCGCCACCTGCAGCACGCTGATGGCGGACTCGAAGCGGTTTTGCGCCGCGCCGAAATTGGCGCGCTCGGTGGAGACCTGATCAATGGCCGCATCAATGCTGGTGATCGCGGTCGTCGCCACGCCGGCGTTGGTAATGCTGCCGCCGGTCACAGCGGCGATGGTGGCATGGTTGTCCAGGCGCGTGCCGGTGATGCTGATGACGTCGTTGGCACTGGCGCCGGCGCCCACCTGAAAGGTCAGGGTGCCGGCATTGGCGCCCAGAATGGTCGAGCCGTTGAACTGGGTTCCGGCCAGGCTGCACGTGATCTCCTGCCCGAGCTGCTGAAACTCGGCATGCAGGTTGAGGCGATCGGAGGTGCTGTTGGAAGCGTTGGCCGACTGCACCGCCAGTTCACGCATGCGCTGCAGCATGTCGGGCACCCTGGCCAGCGCGCCTCAGGCGGTCTGCGCCAGCGACACCGCGTCGTTGGCATTGCGCACGCCGGCGTTCATGCCCTTGACCTGTGAATTGAAGCGCTCGGCGATCGCCAGGCCAGCGGCATCGTCCTTGGCGCCATTGACGCGCAGGCCGGACGACAGCCGTTGCACCGCCAGCCCGAGCGAAGCCTGCGAATTCGAAAGACTGCGCTGGCTGTTGAGCGCCGCGGGATTGGTATTGATGCCGTTGATGCCGTTTCTCCTGCGTGGGGATGTTCCATGTGCCACCCGGAACAGCGGGTGCCGATCAACGAAAGAACGTTCGCGATCAGGCCAATGTGCGCAGCGCGTTCGACCGTGCCCGGCCGCGCCGTCGATGCCGAAATGACGCGCTATTCCCCGGGGATTCGCGGCGCATGCAACTGCACCGGTTGGGCGGATTTCTTGCGCATGCGGATGTTGAGCATTTCAACCCCCAGCGAGAAGGCCATCGCGAAGTACACGTAGCCCTTTGGCACATGGTGGCCGAAGCCCTCGGCCAGCAGCACGGTACCCACGATCACCAGGAAAGACAGGGCCAGCATCTTGATGGTCGGATGATCCGAAACGAAGCGGCCGATCGGCCCGGCGAACAACATCATCAGCGCCACCGAAGCGACCACCGCGGCGATCATCACCCGCACATCATCGACCATGCCGACCGCGGTGATGATCGAATCAAGCGAGAACACCAGATCGATGATCATGATCTGCAGGATCACCGCGGCGAAGGTCGCCTTGACCGCGCTTGATGCGTGCGACTCCTCGCCTTCGAGCGATTGATGGATCTCGACTGTGCTCTTCCAGATCAGGAACAAGCCGCCCAGGATCAGGATCAGGTCGCGCCCGGAGATGTCGTGGCCGAAAATCGCGAACAGCGGTGTCACCAGGCCAACGATCCAGGCCAGCACCAGCAACAGGCCGATGCGCATGAACATCGCCATGAAAAGCCCGATGCGCCGCGCGAACTCGCGCCTTTCCTTCGGCAGCTTGTCCACCAGGATCGAAATGAAGATGATGTTGTCGATTCCCAGCACCAGTTCGAGCGCGGTCAGGGTGGCGAAAGCGATCCAGACCTGCGGGTCGGTGAGCAATCCAAGCATTGGGGGTTCAATCCGGTTTCAAGATTGGCCGCAGCATACAGGATGCGCCCGGGCGAAAGTCAGGCGAGGGCGGCGGTGATGCAGGTCTGCCAAGCCCGGACCCTGATCCGGGCGCGGGCGTGGCGACACCCTGGTTGAAGAACGGCTTGTGACGGTCGCTGTGAAGCAAGTGATGGGGCACGCATTGCCGGCGGAGCGGCGCAGTCACGGCCGCCATGCCGGTGGCCAGAGCGAACGCCTTGCCCGGCAGGGCCGCGCGACCGGCGCGGCCCTGCCGCCCATGCGCCGGGCCGGGTGCCGCCAATCAGGCGATCTTGAAGGTTCCGACCGTGCCCGAGAGATTGTGCGCGAGAGTCTCCAGCGTCTGCGCGGTGCCGCGCGTGAGGCGCGCTATGGCACTGGCCTCTGCACTCATCACCGAAATGCGCTCCATGGTCTGGACGTTCTCGGTGCTTGCCGCCTTTCCGCGGCGATGGTCAGCGTCATGGTTTCGACCGTTGAAACCATCCCGTTCCCGAACTGCTGCGCCTTGTGCACGGCGAACAGGATCATGCCGACTAAGGCGCTGAGACTCAATGACAAGATGACCAGCATTTTCGATCTGATCGGTGCAAACATGGTTTTCTCTGACTCAATGGCTTGGGAGCAGCACTGTAGCGATCTCGCCATGTCCCGCATCGCGCGAACAAGTCCACGATCACCGCGCAACTGCGCTCCTGGCACGCGCCTGGCCCGCAATCGATGCGCGAAACCGGCCATGTAAAATGGATCGATGCGAAAAGCAAGCCAGCACGAGCGCCATGCCCTTGTCACGAGCGCATCCGGCGCACACCTTTCCACATGAGTCCGCGCACCGCATGAACGCTCCAAAAGCCTTCAAGGTGCCGGACTGGCAGCAGATCATCGACAGCCTGTATCTTGCCTCCGACCGCGACTTGGTGCGGCTGCGCGTCGCCATCGACGGCATCCTGCTCGACCCGCAACGGATCGCCGAGATCCGGCGCCGGCTGTCGATCGGCCAGTTGGTCCATTACTTAAGCGAGCGCCAGAACCGCTTGAACAATGGCCGCATTGTCGAATTGATGGCTGACCGGGTGCTGATCGAAACCGCCGACCAGAAGCTGCGTTGGCTGCACTATGCATCGATTCAGCTGGACCCGCCGGTGGCCCGTGCCGCGGCTCCATCGATAGGCGGCGGCGCCGCCTTCGCCGTGGGCGATCGGGTGAGCTTCGAGGATCGCGATTTCGTGCACCGCTTCGGCGTGATCAAGCGCATCAACCGCAAGACCGCAACCGTGCAGCGCGATAGCGGTGACCTGCGTATTCCCTACCCCCAGTTACGCCGGGTAGTGGATCTCTGAGGCCGGCGGCGCGCCGCCGGCGAGTTCAAACCGGGCGCTACACTGCGGCGATGAATGGTGCCCGAGGGCAGCGCACTCTCCGCGACAAGCCTGGCCGGCCACTGCATTGGCCGATGGTCGGCGTGCTGCTGGCCGCCGCTTTGGCCGCAAGTGGTGCCGTGGCGCAATTCGTATCGCTCGACCTGGGCACCGTTGAAGGCGATGGCTGGCAAGCCGAGCGGGTGCGCGTTGCCTTTGTGGCGGGCGGCGGCGCGCGCGTGGAGATTGGCGGCTTCGCCGGTTTCGGGCAAAAATTCGCGGCGCTACGCCTCGATTGCGCGCGCTTCGGCGCACTGCGCGGGGTGTGGCGCTGCGACGAGGGTGTGCTGCAGGGTCCGGAAAAGCTGGCCGTGTCGTTTGTCTATACGCCAGGACTGCGCAGCCTCACGCTGGCGCTGGAAACGGCCGACGGCGAAGCGTGGCAACTGGAGCAGGCCGGCGACGCATTCACGCTCAAGCTGGCCCGGGCGCAACTGGTTCGCGTGTCGCCATGGCTGCCAGGGGAGATCAAGCCGAGCGCGGGCCGCGCCAGCGGCGTGCTGCGCGCAGCGACGGGGGAGGTCAATGGCGAACTGGCATTTGAAGGCGCGGCCTTCGCCGATGCCGCCGGCCTCAACGCCGGCGAGAACCTGGCCGGCACGCTGGCGTTGGCGGCGCGGCGCGATGGCGGCGCGTGGCGCTGGAACACACGTCTCAAATGGGATGCCGGCGCATTGCTGATCAATCCTGTGTATGTGGCCGAAGCCGGGCATCTGCTGACGGCTGCGGGCAGCTTCAAGGACAGCCGGCTTTCAATCGAGAACGCACGCCTCGACTGGCGCGCGCTGGGGCGCATCGAAGCCAAAGCGCAGATCGATACCGCAACCTGGGGTGTGAGCGACTGGGCCATCGAAAGCGGCGCACTGGAGCTTGCCGGCTTGCGCGCGCTGCTGCCGCAGACCTGGCTGGAACAGCATGGCCTGGCCGACCTAACGCTTGGCGGCAGTTCACGGCTTGCGGCCATTGCCAAGACCACTGCGGCAGGCCTTGAGTCCTTGAGAATCGGTTTGACAAAAGCCCGCCTCGATGCGCCGGCGCGCCGCCTCGGGATCGAAGGCATCGACCTCGATTTTGCGTATCAGGCCGGCGGCGCCACGCCTTTCCTTCTGGACATGGCCAAGGCGCGTTTCAAGGGGCTGGATTTCGGGCCAGCCAGCGCGCGCGGTGAAGTGCGTGACGATCGTCTGGCGATCGCCAACCTGATCATTCCGCTACTGGACGGCGTACTGGCCTTGAACGAAATTGAAATCGGCCGTGCAAGCGGCCGCTGGCGCGCGCAGTTGCGCGGCGCTTTCACCCCGCTTTCGATGGAGCGCCTGACCGCGGCACTCGACTGGCATCCGATGAGCGGCAGCATTTCCGCGGTGTTGCCGCAGATGCACTATGTTGAAACCGCGTCCGGGTCAACGTTTTCGGTCGACGGCGCGTTGTTGTTCAAGGTATTCGGCGGCGACGCCCAAGTTGACGGCATCCGCATCGACAACCTCTTTGGACGCACCCCGCGCCTGGCTGCCAACCTGAAACTTGCCGGGCTCGATCTCGAAGCCATGACCGGCGCGGTCAAGTTCGGCAGCATCACCGGGCGCATCGATGTCAACCTGGAAAATCTGGAAATGGAAAACTGGCAACCGCTTTCGTTCGATGCGACCATCGCCACCAGTCCCGGCGATTTCCGGAAGCGCATCAGCCAGCGCGCGGTGCAGAACATTTCCTCGATCGGCGGTGCCGGCGCCGGTGCCGCCATTCAGGCCAGCTTCATGCGATTTTTCGATACCTTCGGTTATGACAGGCTGGGGCTTTCGTGCCGGCTGCGCAACGGCATCTGCGAAATGGGTGGCATCGACCGCGCTAGCGGCGGCTACACCATCATCAAGGGGGGCGGCCTGCCCGCGCTCAATGTGGTTGGTTACAATCGATTTGTCGGCTGGCAGGAAATGCTGGACCGCATCCAGGCGGTGATCGAAGGCAACTCGAAAATGGTGGTGCAATGAAACCAGCTCAAAGTTCGCGCCGCCTGTGGATGCTGGCCGCCGCATCCAGCCTGCTGATGATGGCCGCCTGCGTCACCATCAACATCTACTTTCCCGCGGCTGCCGCCGAAAAGGCGGCCGATCGCATCATCGAAGAGGTGTACAACCTGCGCCGTGAAGGCGCACCCGCTCAGGCGCCGGGCAGCGCTGCGCCCAAACCCGCGGCATCCACGCCATCGAAGTGAAGGAAATCACCGTGATCAGAATCCTTGCCGCCTGGCTCCTGGCCTGCGTGGCCACATTCGCAGGCGCGCAAGCCAACCTCGAAATCAATACGCCCGCCATCAACAACCTGAAGAAGGCGATGGCCGAGCGCCATGCGCAACTGAGCCCGCACTACTTGAGCGGCGCGGTGGGCATCGCGCGCGATGGCAGCATCGCGCTGGCCAATGCCAACGCCGTGCCCTTGCCGCAACGCGCCGGCGTCGGCGGCCTGATCGCCGCCGAGAACACCGATCGCAGCGCGCTGTACCGCGAGATCGCGCGCGCCAACGGCAAGCCGGAATGGGAGGCCGAGATCCGCAATACCTTCGGTGAGCGCTGGATCGAAAAGGCACAACCGGGATGGAGCGTGCAGAACGCCGCCGGCCAGTGGGTCAGGAAATGAGTGTGCAACTGCCGGCCGGGCGCACGCCGATCCTCTCGGTGGTGCCGATGCCTTCGGATTCCAACCAGCATGGCGATATCTTCGGCGGCTGGCTGATGAGCCAGGTCGATATCGCAGGCGGGGTTGCGGCGGCCCGTCGCGCGCGCGGTCGCGTCGCCACCGTGGCGGTCAATTCCTTCACCTTCAAGCAGCCGGTGCTGATCGGCGACGTGGTGTTGTTCTATGCCCAGGTGCTGAAGGTGGGCCGCACCTCGATCACGGTCGATGTCGAGGTGTTCGCGCAACGTAATCCGGCGGTGCTTGAAACGGTGAAGATCACCGAGGCCCAGCTGACTTACGTGGCGACCGACCAGGAACGGCGGCCGCGGCAGGTGCCACCGGAATGAGAAAACGCCGCATGGGTCCCTGTGTCACGGACCCTCGCGCGGAGGTGTTCAATCAAGTTGATGCGAGCAAAAAGCGGCAGTGGTTCCCCGCGGGCTTATCCAGCGTTTCCATGGTCGGCGCGCGCAGCGGTCAAACCGGCTTCTTTGCCATCACGAATAGCAGCGAACCCAGCCCGGCAAGTATCGCCAGCAGGGTGAACCCGGCGCGGTAGTTGCCGGTGTAATCGGCCATGGCGCCGGCCACCAGCGGCCCGCCGACCTGGCCGATTGCGATGATGATGCCGGACAAGCCCATGATCATGCCGATCGAACTGCGCCCGAAGTAATCTGCGCGAATCGCCTGCATGAAGGGGCCGCGCAGGCCCCAGGCCACGCCGTGCAGCACCGCGAAGGCCAGCAGCATCACACTGCCCGCGGCATAGGTGAGCATCAGCATGCCGGCGGCGTGCATCAGCATGCAGATAGCGGCGACGTAGCGCTTGTCGAAACGGTCGCCGATGGCGTAACCGAGAAACACCCCGCCGACCTGGCCTACAGTCATCAGGGTGATCACAAGCGAAGCCTGTGCCACCGAGTAGCCGAGCGACTCCTTCATGTGCGAAATTGCATGCACGTTGACCGCGGTGACGATCAGCAGCGACACGCCATGGCCCAGTGCCAGGAGCCAGAAGGCCGCGGTGCGCAGTGCTTCGCGGGTGGTGAATTCACGCCGGGTCGGGGCCGCGGGCGGGAATCCGGTGGCCGGCGGCGGGGCCGCCGGCAGCCCATCGACGCTTTCGCCATGGTCCTCGGGGCGGCTCCTGATCACTCGCGCCAGCGGCAGGCCGACGGCGATCATCAGCACGCCCGAGCCGAAAGCCGCGGCGCGCCAGCCGAAGGTCTGCATCGCCCAGGCCACCAGCGGCACCGCCAGCCCGCCGAACGCCAGGCCGAAGCCCATGGCCGACAAGGCGCGCGCGCGCTTCCTTTCGAACCATTGCACCACGGCTACGGTGAGCGGGAAATAGCCGCTGAAACTGGCGCCGACAGCGATCATCACGATGGCGCCGTAAAAGCCGCCGATGGTCTCGATTTGCGACAAGGCCATGAAACCCAGGCCCAGCACCACGATGCCGGCCACGATCATGCGTTGCGCGCCGGAGCGATCGATCACCCATCCCAGGAGCGGGCCGAGCACCGCGGCTTCCAGCGACTGCAATGCCGCCGCGCCGGAGAGCGCGGTCTTGCTCCAGCCCATCTGGTCGGACAGCACCGCGACATAGGCGCCGAAGGCCTGATGCAATAGGCCTGCCTGCAGGCACTGGATGCCGGCGGCGGCGGCCACCATGCGCCAGCCATAGAAGACTTTCATGTTCCGGCCATGCGGTTGATAGCGTCCTGCATGGGTGACATGCTCCTTCAGGCCGAGGCAGGTTCAGCCACGGTGATCCGGTGCAGCAGGCGCCGATGACCGTCATAGCCGCCGGTGGCCGCATGCACCACGCAGCGGTTGTCCCACATGAGAAGCATGCCGGCAGACCAGCGGTGGCGATAGACAAACTCCGCGCGCGCCTGGTGCGCGAACAGGTCGGCCAGGAGCGCGGACGCATCCTTGTCGGGCATGCCTTCGATGCCGATGGTATAGCCGGGGCTCACGTACAGCGCGGTGCGCCCGGTTTCCGGATGGACACGCCCGATCGGGTGTGTTTGCGTGGCAAGCGCGCTGTCGGAGAACTTGATCGCCATCGAGCGGCCGCGATCGCGCTCGCCATACATGCCCTGGCGTGAGTAACCACGCCGCGCCGAATGAATGCCCAGGCGACCGGCGACCTGCGACTGCAGCGCGGCCGGCAGGGCATCCCAGGCCGCATACTGGTTGGCGAACAGGGTGTCGCCGCCGACCGGCGGAATGATGCTGCCGTAGAGCAGCGTCGCCGCCGGCGGCTGTGGCAGGAAACTCCAGTCCGAATGCCATGATTCGGCGAACAGCGTGGTCTTCTCGTCCGCTTCACGCCGCACCTGTGCCACATGCGGGTGCCCGGGCACGGATTCGAAGAACGGATCGTTGCCAAACGGGCCGATCATGCTGGCAAAGCGCTCGAGGTCTTCCAGTTGCAAGGTCTGGTCAGGAAAAGCGAGCACCAGATGGCTAAGCCAGTGCGCACGCAGCGCAGCGACTTCGGCCCCATCAACACCCTTGAGGTCGACGCCCGCCACCAGCGCGCCGCATGGCGCGGCTTGCACAATGACCTGCATCCTGATGCTCCCCCCTGTTGTGTTTCGACCACCTGACTTGCGACTGTACCAAACCCCATGGGCAGTTATCCACAAAAGCTGTGGATAACCCTCAGGCGGGGTGCCCGGAAGGCGTTGGTGCGGGCCGAAGTCAATAGCCTTGATGCCAAAGCGCGCAGGTGCGCGCGAATTGATTTTTCTGCCTGCCGGAAGCGCTTGCCGGCGCGCTGCAACATCGCAGCGTCGACCTCGGAACCACAAGCTGCTGCGCTTGGACCAACAAAAAGGCCGCAACCTTTTTGGGTTGCGGCCGAACTGCCTGTCTGACGGGCAGAAAGAGGAGGAGACGCAACCGATGCTACGCAGCAGGCGCCTCACTGTCTGTGAACTGCATCACACACCGACCCAAATGGTGCGGAAACGTGCGTTATTTCACAAATTTCCCTCTGTTTGGGCATAACCGTCGCATGCGCGCTGCGCGTCGAGCTCCCTACTCAATGCCGAGAAAGCGCCGGGCATTGGTTTGTGTAATCGCCTCGAAGGACGATGCATCCAGGCCGCAGCGCTCGAGCAGCGCCACCGGGTCGGCCTCACCCATCGCATACGGATAGTCGCTGCCGATCACGATCTGCGAAGCGCCGTAGCTCTCGATCAACAAGCGCACCAGCCTGGGATCGAACACCACGCAATCGTAGAAAAAACGCCGCGCGTAAACGTCCGGCGCCAGGGGCATGTTCTCCAGTGCCTTGGGCGTCATCGACCATGCGTGCTTCAGGCGCGGCAACATCATCGACAAGGCGCCGCCGCCGTGGGAGAAGGCAATGCGCAAGCGCGGATGGCGCGCGGCGATGCCGCCGGTGATGATCGCCGCTGCGCACAAACCGATATCGCCGGGAAAAGCGACCGCCTGCTCGGACAGGGGGCCTACGATGCGGTCCTGGCCTGCAGGGCGCAGGGCATGCACGAAAATCGCCGCGCCCATGCGCTCGGCAGCGGCGAAGAAGGGTTCGAAACGGGCGTCACCGATCGACACGCCGTTCACATGGGTGGCGATTTCCACGCCGGCGAAACCCAGGGTCTGGCGCAGGTATTCAAGCTCGCGCAGGGCCATGTCCATGTCCTGCAGCGGTATGGCACCAAGACCGGTAAAGCGATCGGGCGCGGCGGCCACCATGGCCGCGATGGTGTCGTTGATGTAACGCAAAAGCACCTGTGCATCGCAGGCGGGCAACCAGTAGGACAGCAGCTCGGGCATCGGCGACAGGGCCTGGCGACCGATGCGCATGGCGCCCATGCCTTCGATGCGGCGCGGCACGCTCCAGCTGCCATCGCTCACGGTACGGTAGGTCTTGCCCGCGATGATCACATGGCGGTGGCAGGCATGCGCCGGCGCCATCGAGGGCCAGGGTACGTTGGCATGGGACCCGGTATACGCGGGAAAATTCTCCGGTACCACATGGGTGTGGCAATCGATGGCGCTGTGATTCACATTCCCTCCGGATTGGATGTGGCCAATCGCCCGCCTGCGGGTCGATTTGTCCGATCCATTATCGCGCAGCCGCGCTCCGGGGCATTGCGCCTCCATGCGTTCATCGCAGCCGTCGGTCTTCTCTTGCCTGACACGAGCGGAAAGCAGTCGATGCGGCCGCGCAGCAGGCAACGAGCGCCGCACAAGGGCGGGATCGCACCGGCAAGTTCTGCCGGATCAACGAGAATGCGTCCGGCAGCAGGCAGCACCGGCTTTTCAGGAGATATCCCTGCGACACAGCGATTGACAATATGCCTTGCATCGATCAACGGCCGAAAGGATGCGGCGGTCCGACCAGGCGTTGCCCCTGGCCACGCTCGAAACCTTGCGCGTAATTGAAGCCCGGCCCAACTCCGGCGTGTTCCTGCGGCGCTCGGCGACCGAATCCAGTTTCGAAGCCATTGTGCTGCTGGCCGAGCAGGGCAGCGAGCCCACGGCGACGGAAGTGCGCGAGAGCATCGAGGTACGCGCGCCGCTGGAGCGCCAGGCGATCACGCTGGCCTGCGCGCGGCACCGATGCCGACCTCGATGCACGGCGGGCGATCTTGCAGGAAACGCGCTCGCTCCTGGCCGCCGGTGGCAACATCGCCGATTGTGATCAGGCATTTCATCTGGCGCTGGCCAACGCCAGCCACAACAGCGTGCTGGCACGCATGCTCAACGCCTTCTATTGCCTGACCCTGCCGCGACGGCGCCGCTACTTCGCCGATCCGTCACGCGCAGCGGCATCGGATCGCGGCCATCGAAAGATCGTGGCGGCACTTGAAGCGCGCGATATCAAGACCGCCAGCGCGTTGATGGATCGGCATCTTGGCAATGCCCAGGTGTACTGGCAAGAAGCGCTTGACGGTGGTGGCGCTGCCGGGAAGTAACGGTAACTACCAGGAAAGGGTGCCTGCCGCCAGCGTGTAGCGGATCGGCACCGACTTGTAGCCGCCGAGAAAATTGGATTCCAGCAGGCGCGCCGGACCGGCCATCTCGATCGACTCAAGCCGGCGCAGCATGGCGCCGAACCATACCGTGAGTTCGAGCCGCGACAATGCCATGCCCAGGCACACGTGCGGGCCGAAGCCGAAGGCGATTTGCTTGTTGGGATTGCGGTCGATGTGGAACTCGTGGGGACTCTCGAACACCGCGTCATCGAAGTTGGCCGCCAGGTAGTACAGCGCCAGACCGTCTCCGGCGCGTATCGCCTGACCGCCGAGTTCGCAACCGCGCGTCGCCGTGCGCATGAAATGCTTGATCGGCGTGACCCAGCGGATCATCTCTTCGGCGGCGCTCTTGAGCAGCGCAGGGCGCTGTTTCAGCCGTGCCCACTGCTCCGGCCGCTCGGCCAGGGCCTGGCAGCCGCCCGCCATCGCCGCCGCGGTGGTGTCATGCCCGGCCACCGCCATGGTGATGAAGTAGGACACTGCCTCCAGTTCGCCCAGGGGCCCGCCATCGATCACGCCGTTGGCGATCACGCTGGCCAGGTCGTCGCGCGGATGGCGGCGTCGATCCGCGATCACCCCGAGGAAATATTCGGTGAATTCGGGGATCGATTCAAACATCGAATCGCCGCGTGCGGTATCGGTGCTGAAATCGGGGTCGTTGGGCGCCGACAGGGTTTTGGTGAGGCGGTGCATCAAGGACAGATCCTCAGGCGGGATGCCCAGGATGGCCATGATCACGCGCAAGGGAAACAATGTGGCCACTTCCTCGGCGAAGTCAATCTCGCCGCCCGGCGCGGCATCGAATCTGGCGACGAACTCGCGCGCCAGATCTTCCAGAATGCCCTGCTGGCGCTTGACCGCGGCGGCGGTGAACCAGTATTGCGCCACCGCGCGGTATTTCTTGTGATCCGGCTCGTCCATGTGCACCAGTGTGCGCAGCACCTGCCCGTAACGCTCTGCTCCCTTGAACGCCGCGGCTTCCTGCAGCCGGCTCATCAGATTCAGGCGCCGGCTGCTGATGAAGAGCGCGTTGTCGCTCGATGCCGCGATCACATGCGCATGGCATCCTACCGCCCAGAACGGCCGGAAGTTGTCCGGCGTGACCCACAAGGGCCGGCCGTGGGTGCGCAAGGCCGCCAGCGCCCGATGAATGCGCTGCGGGTCCGCGAAGGCCTGCGCCGACACCAGTTCATTGCCGAATTCACGTGCATCGAGCGACGTTGCGGCAGCCTGCATGCAGTTTTCTCCCATCAATTTCGCGAGTACTCAGGCTGCCACAAAAGTGCACTGTGCGCGCGCCACCTCACGCGCACCATGCGACTGCCTGGCCACCACCGCAACCACACTGGAACGGGCACCGCGCTTTTCCCACTCCGCATTGCCGGTCAGGGTCTCGGCGCGGCCGGCGCGCAGATACTGAATGCTCATTGCCACCAGGCGCGTGGCGCGTTCGGTGCCCGCCAGGTCGGCCGCGGCGGACGCCAGCAAGGCCGCCACCGCGCCGCCATGCAAGGCCGGCAGCGACACCGCGCCGATCAGGTGGTCGGCGAATTCCATGCGCAGATGCCGACCATGGCGCGCCAGGCACAGGAATTCCTCGAACGAATCGAGCTGCGACAAATCGCCGATCTCGATCGGGCGCGCCGGCTGCCACGGGTCCGGCATGTCGCTGCCGGTGGCACCACCGGGATGGGCGCCGACCATGAATGCGCCGCTGGCCGTCACCAGCGCCGGCCCGCCGCCAGCCGCGCACGCCTGGCCCTCGACAAAAGCGCTCATGCCGGCAATGTGCGTGGTGCGCGCTGACACCATGATGTCCGCACCGTCCGGTACCGGGCGCTGGAAAGCCACCCGCAGATCGAGAGTGGCGATCGGCAAGGGTTCCGGAAGTGCCGCGTACATGGCCGCTCCACAGGCGTGATCCAGGATGGCCATGATGGCGCGCTGATCCACGGCCGCGCCACCCGGTGCCCGCACCCTTGGCGCATACGGCAATCGCAATTCGACTTCGCGTTCACGCGTAGCGCTCCAGAGGGCGCCGACGGCGTGCGGCAGCGGTACCGACCGCAAATGGGTGGCCTGGTCGCCCGGGCCGCGGCGACCGTGGCTTTGCGAGCGGGTCAACATCAGGTGGCGGGCAACGGCAACAGCACAACGCCTGCGTCCCGGTGGCGCGTTTTGGCACACGCAGGGCCGACCACGAGCGCCACGCCAGTGGCGGCGACGCACTTGCCCTGCATCAAGGTGGGTGATGGCACCACCACTACTTCGCCGGCATTGAATGAATGCCGCAACGCTTGAACACGCGACATTTCAATCGAGCCTGATCTGGTTTTCCCGGATCGCCACTTCCCATTTCTCGAACTCCGACTTGATTGAAGTGGCGAAGGCATCGGCGCTGTTGCCCACCGGCACGAAACCCATACCGTCGATCTTCGCGGCGACATCCGCCATGCGCACCGCTTTCACGATTTCGGCATTGAGCTTGCCGACGATCTCGGTCGTCGCGTCCTGCGCCATCGCCACCGGGGCACAGAACAATAGCGTCGCCGGCACCAGCAGACGGGAAGCCGGCTTGCCAGACCATTTCGATGTCACGGGTTCAGCCATTGGGCGTGCTCCTTGCGAGATTTGGGCAAGTCAAGCGGCGAATCAGCGGGCAGGAGATGCGGATTGGATCACGCGCCCAGCCCCTTGTACCAGACCACACCGTCGGTCATGGAATCGACTCGGGCTTCGCCACGCCCGATCAGGTAGTTGATGTGCGCCAGGCTCTCGCCGGTGGCCAGGCTCAACTGCTGCGGATCGTCGCCGACGTCGCGCTTGAACAAGGCCTTGAACACGTCGATCGCGCGCCTGGGCTCCGTCAACATGGAGCGCAGGCGCACGAGCCCTTCCTCCTGACCGGCGGCGAGGCGATCGAGCCGCGCATGCAGGCCGCGAAAAGGCTCGTTGTGCGCCGGTAGCACCAGCACGTCGTCGGCCACCGCGGCCTTGATCTTGGCCACCGAGGCGGTCCAGTCGCCGAGCGGGTCACCCTCCGGTTCGGTCGGAAACACCGATACATTGGACGAAATGCGCGGCAGCACCTGATCGCCCGAAATCAGGAGCCGCAATTCCGGGCAATACAGGCATGCATGTTCCGGCGAATGCCCGGTGCCGACCACCACCTGCCACTCATGCGCACCGATGCGAAAGCGATCGCCGTCTTCGATGCGGTGGTAGCTGTCGGGCAACTGGTAGATCATCTTGCCGAAGCCGCCGAAGCGGGAGCGATAGGTTTCGATCTGCTCGTCGTCCCAACCGGCGCGGCGATAAAAGCGCACACCGTCTTCCGGCGCCTCGCGCCCGGTATCAGCCACCAGCATGCGGCAGTTGAGGTATTCGAGCCGGGTCATCCACAGCTGGCAATCGAACCTGCGCGTCAGGCGCCCCGCCATGCCAATATGGTCCGGGTGCATGTGGGTGACGAAAACGCGGCTGGGCTTGCGCCCGGACAGCGGCCCTGGCCTGGTCAACAGGGCGCGCCAGGCCACCACCGTGTCGTTGGTTTGCAGCCCGGTATCGACAATCGCCCAGCCGTCGTCGTCCTCGATCGCCCACAGGTTGATGTGCGACAGCGAAAACGGCATCGGCATGCGAATCCAGTGCACACCGGGCGCCACCTCGATGGTGGCGCCGCTGTCTGGAACAGTTTCAAACGGGTATTCAAGGTCGGCCATCGGGATCCTCGCTGATTTTCGTGGATGCGGCGTGGCTCTTCATTCAATCGAGCAGCCTGCGCCCGCGCATCCAGCCCATGCACAGGTCGACCGCCTGTTGCAGCAGTTCCGGCTGGCCGGCGTAATAGTGCGTTGCGCCCGTGATCACTTCATGGGTCTTGTCCGGGCTCGCGGCAGCATCGAAAATGCGCCGCGTATGCGACTGCGGCACGGCGTCGTCAGCCGAGTTTTCGATTGCCAGGAGCGGCACGGCAACCCGCGCGGCACAGCGCTCGCCGTGCGCGTTGGTATCGTCGATCGACCATTGCGACAGCCAGGCGCGCAGGGTGGAAAAGCGCGCCATGCCGACCGGGCCGCTGTTCACCGTCTCCGGATGCCCGAGATAGCAGCTGCCGATCTTGCGGTCGTTGCGATCGAGCGCAGCATCGAGAAAGCGCGGCTCGGCCAGCGTGCGATGGGTCACGAAACCGCGCTCGACCTCCTTGCCGCCGCGGCGCTTCATGTCGTCAAGTTTCTCCTTGACCCAGTCCGTGCGACGACGCAAGCGTGCCAGTTGCGCGGCGCGGAAGCGGGTGATGAATTCGGCCGAATAGGGCGGCTGGCTCGGGTTTCTCGCGTCATAGAGATCGAGCTCCGCATCGCGATCGTCGGGATTGTCCTCATCGCGCACCGATGGATCGATCCAGTCGGCCAGGCACACCGCGCGCGACACATGTGCGGCCTGGAAGATCATGGCATCGCCGGGAATCAGCCTGGCGCCGGCGATATCGACCGCATCGCCGGCCGGGGTGTGGGTGATGCTGGGTTTTTCGGCCTGCGATTGATACAGTAGCGACAACGAGCCGCCGCCCGACCAGCCGCCGATCACCACCTTCTCGTAGCCCCACACCTCCTTTGCATGGCGGATGTAGGCACCCAGGTCGAGGACCACCTTTTCCATGATCAGCGGCGTGTCGTTGCGCGCATAGCGGCTGCCGGCACACAGCACATGCACACCGTGTGCCGCCATCGCACGCGGCATCGGCAACAACTGCAGCGTGGAAGCCGGATGCATGTAGACCAGCAGGGTCTTCGACGGCCGCCCCGTGGGCACGAAGCGCACGCCCTCGAGATTGACCGCGCCCTGGCTGCTGGCGAAGCCGTAGACATCGCGAAAGCCGGCGGTCTCCGCATACTGCACATGAACCCACTCGCCCTGCACTTCGAATTTTTCCTTAGCCGCGCTCATTGCGCCTCCCTGGTTTGAACGGCGCCGACGGCCGCGTCAATCAATCTGCCCCGCATTTTCCCACCAACGCGCGGCGCGCCGGGTCCGCGTGCCGATCGCACGGACCGCCGTCTGTGCGCAAACCGCCGGTGCTATGGGCGTCGATTCGGCAGCGCCGCATTCAACGCCCGAGAATCGTCGCCAGCACCTGCTTGAGCATCGCCGCCGGGTCGGCGGCGGCGTGCGCGGTGCGCCACGCCACATGCTGGTCCGGACGCACCAGGATGGCACCGGCATCGCCGATTCCGCGCTGGCGCCGCCAGGCGTGGTCGCGGTCGATCACCTCGCCACGGTCGCCCACGGCAATCGCTTCGATCGGCACACCAAGCGCGCGGCCGGCCTCGGCAGCGGCGGCAAACCACGGCGAGCCGGGCTGCCCCACCAGCAGCACGAAGTGGTCAGGGGCGACCAGGTCAAGCGTGGAAATGATCGCTCCTTTGCGGCTGATCCACGCATGCGGCAGGCGGTGGCCGGGCCGGGTGGTCGCGTTGAAGCGAAATCCTTTTGGGTCGCGGCGTGGCGCCGGTGTGCCATCGGAGAGCACTGCCGGGCCTTCATACCAGAACCCGATCTCCAGGTCATTGGCCTGAAACTCGGTGCGGTTGACCTCCATCACGTGGGCCAGGCGCACACGACGGGCTTCGCCTTCGTCGTCGTCGGCCAGGAGTGCCCTGAAGTTGGCCAGGCTCTCGGCCGGATTGCCGGGGATGATGCCCATCGCCGGGCCGGTGAGTTGCGCGTTGGAAAAAGCGAAAAGGGCCCAGCGCACGTTGCGCTGTGCCACCGGGCGGCGTTCGGTCTCGTAGGTCGCGAGCAGCTTGTCGGTGGCGTGTCCCTTGACCACCATGGCGAGCTTCCAGGCCAGGTTGTGCGCGTCCTGGATGCCGGAGTTGAGCCCCAGGCCTGTCGCCGGAGGGTGACGATGCGCGGCGTCCCCGGCCAGGAAAACGCGGCCGAACTGGTAACGCTCGGCGAGCAGCCCCTGCCCTGTCCACGGTGCGTTGCCCAGCAGCTGCACCTCGAGATCGGGAATTTTCAACAGCTCGCGGATGCGCGAGACCAGGGTCGCGTCATCGAACTTTTCCGGGTCGCCCGCGCGCACCGAGCTGTGCAGCAGCCATTCGCGGCAGGTGCGATCCCACGGCGGACCGATCTTGCCCAAGGCGCCGCTCCCCCAGAACGCAGTGTCGCCCTCCGGATTGACGAAGATGGTGGTGGAGAGCTGGTCGTCGTCGAGATACGCCGAAAGGTCGGCGCGGAAATAAACCGTGATCATTTCTTTCAAGATGTTGGTGCCCTGCATACGCGAACCGACGATGGGCCCGACGGTACGCCCGGCATCGGCTGCCACCACATAGCGGGCGCGCACCAGGGTCTTCTCGCCGCCGGCGCGGTCGCTGATGACCGCGCGCACCTCATTGGCGTCCTGGGTGAGTTCCAGCAGTTCGGTGTTGAAGAGCATGCGTCCGGCGTTCATCTTCTCGCCGCGGCCGCGCAGGAAGGGCTCTAGCCGCACCTGCGGATACATCAGGAACTTGCCGAACGGACTGCCCGCCTCGTACTCCTGGTGCAGGCTGCCGCCGCCGAAGGACTCCATCTCATGCAGTGTCTTGCGATCGATCGGGCCATCCCCACCCAGGCTGGTGCACCAGCGGATCTTGCCCACATAGCCACCCGGCATGGCGCCTTCGCGCAGCTCATCCTCCAGACCGTACTGGCGCATCACCTCCAGCGTGCGACGGTTGAGCGCGCGCGCCTTGGGCATGGGCGAAGGCTTTGAATGCCGCTCGACCATCAGGCTTTCGACACCCAGGCTGGAAAGGAAAATGAAAGTTGACAGGCCGCAGCCGCCGCCGCCGACGATCAGGATCGGCACCTGTATTTCACGCATGTTTCCGGGTCTCCCTGAAGCGTTTTGTTGTGTAAGCCTTGCTTCTAGCCCACTTCAAAAGTATACGGCGCGGGCTATGGGGCGTCCGCCTCGGCGAGGATCTGCCGCACCGTCGCTGCGCTCCAGTCCCCGGTAGTCAGCCCGAGGAACTCGGCAGTCACGGCAATCTGGTGCTCCAACATCTCCACACCGCGCTGCACATGACAGCCCAGTGCCTGCGCCGCCAGAACAATGGGAGTCATGGTGTTGACGTTGACGACATCGCCGACGATGGCGTCGGCAGACACGCCAGCCAGGTCGATCGGTAACGGGTCGCCGGGGTGCATGCCCAGTGGACTGGCATTGACGACCAGATCGTAACCGGCGCCGCGCGCTGCCGCCACGGCAGACCGTACGCCATAGTCACTAATGCGCCGGGACAGGTCGTTCGCGCGCTCCGCCAACGGATCGAATACGTCCACAGATGCCGCGCCCGCCATCGCAATGGCGAACGCGATGGCCGTACCCACACCGCCGGCACCCACCACCAGCGCGCGCCGACCGGCGACCTGCTTTCCGGCCGCCTCCAGCGCCCGCACAAAGCCGACGCCGTCATGGATGTCGCCGACCCAGCGGCCGTCCTCATGCATGCGCACGAGATTGGCCGAGCCGGCCAGCCGCGAGCGCTCGGTCAGCTCGTCGACGTAACGCGCCGTCGCCGGTTTGTGCGGGATCGTGACGATCAGCCCCATCATGTTGCGCATGGTGCGCAGCCCCTCGAAATAGCGCTCGAGGTCGGCCGGCTTCACATGCATGGGAATGCACACCGCGTTCACGCCGTTGCGGCGGAACAGGCCGCACCACGCGACCGGCGAGCGCACCTGCGCGACCGGGTCACCGACGATGCCCAACAGGCGCGTGGCTCCATCGATGATGCGAGTGCTCATGCAATGCTCCGCTGCCGCATTCGCGACGTTTCAAACAAGGTTCGTTCGTTCATGGCGTGGTTCACCGATTCCATGGCGCGTCGCACAGGTCTGTCAGGTGCTCGAGCCTGTGCACGCGACTGGCAAGGTCGGCAGGCAACTCGCGCGGCGCATGCACCGCATAGACCGTCATGCCGGCGGCGACACCGGCGGCAATCCCGGTGATGCTGTCCTCGACTACGGCGCAACGCGCCGGCTCCACGCCCATGGCCCGGGCGGCGTGGAGAAACAATCCGGGGTCGGGCTTGAACGACCCCACCTCGTAGGCGCTGAAGATGCGGCCTTCGAAATAGCGCATCAGCCCGGTGAGTCCCAGCGTCAGGTCCATCTTCGCGCGCGGGCCGTTGGAGGCGATGCAATACGGGCGCTTCATGCCGGTGATGGTTTCGACCGCGCCGGGAATGACCTCCAGCCGCTCGCGAAAGGCGCGCGCCATCGCCTCCCGCAAGGTCGTCTCGTAGCCATCAGGCAGTGGTCGCCCGAGCCGCTGCGTCAGGCCTGCCAGGGTCCGGGACATCGCCTGACCCTTGAGGTCGAGCATGTCCCTGTCCGGGGCGAAGGTGACGCCGAGCTTTTTGGCCTCCTTCAGGATGGCGCCGAAGCCGACGGTCTCGCTGTCGATCAGCGTGCCGTCGCAATCGAAGATTACGGCGTCGATGGTCGGGTTCACGGCGCGACCAGCATCAGCCGCGGAAAATACCGCTTGTAGGGTGTGGGGTCCCGGGTCAGCACGCTCAGGTTCGCCACCGCGGCGTGCGCTCCAACATAAAAATCGGGCAACGGCTTCTGTGCCAGACCGCCTGCGCGCCGGTACGATGCGAACGCAGCCGCTGTCAGCGCCGCGCTTGCCCAAGGAAGAGAGGTACGCAAGACGCCGTAGACATCCAGCAGTGCGTCGAGCGAAGCGACATCCGGTCCCGGCACCAGCAGTTCGGTATAGATGATCAGGTTTACATGCAACGGCGAGCGTTCGCCACACGCTTGCAATTGCTCAAGAGACCATTCGTGCCAGGCGCTGCCTTCATCAATGCAGTCGATCCAGACATTGGTATCGACCAATGTCCCGGCGCTGCCATCGTAGTTCGCGAGACTAGCGCCGGCCACGGCGGGAAGTGGCCGGAGCGGCCGCCTCGCCGCGGAGGAAGGTCATGATTTCGTCGGCGCCCAGTTGCCGGAACTCCGGAGTCAGACTGGCACGAACGCGAGCGGCGGCCGCGCGCAGCTTCGCGCGCCGGTCATCCTTGACGCCGGTACCAATCGGCGTGATCACGATCTTGCTGCCTTCCAGGCTGAACGACACTTCGCTGCCCGGTGCCACGCCCGCCGCGACACGGATGTGCTTGGGAATGGTGACCTGCCCTTTTTCGGTGACATGCATGGTCGGGCCCAAAAGTAAGAATTTGAAGTAGGAATTTTACGCCGCTTGCGCGGGGTAGTGCAATCCACCCCGCGCAACGGTCGTTGACAACGCGCGTCCCCTCAAATTCGCGCGGTTGTGCGCCGAGCCCCGGCAACCGGGAAGCGTAGCCGTGCGGGATGTTGGCTCGTGCTAGGATGTGTATCTCTTTTCCACACGGTACACATAATGCGCACGAACATAGAGATTGATGAAAAGCTGATGAAAGATGCCCTGAAGGCGACCGGCGCCAAGACCAAGCGCGCGGCGGTGGAACTCGGACTGAAAACCCTGGTGATGCTCCGCGCGCAGGAAAAAGCCCGCGAACTCAAGGGGAAGATCGGCTGGGAGGGTGACCTGAACGCGATGAGGACCGACCGGTGATCCTGGTCGATTCCAGCGTATGGATCGACTACTTTCGTTCAGCCGATACTCCACAGGTCGCACTTCTGGATTCCCTTCTAGGGCGCACTCCGCTCGCGGTAGGCGACCTGATCGCTGCGGAAGTGTTGCAGGGCATCGACGACCTGCAGCAGTTCAAGCGGGTCAGGAAGGTACTGGACGCATTCGAACACATTGATCTTGCCGGCTATGACCTCGCGGTCAAGGCATCCGGGAACTACCGCGTGTTGCGATCAATGGGGATCACCATACGCAAGACCGTCGACACGCTCATCGCCACCCGGTGTATCGAGGATGGATTGACCCTGCTTCACGCGGACCGGGATTTCCTGCCATTTGGTCAATATCTTGGACTCAAGATGGCGTATACGGACACCTGATTCGAATCGGAAGCCGTCCACCGCTTCAACGCGGCAGCCCCAACCCGCGCTGCGCGATCAGGCTCCGCTGGATCTCGTTGGTGCCGATGCTGATCACCCACATCAGCGAATGGCGTAGGTTCTGCTCGAAGCGGCCGTTCTGGATGGCGCCGGGCGCGCCTTGGGACAGCGTGGCGGCGAGCCCGAAAATCTCCAGCGCGCCCTCGCCGAAGCGCTCCATCAGTTCACCCGAGAACACCTTGCTGATCGCCCCCATCTCGGGCGGCGTGGCGCCGCTACCGGCGAGATCCGCGCAATGCATCATCAACTGGCGCCCCACTTCTATGTCGGCGGCGAACTGCGCAACACGATCGCGGACCAACGTGTCCCCGGATAATGGCCGGCCGTCGCGTTCGGTGCTGCGGACCAGTTGGCACAATTGCCCGAAGGCATGCGCCACCTTGAGCACGATGCCGCCGCCCACCAGGCCGCGCTCGGTGGCGAGCGCACTGGTGAGCACCTTCCAGCCCCCATCGACCTCGCCGACCAACGCGTCGGCCGGCACGCGCACGTTGTCGTAGAAGATGTTGGAAAACGTGCCGTCGTACATGGTGGCGGCCGGTTTCACCTGGATGCCGGGCGTGTCCATCGGCACGATGAACATGCTGATGCCGGCATGCGCGGGCTTGGCTTCGCGGTTGGTGCGCGCCGCCAGGAACATGTACTTGCCCCACCAGGTGGTGGTCCAGATTTTCTGCCCATTGATCACCCAGCCATCGCCATCGCGCACGGCCGATGTCTTGAGCGACGCCAGGTCCGAGCCGGCATTCGGTTCGCTGTAGCCCATGCCGTGCATGGCCTCCCCGGAGAGAATCTCGGGCAGGTATTTCCGTTGCTGCGCCGGCGTGCCGAACAGCATGAGGGCGGTGGCCTGGACGGAGGCGCCGATGCGCGGCGCTTCGCCGCGTTCCATTTCTTCCATGAAGGCGATCTGCTCGATGGGCGTGCGCGCCTGGCCGCCGTGCTCGCGCGGCCAGGTCAGGCCGATCCAGCCGGTCTTGCCGATGTCGCGCGCGAAGTTGGGGTCAAACTCACGATGATGGAATTCGCGCGCGTCGAAGGCGGCCTTGCGTTCGCCCGACCAATGCGTTGCCAGCCAGCCCGCCACCTCGTCGCGAAACGCGTTGCCGGCTTCGCCCAGGTCGTAGCGCGGCAGGCTGCCCGCATGATCGAAATAATGGGCGGCCAGTTCCTCACGCGCCCGGCGCACGCCGCCCATTGCCAGCGTATCCAGGTGCACGCGGCGGAAATGCCTTGGCGCCTCGTGCTCCTCCGCGTAGCCGATGGCGCCGAAGGCATGATGGGTCTCCAGCGACACCTGGCGCAACGCCGGGCCGCCGAAGGC
>JBEIFV010000016.1:0-62107 GCA_040382235.1 Burkholderiales bacterium
CGCACGTGATCGATGCCGCCTTCGACGCGTCGCAAGGCTTTTTTCGGCAACCGGAATCGCTCAAGCAGCAGGTGTTTCACAAGCAATCGAAAAGCCTCGCGGGGTGGGAACCGCTGTGCGCACAGTCGCTCGACGGTGTCTCGGCCCCCGACCTGAAGGAAAGCTTTTATTGCAGCTTCGACCTGCCCGATGCCCACCCCTATGTGGCCGCCGGCATGCGTTCCTGGGGCGCCAACCAGTGGCCGGCCGGACTGCCCCACTTCCGTGCTGCGATGCTCGATTACCTGACGGCGGTGACCGCGTTGTCGCACGAGGTGGTACGACTGTTCGCCCTCTCGCTGCGCCTGGACGCCAGGCATTTCGACCCGATGTTCGAAGAGGCCAGCTGTCACCTGCGGCTGGTGCGCTATCCACCGCATCCCAAGGCGGCACCGGACGATCAGTTCGGCGCCGGCGCGCATACCGACTGGGGTGCCGTGACGCTACTGATGCAGGATGGTGCGGGCGGATTGCAGGTTAGGTCGGTTGCGGATCAATGGATCGACGCGACACCGATTCCCGGTGCGCTGATCGTCAACATCGGCGACCTCATGGCGCGCTGGACCAACGACTACTATCGCTCCAGCCCGCACCGGGTGCGTAATCGCCAAACCGACGGCGACCGCTACTCGATGGCGTTCTTCTACGCCCCGGACCCGCAAGCCCGGATCGAGTGCCTGCCCACTTGTTCAAGCGCACAAAACCCGCCGCGCTACCCGCCCTGCAGCGCCATTGAACACATGATGGAAATGGTTGAGCGCACCTATGGCAAAGGTCGGTCTGTCGCCGCATAGGGCTTCATCCAGATTCGCAGTCGAGCGCTACGCCCTTGCCGGTCGGCTATCTCATCCCCTTGCCGGGCAAGAAGAAGACTTCCACCGCCATGTCAGCGCTCTCTGCCGGGCGCACGAAACAAAAACCCCGGGACACCGCCCGGGGTTTGTTGGGGGCTAAAATCGAATCAGGCAGACTTTTTGCGCCGCGATGCAGCAAACCCCGCCAGCGCGATGCCCAGCAGAGCGAGGGAACCGGGTTCCGGCACGACGCTGGCGACGCCGTTATCGTAGCGAACGACGATGTTGTCGATAGCGTAGTCGCTGCCAGAACTGACGATGTTGGTATTGAACGCGGTGATGTTCTGAAGTTCGGAAAACCCGCTCAGGTCAATTGTGGTGAATGCGCCGTTGTTGGTCGTCCATGCATAACCACCTGGGTCCACGCCAATGCGAAACCCGAACCCGTTCAGGCCGCCGCCGCCGACTTGTGTTGGGGCACCGCTTCCGGTTCCACCAATGAGGGCAATGTCCATAGAGAGGACGCTGAAAAAATCGTCGGTGGTAGGCGGGTTGAACCATGTGCTGCGCCTCAGAACGGCACCAGAGCCATCGGAATTGTTTCGATTCGAATCCAACAGCACGATGTTTCCGCCGCCCACGTCAAACGCTCGTTGGGGATCGCCCTGAATAGCGCCGTTGTAGCAAAAATCGCCATTGCCGACCGACAGGCAAACGTTGCCCAGGTTTCCAGCGGCGAGGTTGTTGAAATTGATCGTTTGGGTCACAAGCACGGCGCTTGCCGATTGCGCCATTGCAATGGTGACTCCCAGGCAAAGTACTTTAACGGCTTTTTTGAAGAGGCTGGGCTGCTTCATTTGATGATCCTTAATCGAGGGTTGGTCTTGCCGGGATTTAAAGAAACGCTTTGCAACGCAAGGCGGAATCAGGCCTTGCGGCGACGCGACACCACCGAAAGGCCGGCGAGCGCCAGGCCCAACAGCGCGAGGGAGCCGAGTGACTGAAAGGGTTAAAGCAAGACGCGTTCCCGCCAAAATAAAGATTGGTAAATGTTAAATTAATCAATGACTTGCATCGATCTCTTAGGCCCGCACGCTCTCGATGACACCTGTCACGAAGCGTCGGCGTAAAAAATTCCGACACGCGAAATGACGCAAGACAGCCGCTTCAGCCGGCTAAACGTGCTCCCGGATGCCCGGAATCATGCGGCGGAAATCGCCTTAATCCCTTGTTCAAAGTGCGCGAAGGGACCGGTACCCGCCAAATGCTCGTTGTCAACATGTTGGCAACGGGTTGTCCAAGGATCAAGGCACGATGCGCTCCTCCCGGAAGTGCGTGAGGACGAGACCGCGGCGCTCGCGACTCTGGCCGAGAATCACCTGCCGAAGGCGACCTTTAGGGACCGCCTTCTCCGCAACGCTCTGCGCCGTACCCAACGCGCCGGCCGTGTTTGCGACGCCAGGCGGAAAATTGGGTGCACACTCAACCCAATTAACACATAATATGTGCGCACAATACTCGCGGAACATGTATGAACATCACCTTGTCTGTAGATGAGCGCATCGCCGAACAAGCCAGAAAGGCCGCTTTGGCCATGGGCAAAAGCCTGAACCAGGCCGTGCGCGACTATCTGGAGCAATTGGCCGGCAGCGCGCAAACGGAATCGGAATTGCAGGCCTTCGAGCAGTCCGCACTGAATACACCGGGGCGGCTGGACGGCTGGACATTCGACCGCGAGGAAGCCAATCGCCGTGCGTAGCCTGCTCGATACCAACATCCTGGTATACGCAGATGCCGCCGACGATGCCGCCAGACAGCGACGCGCGATCGATCTGATCACAGCCTCGCGTGCGGCCGGCGCTGCCGTGCTTTCCACCCAGGTGCTGCAGGAATACGTCAACGTCGCCTTGCGCAAGTTGCGCCTCCCGCATGCGCTGGTGCGCGAGCGCCTGAACTTCTACCGGCGGTTTGATCTGGTGCCGACCTCACCCGACCTGATCGCGGGAGCGCTTGATCTGCATGTGCTGCACGGCCTGTCGTTCCACGACGCACTGATCGTACAGGCGGCTGCAACGAGCGGCTGCCAGCGATTACTCAGCGAAGACATGCAACACGGCGCCACCATCGCCGGCGTGCGCATCGAAAATCCGTTCAGGGCGGGGTAACCCGGCCATACGCATGACGTCGCCCGGACTGCGGTGTCACGGCACGATGCGCGCCGGGACACCCCTTGCGGGGCCTGCCACCGGCTTCACCGTCAAAGCACGGTCAGCGCGTCCCCTGCGGGTAAACGGTAGCGGGCGAAGCCCCTGACGTCGATGGTCATGATTTCGCGCAGCCCGGTTTCGTGTGCCAGCCATAGCAGCGAGGCGTCGGCAAGGTCCATGTCTCGTTTATGCGTTTCGGTGTATCGGCGCATCCATGGCAACATCACCGAGAGGTGAGCGGCATCGAAAGGGAACACCTGCACCCCGCCCTGCTCCACCCAGGCCAGCAATTCAAATCGCCACGGGCTGTCCAGGATATAGGAAGCCTCGACCACACACGGCCAGGTCGTCACGAGCCTGAGGCCTTGCCCGGCAAGTTCGGTTACCAGTGAGTCATAGTGGAGATGATGCCGGTCATCCGTCGCGAACAACGCAACCAGCGGCCCGGCATCAATCAGGACGTTGCGCACGCAGCTTCGCCTTCATCGAAGCTGAAACGTCGCCGGAGGCGTCCGGACGCCCCATCGCGCCGGCTACGCGCACTTGCTTGAGCAAGGTGGCCGGATTTTTCATGCCAAGGACGCGTTCTATGGCGTCCTTGACGAAGTCAGACTTCGTTACGCCCAGCAGCGCGGCTTGCTGGGTCAGCTTTGCCTCGACCAACGGATCGAGGCGAACCGAAAGCGCCATGACAACTCCTTTGGTTTGTATTGACGTATTACAACGATACCACGCCGACCTGATCGCCGGCGTGCGCATCGAAAATCCGTTCAGGGCGGGGCTACCCCGCCATACGCATGACGTCGCCCGGACTGCGGTTTCACGGCACGATGCGCCCCTCGCGGAAGCGCGTGAGCAGGCTGACGAACATGTCTTCGCTGTCGACCACATCGTGAAAACCATGCTGGCGCGATTTGGTCAGATTCGACATCACGTCCCAGTTGGTGTTGAACACATAGTCGCCGAACGGCCAGGCAACGACTTCGTCGAAGCGGTAGGGCTTCAGGCGGTGCTTCCTCACCATCGCATCCCATAGCGGCGCCTTGTCGGCCATGAATTCGGTGAGGTTGAGCGGCGACGGCTCACCCGCCTCCATGCCGAACACCGCCGCCAGACGCGGCCAGATGTCCAGCCAGCGGAAGTAGTCGCCGTTGGTGATGTTGTAGGCCTGGTTGGCGCAGTGCGGGTCGGTTGCGGCCCACAGCGCGGCGTTGGCGAAGTGGCCGGAGTCGGTCACCTGGTAGATGTTGCGCCCTGTGCCGGGCTTGCCGGGCCAGGCCATCGGGCGGCCGAGTTCCTTCATGATGGCGGCGTAGACCGCGATCACCGGCAGGATGCTCATGGCGGTGCCGGGGGCGAAGCCGCACAGGGTTTGCGGGCGCAGCTCGCTCCAAGTCCAACGCTTGCCTTGCTGGAATTGGGTCAGCCAGTCGATCTGGTCGAAGTAGTAGTTGGCGCCGGCATGGCGCGGATCGGTCTCGCGGGCCGGCGTCTTGAAGGGCCCCAGGTGCGAGCCGTAATACTTGGTTCCGGTGATCAGCACCACGCGCTCCAATGCGGGCGACGACCGTTCGATGCCGGACACCGCATTGACCAGCATGTCGCGATTGGGCGCGATGTTGGCGGCATAGTCGGCGGCCTTGCCGGCGGGGGCCTGGAACGCCGCGTAGAACACTTGGGTCACCGGGCCGAAATCGGGCAGGAAAGGCTGCTGCAGATCGACCGCGACATAGCGCACCCGCGCGCGATCCTCACCCTTGCGGCGCGACAAGCCGACTACCTGCCAGTCGGGCAGGGATGCGAGCTTGTCGACGATGTAGCGGCCCATCACGCCCAGGGCGCCGACCACGACTGCGGTTTTCATGGATGCCTTTCGGTTGCGGTTCAAGCTACGACCAACATGCGGCATGACTTCAGCGCCGCACCGCGCGCTTGCGTTTGAGCCACATCCAGCGCAGGTACAGGCTCCATGCGGCGTACACCACTACAAAGCCTGCGGCGGCCAGCGTTGCGGCCAACAGGGGCACACCGATCAGGAGCGGCTTGCCAAGCGACATCGACCAGGTGCTGATCGCCTCGGCCCATTGCGCCGGCGATCCCGCTGACAGCACCGGCACCGGTGCGACGTCAGCCGAAGGCCCGATCACCAAGGCCCCCAACTGGTAAGCCAGCAGATACAAGGGAATGATGGTGAAGGGGTTGGTGTAGAGCGTTGTCAACAACGCGATCGGCAGATTGCGCCTGAGCCACACCGCGCACAAGGCGCCGCCGAACATCTGCAAAGGCCCCGGAATGAGGCCGCAAAAAAGACCGATCGCCACCCCGCCGGCAACGCTGCGACGGCTTAAGTGCCACAGCGCGGGATGGAAAAAGCGTGGCCCGAGAAAACGGGCCACGGCGGTATCGCGATACTTTTCAACGTCCGGCAGGACGCGCTTGAGCCAGCGGCGCGGCATTCGACTCTCGCGATGGATTACGGGAGTGCGAGTATAGAAGCTCTCAGGAACCGGGGATGATGCCCGGCGGCAGCGACAGGCAATGGCGCGCGATGTCGCCCGGCGTGGTCCACCATACCTGCTTCGCGTCCGCGTGGGCGATGCAGTGCTTGAGCGCGCGGCGGATCATGCGCAGGCGGAACGGCTGGCCGAACACATAGGTGTGGATCGACACGTTCATCACCAGCGGATGGGCTGCCGACTGCTCGACCATCTCTTCGAACTGCATGACGATCATGTCGCAAAAGTCGCTGGCATCCTGCTTGCGGTGAATCACCACCTGCGAATCGTTGAGCTCGATCGGATAGGGCACCGAGAGTATCGGGCCAGCCCGCGTGCGCAGCCACACCGGCTGGTCGTCCATCGGCCAATCCATCACGTAGAGGTAGCCCAGTTCCTTGAGCAGGTCGAGCGTGTTGGCGGTCTCGTACGCGCCCGAGCCCATCCAGCCGGCCGGCGCACGACCTTCGTGCCTGGCAATGGTGTCTGTGACTTCACGCAGGATGCGCTCTTCGTCCGGCTGCCACAGGCCGCGCAGGTTCTCGGCATTGCTGCGGCCATGCGCCACCACCTCGTCGCCGCGCTTGCGGATGGCATCCATGATCTGCGGCGCGTAGTCGTACAAGAGGCTGTTGCAGTTGTGCCCTGCCGGCAGTTTCAGTTCGTCCAGCAGCTCGAACAGGCGCCACACGCCGATGCGGTTGCCGTAGTCGCGCCAGGCATAGTTGCGGTGGGTCTGCGGCTCGCCGGTCTTGGCCGGGTCGTGCCCGAGCCCTGCGCCATAGGCAAACCATTCGATGTTGGTGGTGAGCGTGAAGGCCAGCCGTTTGCCTTCCGGCCAGCTGTAGTCGCGCCGCTCCGGCAGCGGCACGAAGTCGTAGCGAGTGTGTTGCGGCAGCAGGGGTTTGTTGCCCACCTCAATCGACCTTGGCGCCGGATGCCTTGACCATCGGCGCCAGTTTGGTGATCTCGCGCCCCAGCATGGTGCCGAATTCCTCGCTCGAGGTCGCGATCGGGTCGGCGCCGAGGGTATCGAAAATCTTGCGCACATCGGGACTTGCCACCACTTTGGCGAACTCGGCATTGAGTTTCTTCACCACGGCCGGGTCCATGCCCTTGGGGCCCAGGATGCCGCTGTACAAGACGATCTCGACACCGGGCATGCCGGCCTCTGCCATGGTCGGTATCTCCGGCGTGGTGCCGACGCGCGCCGGCGTGGTCACCGCGAGCGCACGCAGTTTGCCACCCTTGACCGCGCTGATCGCCGGCGGCATGGTGGAGAACACGAAGGAAACATCATTGGCCATGATCGCCTGGGTGGCCGGTGCACTGCCCTTGTAAGGCACATGGGTGACCGTGAGTCCCTGCGTGGTTGCGAACAACTCGCTGGCCAGGTGCAGGATGGTGCCGTTGCCCGAAGAGCCATAGCCGTACTTGCCGGGGCTGGCCTTGAGCATGGCGGCCAGCTCCCTGACGCTCTTGACCGGCGTGCTCGGGTGCACCACCAGCATCAGCGGGGTGGATGCCACCAGGGCTACGGCTGTGAAATCCCTGACCGAATCGTAGGGCAGCTTGGGATACAGGCTGGCGTTGATCGCGTGCGAGGTGATGTCCTGCAGGAACAGGGTGTAGCCATCGGGCGCCGCCTTGGCCGTGAAGTCGGCCGCGATGGTGGTGCCGGCACCGGCCTTGTTCTCGACCAGCACGTTCTGCCCGATATTGGCCGCCAGCTTGGCCGCTATCGCGCGCGCAAGCACGTCCGAAATGCCGCCGGCGGCGAAGCCGACCACCAGCCGGACCGGCTTGTTGGGGAAATCGGCTTGCGCGCGGGCAAACGGTGAAGCGACCAGAAGACTGGTCGCGAGAAGGGCGAAAGCGAAACGCATGGACAACTCCGTCGATGAAACAAACCGTAGCGAATGCAGGAAGTATGCCTTACGTATAGGGCAAACCGTACAAAGCGCTGCTTGCAGATCTTTCTCCACCGGCTTTCAGGACAAGGCGACCGAGGGATCTTCCTTGACGGTGATGCGCCATAAGGTGCGTGCCTGCGCGTGATCCGGCAATGGGGCGGCGTGCAGCAACTGCGCGTTATCCCAGACGATCACGTCGCCCACACGGTAGTCGACCGTGTAGAGGTACTTGTCCTGGGTGGCATGCGCCTTGAGCTCGTCCAGCAGGGTCACGGCTTGCGCATCCGGCATGCCTTCGATGCCGAAGGAACTGCCCGATACGGCATAAAGCGATTTGCGACCCACATGCGGATGCGTGCGCGCCAGCGCGTGCCGCACCCAATGCACTTTTTTCTTCTGCGCATCGTTCAACACCGAAGCGACGGTACGCGAGGATTCGTCGAGATCGTCACGATTGCCGTAGTGGTGACGCCCGATCAGGCCTTCGATGCGTGCTTTCGTCGATTCGGGTAACTCATCATAGGCGCGCGACTGGTTGGCGAAAGTGGTGCCGTTGGAGGACGCCGGCATTTCGAGCGCATACAGCATGGTGCAGCGCGCCGGCACGTCGAGATACGAATAGTCGGTATGGAAATAGGTGCCAGCGTCTTTCAGGCCGGTCGGCTTGCCGTCCTTTTCCACGTTCGACAGCACCAGGATGTCGGCGATCTCGGGATGATGGAAGGTGTCGATGACATGCGGCTCGGCGCGCCCCCAGTGGCGCGAAAACGCGTGAAATTGCGCGGCGCTCAAATGCTGCCCGGGGAAGACGATGAAACAGTGCTGGTGCAGGGCCGCCTCGATGCGCTTGAAGGCGGCTTGGTCCAGCGCTTGCGCCAGGTCGACGCCGCGGACACGGGCGCCAAGAGCGTCGGACAGGGGTTCAATCTGCATCATGGGCATGGATCCTTCGCGAATTGCGCGCTTGCGGCGGCCCCTATTTCAGCAGGTCAGGTGACACCCAGCGCGGCAGCAGCAACGGAATCTCCGGCCAGATGATGATCGCGCACAGCACCAGCAGCATCGGGATCAACATGATCATGGTGTCCTTCAACGCAAACTTCATCGGCACCTTGGCCACCGCGCAGGAGATCATCAGGCACATGCCATAGGGCGGGGTCACCAGGCCGAAGGCCAGCGAGACGATGCCGATGATGGCGAACGATACCGGGTGCAGGCCCACCGATGCGGCCAGCGGCTGCAGCGTGGTGCCAACGATGATGATGGCGGGAATGGCGTCGAGAAAGCAGCCCACCACCAGGAACGAAGCGGCGATCAGGAAGCCGACCCCGATCGGCCCCAGCCCCCACTCGGTGACGTTGGCCAGCAAGGCCTTGGGAATCTGGTAGTAGGCCAGCAGCCAGCCGAATACCGAAGCGGTGCCGATGCAGAACAAGGCCACCGAGGCCAGCCTGCCGGTATCGACGATCGCGGTGTAGAGCTGGCGCAGGCTCAGCTCGCGGTAGTAGAAAATCGACAGCAGCGCCGCATACAGCACCGCGGCTGCCGCCGATTCGGTGGCGGTGAACCAGCCCAGGAGGATGCCGCCAACGATGATCAAGGGCGTGGTCAGCGCCGGAATCGAGGTCAGCGCAGAGCGCAGCACCTCGCCCGCTGCGGCCCGCGGATAGACGGGGTAATTGCGGCGTTTGGCGTAGGCGTGCACGGTGGCCATTTGCGCCAGCCCGATCAACAGGCCCGGAATCACGCCCGCAAGATACATGGCACCGATCGAGGTCGAAATGACGCCTCCCCACACCACCATCAGGATCGAAGGCGGAATGATCACCGCCAGCACCGCCGACACCGCGGTGATGGCAATCGAAAACGACAGGTCGTAGCCCTCCTTGACCTGCGCCTGGATGAACAGCTTGCCCTGGCTTGCGGCGTCCGCCGTGGAAGAGCCCGAGATGCCGGCGAAGAACACCGACAGCACCACGTTGATCTGCGCCAGTCCCCCGGGAAAATGGCCCACCAGCGATCGCGACAGCCGCATCAGGCGATCGGTGATGCCGCCCACGTTCATGAGGTTGGCGGTGAGCAGGAAGAACGGCACCGCCAGCAGGATGAACGAGTTGTAGGCCTTGAACATCTCGTTGAACAGCACCATCGGCGACAGGCGCGGCTCGATAATCAGAATCGGCAGGGCCGCCAGACCCAGGGCGAAGGCGACCGGCACGCGCACCGCAAGCAGCGCGAAGAAAGTGCCGAACAGGACCAGCGCGGCCATCGCCGGCGACAGCGCGGCGCCGGTCACAGCGCCTCCTCGGGGGCGTTGCCATCCAGATTCTCGCCACGCCGGTAGAGGTCGATGTCACGCATGAACGCCTCGATGAGAAACAGGAGCCAGCTGGCGCCGGTCAGCGGCCAGGCGATGAAGATCAGCCACATCGGCAAATCGGCCAGTTCGGACGTCTGGTTCCAGCCGAATTGGGTGAACTCGATGCCCCAATAGATCATCACGCCGGTGAATCCCAGCACAAACAGGTTGGCCACCATGCGTAGCGCCGCATTGGCGCGCGGCGACAGGTCGGTCCAGAGGTCGACATCGAAATGCAGCCGTTCGCGCACCCCGATCACGGCGCCGATCATCACCATCCAGATGAAGAAAAAACGGCTCATCTCCTCGGTCCAGATGTAGGCCGGGATCAGCGCGGTGTAGCGCGAGAAAATCTGGATCGAGACCGGCACGATCAGAATCGCAACCGCGAACGCAAGCACCCACGTCAGCAATCGGTGGTAGCCGTCAAGGAATTTGGTCATTGGGTGCGGCGTGCGATAACGCCGGTGGCGGGAATCGGTGAAACGCGGCGCCCCGGGGCGGATCTTTGCCCGTCCCGGGGTAGTGCTTTACTTGATCGCGTTGATCTTGGCGTAGATCTGTTCGGCGCCGATTTCCTTGGCGTATGCCGCCATTACCGGATCGACCAGCTTCTGCATGGCCGCACGGTCCGTAAACGGCACCTGCTTCAACTTGCCGGCCTTTTCCATCGCATCGAGTTTCTTCTGGTCTTCCGAAGACTCGATCTCGCGCCCATAGGCGCCTGCCTCCTTGCCCGCCTTCATGATGGCGGACTGCAGGTCCTTGGGCAGCTTGGCGAAGGTTTTCGACGAGAAGCAGATCGGCCGGATGGTGATGGCGTGACGCGTCAGGTTGATGTTCGGCGCCACCTCGTTGAACTTCATCGCCTCGACACCCGCCGCCTCGTTTTCGCCGGCCTCGATCACCTTGTTCTGGATCGCGTTGTAGATCTCGTTGTAGGCTATTACCGTGGGCGACATGCCGATCGCACTGAAAGTCTTGCTCCAGATCGGCGCGCCCTGCACGCGCACCTTCAGCCCCTTCAGCTCGGCCAGGTTTTGCACCGGCTTGTTGGCAAAAATATTGCGCACGCCACCGCCGGCGTAGCCGATCAGCATGACTTCGCCTTTTTTCGCCACCTCGTCGGCCACCGGCTTCAACAAATCCTGGTTCAACACCTTGTTCCAGTGGGCCAGGTCGCGGAACAGGAAAGGCGCGTCAATGAACGGCGCCGCCTTGGAAAACGTCGACATGTGGGCCGGGGAGACGATCGCGTAATCCACCGCCTTGCCCTGGTTCATGTAGGCGAAATAGTCTTTCTCGAGCCCCAGTTCGCTGTTGCGATGAAGCACGAAATTGATCGGCTTGGCGTAGTACTTCTTGACCAGTTCCTCGAATTTGAGAAGTGCCTTGTTGAAGGCATGGTCGTCATTGAATTGCACCGCTCCGTGCAGTGTGATGGCCGTTTGGGCGCTTGCCGGGAAGGTTGCGGTTAGCAGCGCGGAGGCACCCAGCGCGCAGGCCATGCGTCGATTGAAGTTCATTTTGTCTCCTTGATTTTGGGGTTTGCCAGAGGCTTGCGTCACAGGCCATCCATGCGGGCGGCCCGACACAAGCATTATTAACCGGTCCGTTACAACAAGGATCGCATAGGGCAAGCACGCTGTCAAACAGCGAGGCGACAACAGCTAGGCGACAATCGGCGCGGCAGTCGACGCAGCCGCAACTGCGCAGGGCCAGGGTGGGTCTGTTGGAGCTTGACCTGGAAGAGCCCGCTTGAACTCCGCACGGCCGGTGCTCTCGTTCAGTGCCGGAGCATCGCGCCCACAGCCGCAGCGCGCCGGCCCCCTGACCCTTCCATGGAACCTGTCCGCGCCGTGTGGACTACGCCGCGCCTGTCCTGCGCGCCTGTAACGACTCGGAAAATACCTTGGCCACGGCTTGCGGCCCGGTCGGCACCCAGTCGAACCAGCGATTCTCAAGCCGCCGCATGTCGGCGGCCGCCGCCTGCCAATGGGTGGCCTGCTCGTTGATCAGGGTCTCGAAAGTAGGCGCCTCCAGCATCAACACCGCCTGGCTATCGCTGCCATCCATTGAAATACTCATGCCGTTGCGGCGTGCCAGATGCAGGATCGCCTGATTTTCGCGCAGGCAATGCATGAAAATTTTTTGCAGATAGCGGTTGCGTGCCCAGGCAACCGCTTGCGCGAACAAGGCGCCACCCAAGCCGCCACCGCGCGCGCCCTGCTGGACCGACAGCCCCAACTCGGCGCCCTCGCCCACCGGCGCCACATGAGCCACCGCGATCAAGTTGGAATGCGAATCGGCGATGCTCAACACAGCTTCGGTGTCGAAATCAATCATGTCGACATAGCGATCGATCGCCGAGTCATTGAGCAAAAGGCCGAAACGCAAGCGCCGATCAGTCGCATCCAGTGCCTTGACGTGCGGGCGCAGGCGCCAGCGGTCGGAATCGGCGAGTTGACGAATCACGGGGTACTGCATAAGCACTCTCCTTGGCGGCAAAGCGCGCCTCGTTGCTTGCGCCTCTACCACGGTATTGGGATGGGGCATGGGCGGCTGGCCACCGTATCCACCATTGGATTGTGCGTTGCAACAACAAGTTCCGCAACTCGGAATTCCGACGCTTCACAGCCTCGGTCAGAGCCCACTAATGCAAGTGCACGCTCTCAATATTCAGTTTGCCAGTCAACGCATTTATTGAATCCATCGCAAGAACGAGAGGCCCCTCTTAAGGCCGCCGAGAACATCCCTGACCACCATTCTCCGCGGGTACGGAGAGCACCCGCAACACACGCGACGCGAACGCCGGACGTTAGCGCGGCAGGCGGCCGGCCGCGCGCAAATTTTGCGCCTCCTGGGCCATTTGCGCGGTATAGCCGAGCAAGGCGCCTAGATGGTCGGACAGCCTGCCCATGAGGTTTTCAACCGCCTTACCTGGCGTGCCGGCGGACGCCCGCACCGCATCGATATGTGCCTGAAAGCTGCGCAAGGCTTCGCGCCTATCGACCGGCACCGATTCGAAAAACGCCTCGATCAGGCGCGCCCGCTCCGCAAAATACGCTTGCGGATCGGTTTCCGACAGTCGCTTCAGTGTTTCGAAATCCGGGTCATTGGCCATGCTGTTCACCCAATCGAGATAGCGTGATTCATTGTAGCCACAGCCATATGCGTAGCGCTGGCCAAAGCGCAAGGTTTTGTGTCGCCCCCTCGCCTCTTTGAAGGCCGCCAAAACCGGCACGGCAACAAAGACCAAGGCACAAGCAGCGCCCTCGCAGCCAGGCGCTGCCTAGCGATACAGTTGACCGCCGTCGATGTCGATCACCGTGCCGCTCAAATACGATGCACGATCCGACGCGCAATAGAGCACCACATCGGCCACTTCAGCGGCCTCGGCGATGCGGCCGAAGGGCATGTTGGTCAGCAACTCCTCCCAGCGCGACTCGTCGCCCAGCGTGGTCTTGGCGCGCGCCTTGGTCAGCGTGATGATGCGGTCGGTGCGTGTGGCGGTTGGATTGACGCCCAGCACGCGCACGCCGTGATTGGTGGCGCCCGCACCAATGCCTTTGGTAAAGGCGATCAGCGCGGCGTTGCCGGTGGCGCCGCAAATGTAGTCGAAGCTGGGCTTGGCGCCGGCCAGGCCGATCACATTCACGATGACCCCGCTTTTGCGCTGCATCATCGGCGGCAGGATTTCGCGCGTCATGTTGATGTAGCCGAACACTTTCAGGTCCCAGGCGTCGCGCCAGCGCGCCTCGTCGATCGCCTCGACCGAGCCGCCGGGAATGGCGCCTGCATTGTTGACCAGAACATCGATGGCGCCGCAGGCCTCGGCCAGCGCCTTGGCCGAACCCGGTTTGGACAGGTCGACTGCGTGCACGGCGACCTCGACCTTGTGTTGCGCCAGGATTTCCGCCCTGGCCGCCTGCAACCGCACCGGGTCACGCGAGGCCAGATGCAGGGCGCAGCCTTCGGCGGCGAACGCTTGCGCACAGGCCAGGCCGATGCCTTTGGAAGCACCGGTAATCAGAACACGCTTGCCTTTGAGTCCTAGTTCCATGGAAAGTCTCCTTTGTTGTCAGGTGGCGGGGCAAACGGATTTGAACCAGTCGGCGATTTGCGCGCCTTGCATGAAGACCACGTCGTCGCGGCTGGCCAGAAGATCAAGCATTTTCTCGAGATAGCCGATGCGATGCGGCACCCCGATCAGGTGCGGATGCAGGCCCAGCGCCAATACCCGCGGCTGGGTCTTCAATTCGGGCTCGAAGGCCGCCACGGTATCGACCACGCGCTGATACATCTCGGGCGAAGCATGTTTCTCGACGGCGTACACGATGCTGTCGTTGATTTCCAGGTTGTAGGGCATGGCGATCAGGGGTCCTGCCTTGGTGCTCATCCAGTCGGGCAGATCATCGATCACCCAATCGCACACGTAGTCGATGCCGCAGGCCTTGAGCACGTCGGGCGTGTCGTAGGTTTCGCGCAAGCCCGGGGAGAGCCAGCCGCGCGGCCGGGTGCCGGTAAACGCAGCCACCTTGTCGAGGCAGGCTTCGATCAATTCACGCTCGGCCTGCGCACCGCCGGCCGCGGCATTCATGGTTTTCTGGTGCATGCCGTGACCGATGAATTCCCATCCGGCATCGCGCATGGCTGCGGCCGCGCGCGGGTAGGCATCGATCACGCCGGCGTTGAAACTGGTGGAAGCAGTGATGCCGCGTGCCGCCAGCGCACTCATGATGCGCGGCAAACCGGCGCGCATGCCGTAATCGGCCCAGGAAAAATTCGGTACATCGGGCTCGGTTTCCTTGCCGTGCGGCGGCGTGATGATCTTGCGCGGCATCGGCTCCTCGAAACGCCAGTGCTCGACGTTGACCACCACATGCACGATCAGGGGTTTGGGCTTGCCGCCCACGACCGGTGCGGCAAGCCGCGGACGTTCGCTTGACAAGCTGTAGGGAACGCGGGGATTTGCCATGCTGAACTCGCCTCAAGGTGATTGCTGGTTGGGAGCAGTCGGGGCCGGCGCCACTACACGCCCCGCCGCCGCGCCGATTTCAGTGCTCGCGCGCCAGGATGCCGAAGCCCGGCAAGGGATCAAGGATGCCGACCCGCCGCAAGGCCTGCCAGTAGGTCGCCACATTCACGCCGATCAGGGGCTTGCCATGCGCGGCTTCGATCTCGTCGGTGATGGCCGACACCGGCAGGTTGGTACCGACATGTATCAAGGCCTGGGCGTCGCTGCGATCGAGCGCCCGGAACCCGGCTCGAATCTGGTCCAAGGTGATGCGCGCCACCGCGGTCGGCCCGGTCGCCTTCAGCCCTACGGTATGCACCACCTCATAACCGCAGGCGGTGAAGAATTCGGCGATCAGCGCATCCGCCGGCGGCCAATAAGGCGTGAGCACCGCGATGCGCCGCGGATTGCCGATCGCCTCCAAGCCCTTCAGGACGGCGATCGAAGGAGTGACGAAGGGCACACCGCAATAGTCTTCGAGCTCCTTCTGCTCAGCCTCGGCACGGGCGCGGTCGCCACGAAACGAATGGATCGAGTGGCCATGCGCAACCACATGCGGCTCGCACGGCAGAACGAGATCCAGTGCGGCGTCGAGATTGCCTTCCTCGGTATCGAGCGCGCGCCGGTAGGTTTCCATGTCGTCATAGGGCCGCGGCGGCAGGTACATGCGCGTGACATGATTGGTGACCCCGGTCGGACGCATGGACTCGAATTCAGGCTGCACGATGGTGTTGGTGGCCGGCACCACCACCGCCACCTTGGCGCGGGAGGCAAGGACATCCGTGGACGGTTTACGATGCATCGGTGCTGTCATCGCGCAAGCGGGCTTTTTCCAGGTGGTTCAACAGTGGAATCGTCTGGCTCCGCCAGCGATTCCATTCAAATCAATGCCGGGCAAAAGTAGGTTTTCACTTTTGCCTGCCCATTAAAAGGATCGCGGCATCCCCAGCACGTGCTCGGCCACGTAGGACAGGATCAGGTTGGTCGAGATCGGCGCCACCTGGTACAGGCGCGTTTCGCGAAACTTGCGCTCGATATCGTACTCGCAGGCGAAGCCGAAGCCGCCATGGGTCTGCAGGCACGCATTGGCGGCCTCCCATGAGGCCTTGGCGCACAGATACTTGGCCATGTTGGCCTCGGAGCCGCAGGGCTTGTGGGCATCGAACAGTTCGCAGGCCTTCCAGCGCATCAGGTTGGCCGCCTCGGTTTCGATATAGCTTTCGGCGATCGGAAACTGCACACCCTGGTTCTTGCCGATCGGACGATCGAAAACGATCCGCTCACTCGCATATTTCGAGGCGCGGTCGATGAACCAATAGGCGTCGCCGATGCACTCGGCGGCGATCAGGGCGCGCTCGGCATTGAGGCCATCGAGGATGTAGCGAAAGCCCTTCCCCTCTTCGCCGATCAGGTTGTCGGCCGGGATCTCGAGGTTGTCGAAAAACAGCTCATTGGTCTCGTGGTTGACCATGTTGCGGATCGGCCGCACGCTCATGCCGTTGGCCACCGCGTGTTTCAGGTCGACCAGGAATATCGACAGCCCATCGGCCTTTTTCTTCACGTCCGCCAGTGCTGTGGTGCGCGCCAGGAGAATCATGAGGTCGGAATGCTGGATGCGCGAAATCCAGACTTTCTGGCCGTTGACCACGTACTTGTCACCGCGACGCTCGGCCACCGTCTTGATCTTGGTGGTGTCGGTGCCGGTGGTGGGCTCGGTCACGCCCATCGACTGCAGGCGCAACTCGCCGGAGGCGATCTGCGGCAGGTACAGGCGCTTCTGCGCCTCCGAGCCGTGCCGCAGCAGCGTGTTCATGTTGTACATCTGGCCATGGCAGGCGCCCGAATTGCCACCGCGGCGATTGATCTCCTCCATCACCACCGATGCCTCGGCCAGGCCGAGACCGGAACCACCATAGGACTCCGGGATCAGCGCGGCCATCCAGCCGGCTTTGGTCAATGCATCGACGAAGGCCTCGGGGTACCCGCGTGCATCGTCGACTTTTTGCCAATAGGCGGAGTCATACTGGGCGCACAAGGCGCCAACGGCTTCGCGAATCTCGGGAAAATTCTGGGTTTGCGTATCGATCATGTGGGTCCTGGTTGGCGGCAAATGCGCTCGCCGGGGCGAGCAGGTTAAACTCATATTATCCCGCGATTGTGCCGGACCCTGCGCAAAGTCAGCCAGCGCCAGCCGGCGCCTCGCGCACGAAATCGACGAACGCGCGGGCGGCAGGCGAAAGCCGCGCTTCACGCGCATGCACCACGTGCCAGAAACTGCGCAGCGGAAACCCCGCCACCGGCACTTGTGCGATGCGCGCGGAGCCCCCCAGGGCCAGGCGCGATATGACCGCGCAGCCGAAGCCCGCCACCACCGCCTGCTTGATCGCCTCGTTGCTGCCCAAGGTCATGCGCGACCGCACCTCGACCCCTTTGCGCGCGAGAAACTCGTCGAGGATCAGGCGGGTTCCGGAGCCTGCCTCGCGATTGATGAAGGGCTCGGCTGCAAACTCGCGCAAGGCCACGCGCGTACGCCTGGCCAGCGGATGGTCGAGCGCGGCCACCGCAACCAGTGGATTGTCGAGAAACCGGTGGCTGGTGATATCCCCGCCTTGCGGCGGCCGCGCCATGATGAACAGGTCATCGGCGCCGCTACGAAACCGCTCCATCACCAAAGCACGGTTCAACACTTCAAGCCGGATATCGATGCCCGGATGTCGATCGTGAAAGCGGCCCAGCAGTTCCGGCGCGAAGTACTCGGCCGTGGTGGCCGCCGCCAGCCGCAAAACCCCGGTTTTGAGCCCGCGCCTGTCGGCCAGATCGGCCTTGAGGCCGTCGAGGACCGCCATGATCTCGCGTGCCGCCTGCGCCACCCGCAGGCCGGCGTCGGTCGGCACCAGGCCGCGACCACGCGGGGCGAACAGCAATTCGTCGGCGATCTCGGTGGCCTGCCTGACCTGCATCGAGAGGGCCGGTTGCGTCAAGTGCAGTTCGACCGCTGCGCGCGTCAGGTGGCGCTGCCGCGCCACGGCTTCGACGATGCGCAGTTGAGTCAGGGACAAATTCAATCTTTTATCAATTCATCTGATGTTATTTATCATAACTTATCATTTGTTCTTATTTTTTTCAAGGCCCATCATGCGCAGCTTCAAGCCCATCCAACTGGAACCAGCATGCACCCCAAGGAACATCAGTCGATCATTGCCGCCAGCGCCGGAATCGCCGTCCCTGTCACCGTTTGCGCGGGCGACGGCATCGGCCCCGAGATCACCGCGGCGGTCTTGTCCATACTGGACGCGGCCGGCGCGCGGCTGGCCATCGAACAAGCCACCATCGGCGAACGCGTATACCTGCAAGGCGTGTCGTCCGGCATCGACGACAGCGCCTGGGCCAGCCTCAGACGCACCCGGCTGCTGCTCAAGGGGCCGCTCACCACGCCGCAAGGCGGCGGATTCAAGAGTGTCAACGTGACCTTGCGAAAAACCCTCGGCCTGTATGCCAACGTGCGACCGGTATCGACCTTTCACCCTTACGTGCCCACCATGCATCCCGGCATGGATGTGGTGATCATCCGTGAGAACGAGGAAGACCTGTATGCCGGCATCGAGCACCGCCAGACCGCCGACGTCATGCAGTGCCTCAAGCTGATCTCGGTGCCCGGCTGTCGCAAGATCGTGCGCTACGCCTTCGAGTACGCGCGTCACCATGGGCGCAGAAAAGTCACCTGTTTCACCAAGGACAACATCATGAAGATGACCGATGGCCTGTTCCATCGTATCTTCGACGAAATCGCCGACGAATATGCGGACATCGAGGCCGAGCACATGATCATCGACATCGGCGCGGCGCGCCTGGCCTCGCGGCCGGGGCGCTTCGACGTGATCGTCGCGCCCAACCTGTATGGCGACATCATTTCCGATATCGCCGCCGAAGTCGCCGGGTCGGTGGGACTTGCCGGATCGGCGAACATCGGTGAATCGATCGCCATGTTCGAGGCCGTGCACGGCTCCGCGCCGGACATCGCCGGGCGCGACAGCGCCAACCCTTCGGGCATGCTGGAAGCGGCCGTATTGATGCTTTGCCACATCGGCCAGGGCGCGGTGGCCGAACGGGTGCGCAATGCCTGGCTGCGCACTCTGGAAGACGGCATCCATACTGCGGACATCGCAGGTACCGACACGCGCGAGCGGGTCGGTACCAAGGCATTTGCACTGGCGGTGACGCAACGCATGGGCCTGCAGCCACAGCAGCTCAAGCCCGCCGCACTGGCCGGCGCGCAAGCCATGCGCATCGACAGCACGCCAAGCAGACTTGCGACAAGTCGCGCGCCGGTCAAGGCGCTGGTCGGGGTCGACATTTTTCTCGATTGCCCGGGCATCCTGCCGGCTGCGCTGGGCGAGCGCGCCAGCGCCGCTGTGGGCACGCACTCGATCCTGAAATTCATCACCAATCGCGGCGTCAAGGTGTGGCCCAACGGTTTCGAGGAAACTTTCTGCACGCATCACTGGCGCTGTCGGCTTGGCCGCAGCGCAGGTCCGGCCAGCGATGCCTGGGTGCTGGAGGCGATCGCCGCGCTTGCCCAGGCCGGGCTGGACGTCATCAAGATGGAAAAACTCTACACCTTCGACGGTGTGCCGGGATATGCGCAGGCCCAGGGAGAGTAGCAGCAAGGGGCGGGGTGCCGGCCGTACAGCCAGGTGCCTGCATGTAGCGGGCAGACACTGTCGCGGCTCAAGAGGGGGGCGGGCTTGAAACTGGAGCGGGTGAAGGGAATCGAACCCTCGTCGTAAGCTTGGGAAGCTTCTGCTCTGCCATTGAGCTACACCCGCGGGCAGGCAGGATTTTACGACGATTTGAGCAGCCCCGTGTCGAGCGCGCGCCACAGATACAGCGCCAGATAAGAGCGATAGGGGGCCGCCAATTCGGCGTCGAAGGAGCGCTTGCGACGCCCCCCCGATCTGCCCTGGATCAGCGCGATCGCGCGCTGAATGCTGCCGTCCGCCGCCGGGAATATGTCCTCATGCCCCACATAGAACAGGGCGATGATCGAAGCGGTCCAGGGGCCCATGCCGCGAAACTGCCTGATCTCGTCCAGCAGCGCCTCGGGGGCGAGGGCGTACCAGTGATCGAGCGCGAGCGGATTGGCACCGACTTGCGCGCCGATCGCGCCAATGGTGCGCGCCTTCGCTCCGCTCAAGCCGCAGCTGCGCAGGCTGTCCTGGTCCAGCAGCCAGGAGCCGGCCAGGTCGCGCGCCTGAGCGGCAGCCTGGACCCGTTCGTAGATCGTCTGGGCAGCATGCGACGACAGCATCTGGCCGGTGACCACCCGCACCAGCGCCTCGGGCAGTGGAAGATCGCGCCGCCTGAGCGCGGGGACCGTCTTCATTTGGCCCAGAAGATCGGCCAGGTCCGGATAGCGGGCCTGCAAATGGCGCTTGATGCGAATGCTCATCGGCGAATCGAGGAAAAAGCGGTTTGAACCGAACCCCGCGTGGGCGCAATCATAGTGCAGGCGCCGGCCGGCCCAGGGAGGCATCGAAGCCCGCCTTGCATTTGGTCGAAGGCCAAGAGCTTCCGTTACACTGGCAGGCCTGTCGCGCCAAGTCAGTATTTCATCAAAGTGATCCAGTTAACAGTAAACGGCGAGGGCCGCACGCTTGATGCGGGTAGCACAGTGGCCGCACTGCTGGCGCAAATGAATCTGGCGGGCAAACGCGTCGCGGTTGAGCGAAACGGCGAAATCGTGCCCAAGGGTCGCCACGCCGACACCCTGCTCGCGTCCGGCGACGCACTGGAAATCGTGGTGGCCGTCGGCGGCGGCTGACCAGCTGAGGAATGCAATGGAAATGACGTTCAAGGACAAGCCATTTGAAATCGCCGGCAAGGTGTACCCGTCGCGCCTCCTGGTCGGCACCGGCAAGTATCGCGATTTCGCGCAGACGCGCGATGCCATCGAAGCCTCCGGGGCGCAGATCGTGACTGTCGCGATCCGCCGTACCAATATCGGCCAGGATACCAACGCGCCCTCGCTGCTCGACTTCATCCCGCCATCGAAGTACACCCTGTTGCCCAATACGGCCGGCTGCTACAGCGCCGACGATGCCGTGCGCACCCTGCGCCTGGCGCGCGAACTGCTCGACGGTCATACGCTGGTCAAACTCGAAGTGCTGGGCGACCCGCATACGCTGTACCCCAACATGATCGAAACCCTGGCGGCGGCGAAAACCCTGGTGGCCGACGGCTTCGCGGTGATGGTGTACTGCAGCGACGACCCGCTGATGGCAAGGCAGTTGGAGGACATCGGCTGTGTCGCGGTAATGCCGCTGGCCTCGCTGATCGGTTCCGGCATGGGCATTCTCAATCCCTGGAACCTTTCCCTGATCATCGAAAAGGCGCGGGTACCGGTGATCGTCGATGCCGGCGTGGGCACCGCCTCCGACGCCGCCATCGCGATGGAACTGGGCTGCGATGGCGTACTCATGAATACCGCGATCGCCGCGGCTACCAATCCGGTGCTGATGGCATCGGCCATGAACAAGGCGGTACAGGCCGGACGCGAAGCGTTTCTCGCAGGGCGCATGCCGCGCAAGCTTTATTCCGCAAGCCCCTCGTCACCGATCGGCGGCATGATCGCCGCGACGCGCAGTTGAAGCCAGTCTGGGCGAACCGCACCGCGCGGGCCTGGCCGGGCGGCCTTTGGTGAACGCCGTCCCTGCCACAGCCCCGGATGACACCCCGCGCCTGACGACACGCTCGATCCGCAGTTTCGTATTGCGCCAGGGGCGCATGTCGCCAGCCCAGGTGCGCGCATACGATACGCTGATGCCGCGCCTGGGTATCGAATACAGCCCTCTGCCCCTCGATTTCGCGCAGGCCTTCGGGCGCCAGGCGCCCCTGGTCCTGGAAATCGGTTTCGGCATGGGCGAAACCACTGCGCGCATCGCCGCGGCCATGCCTGAGACCAACTTTCTCGGGCTCGAAGTGCACGCACCCGGCGTCGGCGCCCTGTTGAAGCTGGTCGAGGAGCGGCAGCTCTCCAACGTACGCGTGGTCCGCCATGACGCCGTCGAAGTGGTGCAGAACATGATCGCGCCGGACAGCCTGACGGGCATTCACGTGTTTTTTCCCGATCCGTGGCCCAAAGCACGCCACCACAAGCGACGCCTGATTCAGGGCACTTTCGTCGCGCTGCTGGCCAGTCGGCTGGTGCCGGGCGGGTATCTTCATTGCGCCACCGATTGGGAAGAGTACGCGCAGCACATGCTCGAAGTACTGTCCGCAGATCCGCACCTGGTCAACACTGCCGTGGGCTTTGCCGCGAAGCCCGCCTACCGGCCATTGACCAAGTTCGAGGCGCGCGGCCTGAAACTGGGTCACGCTGTGCGCGATGTATTATTCCGCCGCCTTCCGCCGGCGAACATTGAGCCGGTTGCCGGTCAACCATAATGCCCGTTCGGCCGTGTTCAAGATAGCATCCGTCGCGCCCACCGTCGCACCCACCATCGCCCGCTCCGCGGACATATCCCGAGTTTCCCCCAGCCCCGCTCCCGACCTTTGCGCGGTAGTAACCACAAGGCACCAACATGCACATTGCCCTCCGTCTTTCCGCCGCAGCACTCGTCGTCCTGGCGGTGACTCCGGCCGCAGCCCAGCTAAGGGCACCAGCCCCGCCACCTCCCGGAGCGCCGGCAGGTCCGCCGCAAGAGGCGCCCGCGGCGGCGCAAGCCCCGGGTGCTGCGCCGCAGGTCGATCCGCTGACACGTGAATTCCGCGATTGCATCCAGAAGGCCCAGGCGGCGATGCAGGCGAAGAACGCCGAAGATCTGGGCTTGATCCGCAATTGCCTGACCGGCGAGGTCAAGCGCCAGGAGGCGCGCTTTGCGCAGCACGTATCCAAACTCACCACAGCGCTGGCGCCCGAGGAAAAGAAGAAACTCGATGCCGCCAACAGTGCCTGGCGCCGCTATCGTGACGCCAATTGCGCGTTTTACGGCGACCCGGCGGGGGCGCCGCCGCTGGCTGTCACCAACGCCGAGTGCACCCTGAAATTCACCGTCGACCGCACCCTGGAACTGGAACGGCTGACGATGGTGGTTGCACAGCGTGATCAGGCGCGGGCCGCGCCGCCCGCCGACGCCAAGAAGTGATCGGCGCGGCAATCCGTTTCAGGACGACCAGTTGACCCAACCGAAGTGCGAGGTAAGCAGCACCAGTGCACCGAACACGATGCGGTACCACGCAAAAGGCTTGAAGTCGTGGGTCGAAACGAAACGGATCAACCAGCGTACGCACACGAATGCGCTGATGAACGCGGAAACAAAGCCGACCACCCACATGCCCAGGTCGTCCGCCGACAACAGGTGGCGCTCCTTGTAGAGCGAATAGACCGATGCCGCCAGCAGGGTCGGTACGGCCAGAAAGAAGGAAAACTCGGTCGCCGCCTTGCGCGACAGGCCGAACAGCATGCCGCCGATGATGGTGGCACCGGACCGACTGGTGCCGGGCAGCAAAGCGAAGGTTTGCGCGATGCCCAGCTTCAAGGCGTCCAGCGCATGCATATCGTCGACCTCGGCCACCCGCACCGCACGCGGGCCGCGGCCGCTGCGCTCGACCCACAAAATCACCAGGCCACCGAGAATGAAGGTGATGGCGACGGTGGTCGCATTGAACAGATGCGCCTTGATGATCTTGCTGAACGCCAGGCCCAAAAGTGCCAGCGGCATGAAGGCGATCGCCAGGTTGAACCAGAAGCGGCGTGCGCGTTCGTTGGTGCCGAACTCGGTGACGGCAGCCCACAGGCGTTGGCGGTATTCGATGCACACCGCGAGGATGGCACCGCTCTGGATCACGATCTCGAACAGCTTGGCCTTGTCGCCCACGAATCCGAGCAATTGGCCGGCCAGGATCAGGTGACCGGTGGAAGAGATCGGCAAAAACTCGGTCAGGCCTTCAACGACGCCAAGAATCGCCGCCTTGATCAGCAGTGGAATGTCCATCGAATGATTTTAACCGTCGTGAGTGCATCCAAGGCCGCGCCAGCACAAGTTCGCAGGCATGGCCATGGCAACGAGCAGCCCGCAGCGATGCCTCTAATACGCCAGCGTAAAATCACAATGTCTCGAGCTTTGGCCATCTGGTTCGAAATCCAGCCCCCTTGTGTCGTGATCCGCTTCCCCAACCCAGGACATGCATCATGACTTCTCGACGCCAATTCATGCTCAGCACAGCCTCGTTCGCCAGCGCTTCGGCGTGGTTGAACCCATCGCGTGCGGCGGCGCAGGGCGTCGGCAATCTGATCGAACTCACCGGCGACGTTCAGCTCAATGGACGCAGACTGACGCCGGACGGCGTCATCCAGACCGGGGACCGGGTGCAAACCGGCCCTTCCAGCACCTGTGGGTTTACCGTCGGGCGCGATGCCTTTCTGCTGCGCCCCAACACCGACATGACGCTCACCCGCGGCCCGTCGCTTTTCATCATTGACGGGGCGCGCCTGCTGACCGGTGCGATGGCCGCCGTGTTCGGCCGCAGCGCGCGACCGCGCAGCGTCATTTCCCGCACCGTCACCGCCGGCATTCGCGGCACCGGCTTCTATGTCGAGACCCGTCCGGACTCCACTTACTTCTGCACCTGCTTCGGCAGCATCAATCTGACATCCGTTACAGGTGACAGTGAGTTGATCACCTCGACCCGGCACGCCGCGCGGCGTGTGTTGGCCAACCCTATTGCCGGAAAGACGATCGAGACGGCGCCGTTCGAAAACCACGAAGACGCCGAACTGGATCGCCTTGCGCTGTTGGTCGGGCAGCGCGCACCATGGTATCGCCGCTGAACGGGACATTCAACGCGACTGGAATCGCGCCGCGACTTCACTCGTACCGTAGCGCCTCGATCGGCACCAGCTTCGACGCCTTGCGCGCCGAGGCTTTCAGGCTCCGCCGCTCATCTCCACGCCGAGCTCCGCGACTTCACTCGTACCGTAGCGCCTCGATCGGCACCAGCTTCGACGCCTTGCGCGCCGGATAGAACCCGAAAAACACCCCGATCGCAGCCGCGAAGCCGACCGCGAGCAGAACGGCATCGGGGTCGATCTCGACGCGCCAGCCGGCGAAGTTGCCGATTGCCAGGGAGCTGCCGAAGCCGAGCGCCACGCCGAGCAGGCCGCCGATCAGCGCCAGGGTCACCGCTTCGACCAGAAACTGGGTAAGGATGTCGCGCGCCCGCGCACCCACGGCCATGCGCAATCCGATCTCGCGGGTGCGCTCGGTCACCGACACCAGCATGATGTTCATGATGCCGATGCCGCCCACCAGCAGCGAGACACCAGCCACCGCGGCCAGCAGCAGGGCCAGAATTTTCGATGAAGCTTCCTGAGCCTGCAAAATTTCGGTCAGGTTGCGAATGGTGAAGGTGTCATCCTGGTTTTGCTGCAGCCGGTGTCGCTGGCGCATCAGGGATCGGATTTTTTCCTCGGCCTCGGCCATCGAGGCGCCGTCGCGGGTCTTGACCGACATGCTGCCGATGCGCCGCTGCTTGCCCGCCTGGTTGCCGAACAGGCGATTGCGCGCGGTCGACAACGGTACGAACACCACATCGTCCTGGTCGCTGCCGAGCATGCTCTGGCCCTTCTTGGCCAGCACACCGATCACCGTGAACGGCACTTGCCTGACACGGATGGTCTGGCCGATGGCTTCCTCGGGCAATGCGTTCTCGCCGAACAGCTTGGCCAGAACGCTCTGCCCGATGATCGCAACCTTGCCGGCGCCGCTCAGCTCCGGCCCTTCATAGTCGCGCCCGGCCGCAAGCGGCCATTCGCGCGCCTCGAAGTAGTCGTTGTTGATGCCGTGAAAGGTGGTGAACCAGTTGCTGTTGCCGAAAATCACCTGCCCCGACCCGCGCATCGAGGGCGCGGCCACCTGGACTTCCGGCACTTCGCGCACGATCGCCGCGGCATCGTCCTCGGTCAAGGATTGCGTGCTGCCGGCGCCGCCACGCGCACCCGAAGCGGTGGTCGAGCCGGGGAAAATGATCATGATGTTGCTGCCCAGCGACTTGATCTGCTCTTCCACCCGCGCCTGCGCGCCGTTGCCCACCGCCAGCATGGTGATGACCGCGCCGACGCCGATGATGATGCCCAGCATGGTGAGCGTGGAGCGCAGCTTGTTGACGCGCAGGGCGTTGAGCGCGATGCGCAGGGTCGACCAGAGATTCATGCCGGCATCCTCTCACGTGCATCGACCGCGGCGTTGACGCGGTCTTCGACCACCCGCCCGTCGCGAAAATGAATCACCCGCCTGGCGAACGCCGCGACGTCGGCCTCGTGCGTCACCAGCACCACGGTGATGCCCTCGCGATTGAGATCCTGCAATAGTGCCATCACCTCGACACTGGTTTTCGAGTCCAGGGCACCGGTCGGCTCGTCCGCCAGGATCAGAAGCGGATCGTTGACCAGGGCGCGCGCGATTGCCACCCTTTGCTGCTGGCCCCCGGAGAGCTGGTTGGGCTGATGGTCGGCGCGGTTGGCCAGGCCCACCTGCGCCAGGCGCCTGGTCGCCTTCGCCTCGCGCTCCGACCTGGACAGCGCGGTGTACAAGAGCGGCAGTTCGACATTGTCCTGGGCTGTGGTGCGCGGCAGCAGGTTGAACTGCTGGAACACGAACCCGATGCGTTGGTTGCGAATGCGCGACAGGGCATCGCCGGAAAGCTTGGCCACATTTTCTCCGGCCAGGAGGTAATCGCCGGCACTCGGGCCGTCAAGGCAGCCGATCAGGTTCATGAAAGTGGACTTGCCGGAACCGGACGGACCCATTACGGCCACGAATTCGCCCTCGTCGATGGTCAGCGTGACGCCGTCAAGCGCGCGCACGACGTTGTCGCCCATGCGGTATTCCTTGACCAGATCGCGCGTGGCGATCAGCGGCCCGGCCATGGCGCCCTCGGTGTACTTTGATGCGATGCAAACGCCCGGTTGCCATTGCTCCCGATCACAGATCGCTGCGCACGCCGCCAGGTTTTCACTTGAGAGCGCCCATCAGAACGGCAAACGCGGCCCGCGTGGCGCGCCCGATGCCGGTGCCGCCGACTTGCCGGGTGCAGTCGCCACGCCGACCAGCACTTCCTGACCCTCCTTCAGATCGCTGCCAATCAACTCGGTAGCAGTCCCGTCGGTCAGGCCCAGACGTACCTGAACAAGTTGCGGCTTGCCGTCAGCACCCGCGATCCAGACGCGGCCACGGGTGGGCGCCCGACCGGCGGTTTCGGCGACGATCTCGATATAGCGTTTGCGTTGGTCTTCCCGCAGCATCGCGGTGATCTTCTCGCGTATCTCGGCGCGATTGCGCTCGGCCGCTTTGGGGCGCTCCGCTTCGGACATGTCGCGCAGCGCCATGAATTTGTCGCGCATGCCGGCGAAGATCGCATCGAGCTTGGTTTGCTGGTCGGCGTCGAGCTTGAGTTCACTGACCAGGCGCTCGCGCTGCGCGCCAAGCTGCCCGCGCCCGCCCCCACCCGGCGCCGCTCCAGCACCGCCGCCAGAGGCACTTGCAGGCGCCGCGGTGGCACCCGCTCCCGGCGCATCCTCGTTGACGCCCGGTGGGCGAAAGCGCAGGGCGCTGTTGGCCACCTTGAGTATGCTGTCGCGCCGGTCGGTGGTGATGCGCACCGACGCGGTCATGCCGGGCAGCAGGGTCAGGTCGGGATTGGCGGCGGTGATCACCACCGTATAGGTCACCACGTTCGACACGGTCTGCGCTGCCTTGCGCACCTGCTTGACCGTGCCGCTGAAGGTGCGGCCCGGAAACGAATCGACGGTGAATGTCGTGCTCTGGCCGACACGCACCCGGCCGACATCGGACTCGTCAATAGCCGAATCGACCTGCATGTCCGCCAGGTTCTGCGCAATGACGAACAGTTCGGGGGCTTGCAACGAGGCCGCAACCGTCTGCCCCGGTTCGATCGATCGTTTGACCACGATGCCGTTGACCGGCGAGCGGATCGCGGTGCGCTCCAGATCGATCTTCGCCTGCGCCAGCTGCGCTTCACGCTGCTTGACGACAGCCAGCGAGTTGCGCGAATTAGCTTCCGCCACGCCCAATTGCGCCCTGGCTGAATCCAGCCCTGCCACTTGCGCCTTGTACTGCGCATCGGCTTTTTCCGCCTCGGAGGAGGCGATGAAGTTCTTCTCCACCAGCGACTTCTTGCGTTCGAGATCGCGCCGGGCCTCGGCAAGGTTGGCATCGGCCCGCGCCACCTCGGCGCGCTGCACGGCCACGTTGGCCTGCTGGGTGCCGACCGATGCGCGCGATGCGTCAAGGTCGGCCTGCGCCTGGCGCATGCGGTACTCGATCTGCTCGGGATCGATGCGGGCGATCAGTTGCCCCTTCTTGACCTCGGAGTTGAAATCGACGAACAACTCCTTGATCTGGCCTGAGACCTGGGAGCCGACCGACACCGACACCACCGGGTTGAGAATGCCGGTGGCGGCGACGGTGGCGATCAGCGGGCCTTTTTCGACCTTGGCGCTGCGAAACTTCTGCGCCTCATCCTTGCCGCCGAATTGCTTCCAGCCGAACCAGCCGCCGGCGCCCAGCACCGCCACGATCAACAGCCACCACCATTTGCCGCGCAGTCCCTTGAGCATACTTGATGTCTAGCCTTGTGATTCCATATCACACCGATTGTAGGAGCAATCCACGCGTGCCTGACCACACGGTTTGTAACCAGGCGTGAAGCGCGCCGGCTGGCAAATGGACCGCTGCGGCAGGTTTGTTGCCGGCGCTTCCCGAACCGACAGTCTGCTAGCGCGCGGAATTCGCGCCCACCACGGTCAGTGCGGTCATGTTGACGATCCGGCGTACGGTCGCCGATGGCGTCAGGATATGCACCGGGGCTGCGCAGCCCAGCAGAATCGGACCGATGGTGACCCCGCCGCCGGCTGCGGTCTTGAGCAGGTTGTAGCTGATGTTGGACGCCTCCAGATTTGGAAACACCAGCAGATTGGCCTCGCCCTTGAGGGTCGAATCCGGCAACACCGCACGCCTGACCTCGGCGTCAAGCGCGGCATCGCCATGCATTTCGCCGTCGACTTCGAGCGAAGGCTCGGCGGCGCGCAGCAGGGCCAGGGTCGCACGCATCTTGATGGCGGAGTCGCAGTCCAGGGTGCCGAAGTTGGAGTGCGAAAGCAGGGCCACCTTGGGAGTGATGCCGAAGTGGCGCATTTCCTCGGCCGCCATGCGGGTGATATCGGCCAGGGCCTCGGCGTCGGGATTGAGGTTGACATGGGTATCGACGAGGAACACCGTGCGCCCCGGCAGCATCAGGCCGTTCATCGCGGCGTACTGACTGGAGCCGGCGCGCCGGCCGAGCGCCTGATCGACATAATGCAGGTGCAGGGCATGGGTGCCGAAAGTACCGCAGATCATGCCGTCGGCGTCACCCTTCCTGATCATCATGGCGCCGATCAGCGTCAGGCGGCGGCGCATCTCGATCTTCGCGTATTGCAGGGTCACGCCACGGCGCTTGGTGAGGTCGTGATAGGTGTCGACGTAGTCACGATAGCGTTCATCGAACGCCGGATCGACGAGGTCGAAATCGACACCCGCACGCATGCGCAGGCCGAACTTTTCCAGGCGCAGCTCGATCACCGGCGGCCGGCCGATGATGACCGGTCGCGCAATGCGTTCATCGATGATCACCTGCGCCGCCCTCAGCACACGCTCTTCCTCACCCTCGGCCAGGACGATGCGCGCTCTCTTTTTCGCCTCAAACGCCGCACGCGCCGCCTGGAAGATCGGCTTCATCAGCAGGCCGGACTGATACACGAACTGTTCGAGCTGTGCCCGATAGGCATCGAAATCGGCGATCGGGCTGGTGGCCACGCCGGACTCCATCGCAGCCTTGGCAACCGCCGGCGACACCTTGGCGATCAGCCGCGGGTCGAACGGGCGCGGTATCAGGTATTCAGGTCCGAACGACAAGTCGCTGGTGCCATAGGCGAGCGCCACGATTTCGCTTTGCTCGGCCTGCGCCAGCTCGGCGATGGCGTTCACCGCGGCGATTTCCATCTCGGCGGTGATGCTGGTGGCCCCGGCATCGAGCGCGCCGCGAAAGATGAACGGAAAGCACAACACGTTGTTGACCTGGTTGGGAAAGTCGCTGCGACCGGTGCACATCACCGCATCGTCGCGCACCGCGTGCACTTCAGAAGGCATGATCTCCGGCCTCGGATTCGCCAGCGCCAGGATCAGCGGTCGTGGCGCCATCTTCTTCACCATCTCGCCCTTGAGCACACCGCCAGCGGACAGCCCCAGAAAGATGTCGGCACCGGCGATCACTTCGGCCAACGTGCGCGCCGCAATATCCTTGGCATAGCGCGCCTTGTTGTCATCCATCTCCTCGCGGCGCCCGCTGTAGACCACGCCGGCTATATCGGTGACGATTATGTTGGCCATCGGCAAGCCGAGCTTCACCAGCAGGTCCAGGCACGAAAGCGCCGCCGCGCCGGCGCCGGAGGCCACCAGCTTGACCGCGGTGATATCCTTGCCGACCACCTTCAGGCCATTGGTGATCGCCGCACCCACAATGATCGCCGTGCCATGCTGGTCGTCATGGAACACCGGGATCTTCATGCGCTCGCGCAGTTTCCTTTCGACATAAAAGCACTCCGGCGCCTTGATGTCTTCGAGGTTGATGCCGCCGAAGGTGGGTTCGAGCGCCGCGATGATATCGACCAGCTTGTCGGGATCGCGTTCGTTGATTTCGATGTCGAACACATCGATGCCGGCGAACTTCTTGAACAGCACCGCCTTGCCCTCCATCACCGGCTTGGCCGCCAGCGGCCCTATGTTGCCCAGGCCCAGCACCGCGGTGCCATTGGTGATCACGCCGACCAGGTTGCCGCGGGCGGTAAGGTTGCGCGCCTGGGTCGGATCGTTCTGGATTTCGGTACAAGCGAAAGCCACGCCGGGCGTGTAGGCCAATGCCAGATCACGCTGGTTGATCAGCTGCTTGATCGGGGTGACCGAAATCTTGCCGGGCTTCGGGTAACGGTGGTAGTCAAGCGCGGCTTTTTTGAGCTGCTCGTCGGTTTCTTTGGTCATGCCTTGTTCTCGCTGCGTTCTTTGGACGGGTCTGCCAATTGCGGGGATCGCCGTGAGTCCCGCCGCACCAGGGGCAGCCGGGCGAAATCCGGCCGTGAAGTCTACCCCGGTTGCAACACGCGCGGTAAAGCGAAACGGCTGCCGCGCGGCTTCAGCGGCTAGAATCGCGGCTTTACGCAATGCGCCTAGCTGCCATGGATTCAAGGGTCACCGTCGCGCCGTCGATTGCCGTCGCCGCGCGCATGGCGGGGATTGAATCGTTCTACGCGATGGAGGTGATGCGCGAGGCCAGCGCGCTGGAACACGCCGGGCGCTCGATCATCTACCTGTGTGTCGGCGAGCCGGATTTCACCGCCCCCGATGCGGTACAGGCAGCGGCGGCTGCCGCCATGCAGCGCGGCGATACCCACTACACCGTCGCCCTGGGCATCGAACCCCTGCGCGCGGCGATCGCCGGGTTCTACGGCACACGCCACGGCCTGGCTTTGCCTGCGGACCGGGTGGCGGTCACAGCCGGCGCTTCGGGTGCGATGTTGATCCTGTTCGGCACACTGGTGAATCCGGGAGACGAGTGGCTGATGCCGGACCCGACCTACCCGTGCAATCGCCGTTTTGTCTCGCTGTTCGGCGGCAGCACCCGCCTGATCCCCTGCGGCGCGGCCGATAATTATCAGTTGACGCCCGACCTCGTCGAACGCCATTGGGGACCGCGTACGCGGGGCGTCATGCTGGCCTCGCCGTCGAATCCGACCGGCACCACCGTGCCCGCCGCCGCTCTGCGAGACATCGGGCGCATCGTGCGGGCGCGTGGCGGTGCGCTGGTGGTCGACGAGATTTATCACGGACTCACCTACGGGCGTGACGAGCGTGACCGCTTTATCGAGGAACGCAGCGCGCTGGAACTGGGCGAAGATGTGTTCGTCATCAACAGCTTCTCGAAGTACTTCAACATGACCGGCTGGCGCCTGGGCTGGCTCATCGCCCCCACCAGCCACATGAAACATGTGGAGAAACTGGCGCAGAATCTGTTCATCTGCCCGCCGACCATCGCCCAGCATGCGGCGCTCGCCTGTTTCGCACCCGACACCCTTGCCATTTATGAGGCCAGGCGCGCCGAGTTCGCGGCGCGGCGCGACTACCTCGTGCCCGCCCTGCGGGAATTGGGTTTTGCAATCCCCGGCATGCCTGAGGGCGCCTTCTACGTGTATGCGGATGTCTCGAAGTTCTCCGCCGACAGCTTCGCCTTCTGCACGCAAGTACTGCATGGCGCCGGCGTGGCGATCACGCCGGGACGCGACTTCGGCGACAACGACGCCCACAAATACGTGCGGCTGACTTACACCATCGGCATCCCCGCGCTGCGCGAAGTGGTTTCCCGCCTCAAGACCTTTCTCAAACCCTGACCTGCGGGATCCCGGCATGGCGCGCATCGCTGTAGGCGGTTTTCAGCACGAGACCAACACCTTCGCCCCCAGTGTGGCGGACTACGCGGCATTCGAGTCGGGCGGTGGCTGGCCGGGCATCTGTTTCGGCCCGGACATCGCGCGCGCCGTGGCTGGCGCCAACATCCCCGCGGCCGGTGCGATCGACGCACTGCACGCGGCCGGTCACCAGACCGTGGGCCTGGTGTGGGCTGCGGCCTCGCCGTCGGACCGGGTGACGGTAGACGCCTTCGAGCGCGTCGCCGGCGGCATCGTCGATCGCTTGCAGGCCGCCTTGCCGGTCGATGGCGTCTATCTCGACCTGCACGGCGCGATGGTGTCCGCGCAATTCGACGACGGCGAGGGTGAACTGCTGCGTCGGGTGCGCGCCGCCGTCGGGCCGCGCGTGCCGATCGTGGTCAGCCTCGACCTGCATGCCAATGTGACACGGCAGATGATCGCGCTGACCGATGCGCTGGCAATCTACCGCACGTATCCGCATGTGGACATGGCGCAAACCGGCGCGCGCGCGGCCGGTCTGCTGAACCATATGCTGGCCAGCGGGCGGCGGCCGGCAAAGGCGTTCCAGACCTTCGACTACCTGACCGGCATTCCGTCGCAATGCAGCTTCATCGAGCCCTGCAAAAGCCTGTACGCACTGATCGACACGCTGGACCGCCGGCACGGCGTGACGCTTTCATTCGCGCCCGGCTTCCCGATGGCGGATTTCGCCGAATGCGGCATGTCGATCTGCGGTTACGGTCCCGATGAGGCAGCGCTCGAGGCAGCCATGCTTGTGTTGGGCGGCGCAATCGTGGATGCCGAGAAGGACTTCGCACTCGAGTTATTCGCTCCGGACGCGGCGATTCGCCGCGCCATGCAGACAGGCAGCGTAGGCCTGCCGACCGTACTGGCCGATACCCAGGACAACCCGGGCGCCGGCGGCAATGGTGACAGCACCGGACTGCTGGCGGCCATGCTGGCAATGCGCCCGGCCGACGCGGTGCTGGGCATGCTGATCGATCCGCCAGCGGCCAGGTTCGCGCATCAGATTGGCCTGGGCAATACGGCTTCGTTCTCGCTGGGCGCGATTTCCGGCGTTGCCGGCATCGTGCCGGTGCGCTCGCGTTTCAAGGTTGAGGCCTTGGGCGACGGCAACTTCACCGGTAGCGGGCCGTTTTACCGCAACTTCAAGCTGCACATGGGGCCGATGGCGACCCTGCGCAGCGTTGACGCGCCGGGTGTGCGCGTGGTGCTCGCCACCACCAAATGCCAGACAGCCGATCAGGAAATGTTTCGCCATGTCGGCATCGAACCGAAAATGCAACGCATGGTCGCGCTCAAGAGTTCGGTGCATTTTCGCGCGGACTTCCAGCCGATCGCGCGCGAGGTGTTGGTGGTGAAGGCACCCGGCCCGGCGCTGACCGACCCGGCGGAATTCAACTGGAAGCACCTGCGCCGCGGCTTGCGCCTGCGCCCGCTGGGGCCGCAGTTCGGCTGAGGAAAAAGACCATGCCGCAGCGCTTTGTCATCGCCCTGATCAAGCACGAAACCAATACCTTCTCGCCGATCGAAACGTCACTTGCGCGCTTCGGCCACGGTCACGGCCCGGCGTTCGGCCGTGATGCGCGCGCCGCCTTCGAAGGCTCGGCCACGCCGATGGCGGCATTCATCGACATCGCGCTGCGCGAAGGCGCCGAGATCGTGACGCCGGTGGCGGCCGAATCCTGGCCTTCGGCGGCCTGCAGCCGTGCCACCTTCGAACAATTGGTGCGGCCGCTGGAAGCCGCGGTACGGGCGGGCTGCGACGCCATCTTTCTCGACCTGCACGGTGCCATGGTGGTCGAGGATTGCGACGATGCCGAGGGCGAGATCCTGCGCCGCGTGCGCGCTATTGCACCGGCCACACCCATCGCGGTGGCGTTCGACTACCACACCAACCTCTCGCCTGCGACCGTGGGTCTGGCCACGGTGATCACGGCCTACAAGACTTACCCGCATGTGGATATGTACGAAACCGGGCGCCTGGCGGGCGAAATCCTGATCGATGCCCTGAAGGGGCGCGTGCGCCCGGTGATGAAGTGGGGGCGCCTGCCGCTGGTGCCTTCAATCATGCGCCATGCGCCGGAAGACGGCCCCTCGGGCGCAATCCTCACGGTTGCCCGCGACGCGGAACGCAGCGGTCAAGTGCTGGCCGCCAGCCTGTTGCCGGCGTTTGCCCATGCCGATACTCCGTTCACCGCACTATCGGTGGTGGTGGTGGGCGATGCACTGAAATCCGGCGGCGAAGCCGCCGCGCAGGCGGTGTGCGATGCCATGTTGCGCATCGCCAGCGCACGCGCCACCGAGTACACCTACGTGCCCACCCTGCTGGCCCGCGATGTCGCACGCGCGCATGCCCTGGGGCGCGACAACCCGGCCGGACCGGTGCTGTTGATCGACCATTGCGACAATTGCGGCTCCGGCGGCACCCAGGATGTGATGGCGGTGGTCGCCGAGGTATTGAAGCAGGGGCTGGATGATGTGGCGATCGCACCAATCCGCGACCCGATAGCCGTGCAGAAGATGATCGCCGCGGGCATCGGCAACAACATCACTCTCGCGTTGGGCGGTGCGACCGACATGCCCAGCGTAGGCCTGCTTGGCCGGCCGCTCACGCTGTCGGGCCGGGTGCGTGCCATCACCGACGGCGAGATCGTGTTTCGCGGCCCCATGTACACGGGATTGAAGTCGCACCTGGGTCCGACCGCCGTGCTGGAGTTAAGCGGCGTGCGCGGGCGGGTGCAGATCGTCATCACCAGCCTGCACCACGAACCTTTCGACCTGGTGATCTTCCGCCACTGCGGCATCGAGCCCACGCGCAAGCGCTTTATCGTGCTCAAGAGCCGCATCCACTATCGCGCCGGCTTCAAGCCGATCGCCAGCCACATTGTCGAATGCCAGGGCGAAGGCGTGACCAACGCCGATCTGTCGGTCTATCGCTACCGCAAACTGCCGGCGCCACACGCGCCGGCAGGCATCGGCAAAAGCGCGCTCACGTAGAATCAGGCTCATGTCCGTCCCCGAAAGCCTGCTGATCGACGTCGGCAACACCTTCATCAAATGGAGCCGCCACACGCCCGCGCCGCTGCAATCCGAGGCGCTGGCGACCCAGACCGGCGGCGGGCGCATGTTGATCGAGGAGATTTCCGGTCTGGCGGACGATTTTCGCGGCCACGCGGCGCCCAGACTGGTGGTGGTATCGAACGTGGCCGGCACGCGGGTGCGCAACCCGCTGTTGCGCGCCCTCGAGGTATGGCCGGCCTACGCCAATGCCGGCGGGCCGATCCACTGGATCGCATCGCGTGAGGAACAGTGCGGGGTACGCAATGGTTACCGCAACCCTGCGCAGTTGGGCACCGACCGCTGGGCCGCCCTGATCGGCGCGCGCGCACTGGTGCCGCAGGATCCAGTGCTGGTGGTGGTGTGCGGCACGGCGACGACCATCGACCTGCTGTCGCCAGAAGGGCACTTCCTGGGCGGCAACATCCTGCCCGGCATGGGTCTGATGCTGCGTTCCCTGCACACCAATACCGCCGCCTTGCCCGACGCCGATGGCGAATATCTCAACCACCCTACCCAGACCGTCGACGCCATCACTTCGGGTTGCCAGCATGCGCAAGCCGGTACGATCGAGCGCCTGTTTCGACGCCATCGCGCCGAATACGGCGATCTCAGGTGCGTGATTTCCGGTGGCGCCGGCAGAACCGTGGCGCCGCGGCTTTCGATTCCCTATCGTTATCACGACAATCTGGTACTCGAAGGTCTGCACCGGATCAGCCTGACGCTGTGAAACACGTTTAAGCAAACGCCACCATGCGTGCCCTGTTCTTTCTGCTGGTGCTGGCCAATCTGCTGTTCTACGCCTGGCACGCCGGTTATATCGGCGCTGGTCAGGAGACCGTCGGCGAGCCGGGACGCTTGACCCAGGAAATCGCCCCGGAAAGAATCCGCATCGTCTCGGCCGATCAGGCCCGTGCGCTCGTAGGCAAGACGCCCAAGCCGCCGGCTTGCCTGGAATGGGGCGCATTTCCGGCGCAGGACTTCGAACGCGCCCAGGTGCTGTTGGCGGCGATGAACCCATCCCCCAGGTTCAGCGTGCGCAAGACCGATGAGACCGCGGGCTGGTGGGTATTCCTGCCGCCGCAGCCCAACAAGCCCGTCGCTGACAAGAAGGGCGCGGAGTTGAAACAACTGGGCATCAGCGATTTTTTCGTGATCAACGAGGATGGCCCGAACAAACTGGCAATTTCGCTGGGGGTTTTCAAGACTGAAGAAGCAGCGCGCAACCACCTCGAAGCACTGGCCAAGCGCGGTGTCAGGTCCGCGCGTGCGGCGGAAAGGGAAACGCGAGTGGCCAAGACCATCCTGCAGTTTCGCGAAGTCGACGACGCGCTGAGGGCGAAACTGACCGACCTAAGGAAGGAGTTCGGCGCGCAGGATTTCAGGGACTGCCCTGCGGAAGAACGCAAGAGCGACGACAAGAAAGGCTGAACGGCGCACGTCAACCCTGCCGCCTGCGCGCCGCCGCGCAGGCCGCTGCCCTCCTCAGTCAAGCGGCTTGCCGCGGTCCCGGAACTCCGGTCGCAGGACGCTGCGATCGCGATAGGCCGGCACAATCTGATCCTCGGGCGTGGGCGGCGGCAGATAGGCGTACGGCGGCACCCGCCACAAGCCTCGTGACAACGGGTCCGGATCGGCTGGCGCCTCGTATCTCAGGGCATCGAATCGGTGTTGACGTTCGAGTATCAGGCGCAATTCGGTGCCCGCAAGGCAAGCACCCCACCCCGGATGACAGACCCATCGATGCGCGGCGAAACCGGGGCGCGCAGCGCCGCCCCGGACCGACCACGCCGGCGTGCCAACGAGAGGGCCGCCCTGGGTGAACGACCCGGCAATGCGTGCCTGCGCCGAAGCCGCGGGTGCCTGCAAGCCAGCCCACAGGCAGCAGCACATCGCCACCACGACCAGGCGCACCATGTTCAGCATGCTCCGCACCAGATGCATCGCATCGACACAACGCCCTACATGCTGTGCCCCGCGAGCGTCGATCCGCCGCTTGCGATGCCAGTCGCACATCAGGGAGCGGCCCGGACTTTGGCCAGCGTCGCCGTGGTTGAACGCTCGAACAGGAACGGAATCGAGTGCACCTGGCCGCCCCAGGCGCGCACTTCGGCGGCACCGACAATCGCATCGACGTTCCAGTCACCGCCCTTGACCAGCACATCCGGTCTTGCGGCGAGGATGGCGTTCAAGGGCGTGTCCTCGGCGAAACACGTCACCAGGCTCACGCATTCAAGGGCCGCAAGCACGGCCATGCGATCCTCTTCGTTGTTGATCGGCCGGTCGCAGCCCTTGCCCAGTCGCTTCACCGACGCATCGCTGTTGACGGCCACGATCAGACTGGCGCCGAGCGCGCGCGCCTGCGCCAGGTAGGTCACATGACCGCGGTGCAAGAGGTCGAACACGCCGTTGGTAAACACCAGTGCGCGCGGCAGGAGCGCGGCGCGTGCGCCCAGTTCAGTCAGAGTGCATAGCTTGGCTTCAAAGGCGGGCGCCGCGATCATGCCTGTCACTCGGCTTTCCAGTGGGGTGGAACGGTCGCGGCTACGAACGGCAGGGCTTCGATGCGCGCCATCCAGTCGCGAAGGCGTTGCGGGCACGCCGCGATCAGGCCGAGCTCGGCCTTGCGCACATCGTAGCGCGCCAGCAGCGCCAGCTGCGGATAAAGCGCGAAATCGGCGGCGGTGAGTCGCCCGCCAGTCAGGTAGTCGCCTTGCATGAGACCGCTTACGAGCTTCAACTCGTCTTGCACCGCCTGGCGTGCCGCGTCGATGGCGGCGCCTTCGCGCGGCCCCCTGGACGCTGAAATGGCCGCGCCCAGCGCGTGGACGGCGGGTGCGCAGCCATCATCTATTTCGGAGATCCAGCGCCGCGCCCGCGCCCGCTCGCGGGTGGTACCCGGAAACACTTGCGGTGTCGCCGGGTATTGCTCCTCCAGATATTCGACAATCGCGTTGGCTTCATACAGCGCGAAGTCCCCATCGATGATCGCCGGCACCCGGCCACGCGGATTGACCCTGAGAAAATCCGCCTTGCGGGTGTCGCCGGCATCGAACGACAACACGTGCAAATCGTAAGCGAGGCCCTTGAATTCAAGCGCAAGCCAGACGCGCCAGGCCGGCGGCGAACCGGAGCCGTAGAAAAACGTGATGGGCATGGTGAAATAGAACCTGAAATCCGCACTGCGGCGGCTGCCGGCCCGGAAAATCCGGGTCTGACCGCATTTTACCGGCGCGGGATGGCTGCCAGAGGCTCAGGTCGCAAGCGGTGGCGGCGCCAGCGTTTCGTTGAGCTTTGCACCCAGACGCCTGGTGACCTCTTTGCGATACTTGTTGAGGTCCTGCACCGACTCGAACGTGCGATCGAAAAGGATCGAGGCGTTGTGCAGAATGCGCTCAACCACCTTGTTTTCCCACTCGCGGTTGAAGTCGATCTGGCCCGACAACCAATGCTCGAGCCACGAAGGATCGGGCAGCTTCGACTGTACGGTGTCTTCGGGAAACATTGATGCATTGACATGCAGGTTGGTCGGGTGCAGGGCTTGGGCGGTGCGGTTGCTCGATGCCATCAAGACGCCGATCTTGGCGAAAGAGGCACGTGCCTGATCGCCGAAACGGCCAATCGCGCGCTTCATGTATTGCAGATAGGCGCCGCCGTGGCGCGCCTCGTCGCGCGAGATCAGGCCATAAATGTGCTTGATTACCGGTTCGGTATGCCAATCGGATGCGCGCCGGTACCAGTGATTCAGGCGAATCTCGCCGCAAAAATGCAGCATCAAGGTCTCGAGCGCCGGTGCCGGATCGAACTTGAAGCGCACCGCATGCAACTCGGCCTCGGTGGGCACGAAGCTTGGGCTGAAGCGGCGCAAATATTCCATGAGTACCAACGAATGCTTTTGCTCTTCGAAAAACCACACACTCATGAAGGCCGAAAAGTCGGAATCGTCGACGTTGTCGCGCAAGAACATCTCGGTGGCGGGCAGCGCCGCCCACTCGGTGATGGCATTCATCTTGATGGTGCGCGCCTGCTCGTCGGACAGCCGGGCGGAGTCGAAAGACTCCCATGGGACATCGGTTTCCATGTTCCAGCGCACGGCTTCGAGGGTTTTGAACAATTCCGGATAGAGCATGTTTAACTCCCTTGCGCGCCGCTCCGGATGGAATCTGCGCGATCAATAGCCGGATTTTAGCAAAGCCCCACTACGCCACGACTACAGGGAATCCAGCCAACCAAGCAAGATCGCTGCGGCGCAAAAGCAGATCCCGCGGAACGACGCTCCAGTGCTCCAGGCTCTTCAGTGCCGGCGCGGTTCATTCGTAGCCGGGAAAACCCCTGCCAAGCACATCATGCGGATTCAGTCGACCGCGCTCAGCCGGCGCGCTGCAGGCGCCATTTGGCAACAGCCGGCGCGATGCCCCGCAAATCGTTGATTGCCAGCATTCCGCCGGTTAAGCGTCGGACCAGGGCTTCGGAAGCACCGCCAATCCAGAGTTCGACGCCATCGGCCAGATGGCGGCGCAGTTCAGTGACTCCGTCGACGGCCTGGGCGGGCGGATATGCCTGGCTGAACGAAAGCGCGACGATGTCGACCTTCTGCGATACCGCTGCTCGCACGATATCCCAAACCGGGGTTTCAACGCCGAGCGAAACGCAATGGACCCCCTCGAGAACCAACATCGCTTCAGCCATCAGGAGCCCCAGGCCGTGCTGCTCGTTCGGAAGTGTGGTCAGCATCACGCGCGGCGCCACGGGAGTGCGTGGCACGTTGGCAATCGCGTTGCGCAACACAACCTGCAGCGACTCGGTGTACAGATGCTCTTCAAAAATCTCCAGGCTGCCCTGCATCCAGAGTTCACCAATGGCTACGTTGAGCGGCCGCACCAAGGACGTGACGAAGTGCCCCAGCCCACCCCTGGCAACTTCCTGTCCGAGTGCGCGACGCAGTTCCTCGACCTGATGCGTGCGCACCAAGGTAAGGAAGTTGTCCAATTCAGGCAGCGCGCAGGCCTTGCTGGCCCCGGACTCGCTTCGCTGACCGAGCGCATTCAACTCGGCAACGCCGTGATGCATGATCTTGCCCGGGCGAAACCCGCAGTCCATCAGGCGTTTGATGGCGCGCAGTTTTTCGACCTGCTCACGCGAGTACAGGCGCTCGCCAAACGCATCGCGGCTGGGCTTGGGGAACGCATAGCGCTTTTCCCAAACCCGCAATGTGTCTTTGGAAAGGCCGGTATCGCGCTCTACCGCACCAATCCCCATCGCCATGCCGACCGCAGCAAGGCTTGGCGCCTCGGCCGAGGCATTCATGACTTCAAAGACCGGCTTTTGTTGCATCATTTTGTCCAAGACATTTCGTTTGACAAACCCTGAACGAGTTCATATATTACTCCAAGCACTAATTTTGACCTAGACAAATTGTGGTTATTTTTGGATTTTGAATCAAGTCCTGGTTTTCAAGGTGCCATCCGTTTAAAACGATCTCTCCTTTCAATTGATTTTTAATTCTCTTTAAAAACACCACCATGAACGCACCCGAACGCCTGCCCCTGCCCGATGTCCAGGCTTCCCCAGACTTGCGCAGCCTGGCGATTCAACGTGTTGGCATCAAGGACATTCGCCATCCGGTCAAGGTGCAGTCCATGGACGGCACCATCAACATGACGGTGGCGAGCGTGGACATGTACGTGGGCCTGCCGGCTGATCAAAAGGGCACGCACATGTCGCGCTTCATCGAAATCCTGGAAAAACACGGCCAGGACATTTCGACCACCGGGTTCTCCGACATGTTCGACCGCATGCTCGATCGCCTCGATGCGCCGACCGGCTATCTTGAAATGCGCTTTCCGTATTTCATCACCAAGACCGCACCGGTATCAGGTGTGGCAAGCCTGATGGACTACGACATCACGCTGCGGCGCGAACGGCGGCGGGCCGACCTGCCGGTGGAGTACTGGTTGCAGGTCCTGGTCCCGGTCACCAGCCTGTGCCCGTGCTCGAAGGAGATTTCGGCGTACGGCGCACATAACCAGCGCTCGCATGTAACGCTCAAGGCGCTTCTCGCCGAACCAGTGGCGATTGGCGAGTTGGTCGCGATCGCCGAACGCGCGGCCTCGTGTGAACTCTACGGCCTGCTCAAGCGCCCCGATGAGAAGTACGTCACTGAACGGGCGTACGAAAACCCGAAGTTTGTCGAGGATCTGGTGCGTGATATCGCGCTCGAACTTGCGGCTGACACGCGCATCAGCGCATTCACGGTCGAGTCCGAGAATTTCGAGTCGATTCACAACCACTCCGCCTATGCGCTGATCGAACACGACAAACGCCAGCCTGCATGAAACCGCTGTTGCAAACGGCAAGCGCGTTGTGACTCGCTCTCCGGATCGGCGGAGCGAAACCCGTGGCCACACCCCGGGTACCTTGCGGCTGGATGCGCTTGTGACGGCGATCGCGCATCCGGTGCTAACGCACGTGCGTAATTTGGCTATAGTTTGGCTGGTCAATAAAATGTATACGCCACCATCATGAAAATTGCGGTCATCGGCAGCGGCATCGCGGGGCTTTCATGCGCCCATGAATTGACCCGGCACCGCCGACGGCAGGTAACCCTGTTTGAAGCGGCTGATTATCTGGGCGGTCACACCAACACTGTCGATGTTCGAGTTGATGGCATGGAACACCCGGTCGATACCGGCTTTCTCGTCTTCAACGACCGTACTTATCCGCAGTTGGTGCGACTGTTTGCAGAACTTGGCGTGCCGACAGCTGCAAGCGAGATGTCGTTTTCGGTAAGCCTGGGAGGAAAGCTGGAATGGGCCGGCACCAACCTTGCGACCGTGTTCGCCCAACCGTCGAACCTGTTGCGACCGCGCTTCATCGGCATGTTGCTGGACATCGCGCGCTTCAATCGCGACGCCTCCGCGGCGGCCACGGCCCAGGTGGCTGCGGGCGACTCGCTGGGCGATTACCTGGAGCGCGGGCGCTACGGCAGCGCTTTTCGTGACTGGTATCTGTTGCCGATGGCGGCCGCGATCTGGTCTTGCCCAACGGCCACCATGCTGGCTTATCCATTTGCCACCTTCGCGCGCTTTTGCCACAACCACGGACTGCTGCAGGTTACCGATCGCCCGCAATGGCGCACCGTGCAGGGCGGCGGCCGCGAATATGTAAGGCGGCTTGCGGCGCCGCTTGCCGACATCCGTCTGAACTGCGCGGTGCGGCGCGTGGTGCGTAGCGGCGCCGGTGTGCAGGTACACAGCAGCACATGCCATCGCCCGCCGCAGGTCGAGCATTTCGATCAGGTCGTCCTGGCCTGTCACAGTGACCAGGCGCTGGCGCTGCTGGAGGCGCCCAGTCAGGCCGAGCGGCGAATCCTGGGCGCGGTGCACTATCAGCCGAACGTCGCCTACCTGCATACCGACCCCGCGCTGCTGCCGCGACGCAAACGCGTCTGGGCCGCATGGAACTATCTGAGTGCTGCGCCATCCAATGATGATGCACAAGCCGCTATCCAACGCCCGGTCGCGGTGAGTTACCTGATCAACAAGCTGCAACCCCTGCCCTTCCGCACGCCGGTGGTAGTCACCCTCAATCCATCCACGGCCCCGCGTGCCGAACACTTGCTGCAACGAATCGAGTATGCGCACCCAGTGTTCGACTTAGCCGCAATTGCCGCCCAGCAGCGCCTGCCTGAAATACAGGGCGTGGACCGGCTCTGGTTCACCGGCGCCTGGACCGGCTACGGTTTTCACGAAGATGGCTTGAAGTCCGGCCTGGGCGTTGCCACAAGCATCGACCAGCAGGCGACCACCAGTCTGCGCCAGGCTGCCTGAACGCGATGCGCGACTGGCTTTACTCAGGCATGGTTCTGCATCGCAGATTGCGACCGGTCGTCAACGCCTTTCGCTATCCGGTCTTTTACCTGCGCTTTCCGCTGTCGCGCCTGGACGAATTGTCCAATCCGGTATTTTCGGTCAACCGTTTCAATCTGCTGAGCTTCCATTTCGCCGATCACGGTGACGGCCGGGCCCCGGCGCTGTGGATCCGCGAACTCCTTGCCGCTGAAGGAATCGCCGACGCCGATGGCGAGATCGAGTTGCAGACTTTTCCGCGCGTGCTGGGTTATGTTTTCAACCCCGTCAGCTTCTGGTATTGCCACGCAGCCAACGGGCGCTTGCGAGCCATCGTCGCCGAAGTCAACAACACCTTTGGCGAACGACATTGCTACTTGCTGCAAAGCCCCGACGGCCGTTTCATCCGCAACGGTCAGCCGCTGGCGGCGACAAAAGTATTCCACGTATCGCCTTTTTGTCATGTCGAGGGCGCCTACCGCTTTCGTTTCCACGCGGCCCGACGTGGCGGTCGCATGCAGATCGTGGCGCGCATCGACTATCACGACAGCCAAGGCGACCTGCTGCTGACCAGTGTCAGCGGAGCGGCGCGCGACTTCTCGGCCGCGTCGCTGTTGCGGGCCTTCGCTACACATCCCCTGATGACGCTGACGGTGGTCGCACGCATCCACCTGCAGGCCCTGAAGCTCCTGGCGAAGGGCATGCCCTTCATCCGCAAACCGGCGCCGCCGGTGCTTTTCGTTACCCGCTGACTCGTTCCGGAACATCCACCCAAAAATGAGCACCACTCAAACCATAGAGCGCGTCACGCAGACCTCGCTGCCGTATGCAACACGCATCGTTCTGGCGTTTCTCGATCGCCTCAAGGGAGGCAGTCTCACCCTTATCGGACCGGGCGGATTCAATCGCCGTTTCGGCGATGCTGCAGGCCCGCAACTGCGCCTCACCCTCAACGACTGGCAGGTTCTCGAACGCTGCCTCAAGGGCGGGGACATCGGTTTTGCCGAAACCTACATGGATGGCCGCTGGCATTCCGACGATCCCGCGGGCATGGTGGAACTGTTTTGCCGCAATCGCGATGCGCTTGAAAAAGTGATCTTCGGTTCCCTGATCGCCGGCAGCGTTTACCGCCTCAAGCACTGGTTCAACCGCAATACGCCGGCGCGTGCGAAGAAGAACATCGAGGCGCATTACGACCTGGGCAACGGTTTTTACAAGCTCTGGCTCGATCGGTCGATGACCTACTCGAGCGCCCTCTTCGCGGGCAACCACGAGCTCGATCTCGAACAGGCGCAAGCGGCCAAGGTTCGGCGCATCCTGCACCGGCTGGCGCCGAACCCGGGCGACACGATTCTCGAGATCGGTTGCGGCTGGGGCGGTTTCGCGGAAATCGCGGCGCGTGAATTCGGTGTGCGCGTGACCGGGCTTACCCTCTCGGGCGAGCAGTTGCGCTTCGCCAGTGAACGACTCGCACAAGCCGGCGTGGCCGACCGCGTCGATTTGCATCTGCGCGACTACCGCGACATGCATGGCCACTTCGATCACGTGGTGTCGATCGAAATGTTCGAGGCGGTGGGCGAACAATACTGGGATGAGTACTTCGCCTGCATTCGCCGCAACCTCAAGGCAGGCGGGCGCGCCATCGTGCAAAGCATCAGCATCGACGAGGCCTTGTTCGAGCGCTATCGAAAAGGTACCGACTTCATCCAGCAGTACATCTTTCCCGGCGGCATGCTGCCCAGCCCCACCGCGTTCCGTGCGCGCGCCGCCGCCGCCGGCCTGTTGGTTGCGGACGAGTTCCGTTTCGGGCGCGACTATGCCGAGACACTGCGCCGCTGGCGCGCGAGCTTCATGGCGGCGCTGCCCGCGGTACGAGGCAACGGCTTCGACGACCGCTTCATCCGGCTGTGGGAGTTTTACCTGGCCTATTGCGAAGGCGCGTTCAATGCGGGTTCGACAGATGTATTGCAGTTCGAACTGATCCACACGCCGCGCTCCCGATGAACACTCAACCATCCGGCAGACGCCACATGCGAATCGCCCTCGGAATGCTGCTGGCGGGCGCGCTTCTGGCCGGCGGCGGTTGCGCGTCCGACGTCCGCGCTGCGGGTCCGGCAGACACCCATATCAGCAACCTGATTCCCGGCGCGCAACGGGTCGGTGCCGGGCGCCTGACCTGGTTCGGGTTCCATGCCTACGACGCCGTCCTCTACGCCGAGAACGCCCGCTTCGTCGAGAACGCTCCGCTGGCGCTGGAGCTGACATATGCGCGCACCTTCAAGGGCGCCAGCATCGCCGAGCGCAGTATCGGCGAGATTCGCAAGCTGGGCCTGGCCTCTGACGCGGAAGCTGGCGAATGGCTGGATGTACTGACGGGACTGTTTCCCGACGTGCGCAACGGTGACCGTCTGGCCGGCGTGCAGGCCGCCAGCGGGCCCGCGCAGTTTTTCCACAATGGCCGCCCCATAGGCAGCATCGCCAACGAGCGCCTGAAACGAGCCTTCTTCGCAATATGGCTCGATCCACGCACCTCGGCCCCGGATTTGCGCAACCGGCTCATCGGCACCACGTCTGCGAGCAAATGAGCGGCGCGCGGGCCGCGACGCCGCTCGGGCGCCTGCAATTGGCGTCGTTCGGCGCACTTGGACTGCCGCTGGCGTTCGCGGCCCTGCCGATTTACGTGTTCGCACCGAAGTTTTACGCCGGACTCGGCCTTTCCCTGACTACCGCCGGCGCCGTCTTGCTGGCCGCGCGCGTCGCCGATGGGCTGATCGATCCGTGGCTTGGTGCCGCCTCCGATCGTGCCGCCAGTCCGTCCAGGTTCATCGGCCTGGCCTTGATTCCGCTGGCGCTGGGCATGCTCGCGCTTTTCAATCCGCCGCCCGGCATCTCGCTTGCGCTCTGGCTGGTGGCTGCGGTAAGCATTGTGACACTGGGCTTTTCGGCGGCCAGCATCGCCTACCAGGCCTGGGGCGCGCGCATTGGTGTGGCCGCCGAGCGCACCACCATCACCGCTACGCGCGAAGCCTTCGGCCTGGTCGGCGTGATCCTGGCTTCATTGCTGCCGCAGATCTTCGCGCCGACGGTTGAGCAAGGCCTGCCAGCAACCGCGGCGGTGTTCGTGCTGCTGCTCGCAGTGTGCGCCGCCGCCACCTTGCACCGCCCGCCCGCGACGCCGGCGGCGATCGACATGGCCCGAGCAAAACCGCGCGGCACCGCAGGCGCATTCGCCAGCCGGCGCTTTCGTCGGCTGCTTGCGGTATTTGCGCTCAACGGCATCGCCTCGGCGATCCCCGCCACCCTGTTCCTGTTTTTCGTGGCCGACGTGCTTGATCTGGAACAAAAAAGCGGAATGTTCCTGGCACTGTATTTCATCAGTGCCGCCTTGGCGCTGCCCCTCTGGGTTCGCCTGGCCGCGCGCATCGGCAAGCGTCGCGCGTGGCTGGCATCGATGATGCTGGCGATCGCGGCGTTTGTATGGGCCTATACCCTGGGCAGCGGTGACCTGTGGGCATTCGCGCTGATATCGGTGGCGTCCGGTGCCGCGCTCGGTGCCGACCTGGCACTGCCGCCTGCGCTGTTGGCTGACGCCATCGAGGCAGACAACGCCCGCGGTGCCGAAGGCGCCTATTTCGGCATCTGGAATCTGGTCACCAAACTCAACCTCGCGCTGGCCGCCGGCCTGGCTTTGCCGCTGCTTGAATGGCTGGGCTACCGGCCCGGCTTGGCCGGCGCGGGTGCCGCGCTGGCGGCTCTGTATTGCCTGTTGCCTTGCGCACTCAAATTTCTCGCCATCATCGGTCTTTGGCGCGTGCGCCTTTAGAAAACTTCGAAAGGAAACTCCATGCTGCGTGGTCTGCAACGCCTGATCTTTGCACTGGCAACGCTTTTTCTCCTGGCCAGCTGCGCCAGCGTCACACCCGACGACTATCGTGCCGAAAAGCCGATCCTCGAACTGGACCGCTATTTCACCGGCACCATCGATGCCTGGGGCCTGTTCACCGACCGCCAGGGCAAGGTGGTCAAGCGTTTCACGGTGGTCATACGCTGCACCTGGAACGGCGACACCGGCACCCTGGACGAGGACTTCAGCTACTCCGACGGCACCAAGGAGAAGCGCATTTGGACCATCAAGAAGCTGGGAGGCGGCCGCTACAGCGGAACCGCCGCCGATGTGGTCGGCGAAGCCATCGGCATCGCCAGCGGCAATGCACTCAACTGGCGCTATGTGCTCGACCTCAAGGTCGGTGACAAGAGCTACCATGTGAATTTCGACGACTGGATGTACCTGATGGATGATGACGTGATGCTCAATCGCGCCGCCATGAGCAAGTTCGGCTTGTACCTGGGTGAAGTCACCCTGGCCTTCAGGAAGCGCAAGTAGGCACCGCGCCACGGCGACAAATGGCTTTCAACCCTCCCATCCGGCAATGGTCGGGGCGGCGCGTCTGGATCATAGGCGCCTCCACCGGCATCGGCGCGGCGCTTGCCCGGCAACTCGCCGTCGCCGGTGCGCGGGTTGCCCTGTCGGCACGCGGTCGCGAAAAGCTTGATGCCCTGGCGGCGGACTTGCCGCAGGCACTGGTATTGCCGCTCGACGTGCGCCACGCCGGCCAGCAAAGCGAGGCCTACGCACGCATCAGAGAGGCCTGGGGCGGTGCCGACCTGGTGATCTTCAACGCCGGCACCTACAGCCCGATGCGCGCCGATGCGTTCGACCTGGCATTGATGAACGAGCATTTCGCGATCAACTACCACGGCGTGGTGGGCGGCCTGGCCGCCGTGCTGCCGGATTTCCTGGCGCGCGAGCGAGAGGCACCGGCGCTGGCGATCGTCTCTTCGGTGGCGGGGTTTCGCGGCCTGCCCGGGGCACTTGCCTACGGCCCGTCGAAAGCGGCGCTCATCAACCTGGCCGAAACCCTCTACCTCGACTTGTCGCCGCGTGGCATCGGTGTGTTCCTCATCACTCCCGGTTTCGTCGACACGCCGCTCACCAAACAGAACCAGTTCAAGATGCCGGCATTGATCAGCGCCGACCAGGCCGCGACGGAGATCATCGAAGGATTCGGGCGAGGCGATTTCGACATGCATTTTCCAAAACGCTTCACGCGCTGGTTGAAATTGCTGCGCCTTGTGCCGTACGGGCTCTACTTTCGCGCAGTGCGCAAAATGACGGGGCTCTGAAGCCATGGCTTCCGCCGACCACCACGGCACCGCGCGCGACCACCTGTCGGTGGAACTTGCACGCGTGGTCGACTTTTTCGAGCACATCGACGAAGCGGCAGTCGCTCGCCTGGACCAGATCTACGCCGACCAGGCCTGGTTCAAGGATCCGTTCAACGAAGTGCGGGGTATCGAGCCGATCCGCCGCATCTTCGGGCACATGTTCATCCAGGTCCTGCAACCGCGGTTCGCGGTGATCGAGGCGGTGCAGCAGGGCAGCCAGGCCTTCCTCACCTGGGATTTCAGGTTTCGCATGAAGCGCTTCGACATGCAAACCACGCAGACCATCCGCGGCGCTTCGCACCTGCGCTTCGCGCGAGACGGCCGGGTCGACATGCACAGGGACTACTGGGATGCGGCCGAGGAGTTGTACGAAAAGCTGCCGCTCGTGGGCAGCCTGATGCGCTGGTTGAAACGTCAGGCCGGGTAAGGGAGTCCTGGCGGCGCAAAGTCCGCAAGCACCTGCCGCGCTTGCGCTCGTGGCACCGTGACCCCGAGTCGAACAGTCGTCAACCGGCGCGCCGGCGCCCGGACGGAGCTACTTCTTGGCCTCGGCCGGCCGCGGCGCCACCGGCACATAGTCGAATACCTTGACCACCTGCTTGACGCCGCTGGTGCGCGCGGCCACTGTTGCGGCCCGGTCACCCTCGGCGCGCGTCACCAGGCCCATCAGGTAGACCACCGAGGCCTCGGTCACCACCTTGAAGGCATTGGCCTGAATATCGCGATCATCGACGAAATTACCCTTGACCTTGCTGGTGATGATCGCGTCGTTGGTGCGTGCGGTGAGTGAAGAAATGCCGGCGATCTGCAGTTCATTGACGACAATCGCCACGTTTTCCACACCGCCTGCGATGCGCTCGGCCTCGGTACGCGTCTGCGCGTCGGGTACTTCGCCAGTCAGGAGAACCCGCCGATTGAAGCTGGTGATGTTGACGTTCACCTTGTTGCCCAGGCGTTCCGAGATTCGGGCCTCGGCCTTGGCGAAAATCGTCTTGTCCTCGGCCTGTGTCGCCAAGGTACGGCGGTCGTCGATCGCCAGCGCGCCGGCCACCATGCCGCCGGCCACGATCGGGAAACAGCCTTGCAGCGCGGGCAATGCGCCTGCGAGCAATGCCAGGGTGAGGACAAGGCGGAAGTTCATTGATCTTCTCCCAGCAAGAGACAATCGATACCGTCGCACAAGCAGTGCACGGTCAGCAGGTGGACTTCCTGAATGCGCGCGGTGCGATCGGCCGGCACGCAAAGTTCGATATCGGTTTCGCGCAGCAGCGCACGCATCGCGCCGCCGCCCTTGCCCGACAGCACCACCACAAAGAGGCCGCGACGCTGCGCGACCTCGATGGCGGCGATCACGTTGGCCGAATTGCCGCTGGTCGAGATCGCCAGCAGCACATCGCCCGGCTGGCCCAGCGCCTGTACCTGCTTGGCAAACACCCGGGTGTAGTCGTAATCGTTGGCCACCGCTGTGAGAATCGAGGAATCGGTCGTGAGCGCCAGCGCGGCCAGGCCGGGACGCTCACGCTCGAAACGGCCCACCAGCTCGGCGGCGAAATGCTGGCAGTCACCGGCCGAGCCGCCATTTCCGCACGCAAGAATCTTGTGGCCACCGTTCAACGCGGAAACCATCACCTCGACCGCGCGCGCGATTCCGACGGCCATGGCAGCGACAGCGTCGCGCTTGGTCGCGGCACTGGATTCGAACTGGGCGCGTATGCGCGCCTCAAGTCGAGCCGGGGAAATCGGGTAAAAAGAAGCGGCTGGCGCGCCAAGTTGATCCATGCCCGGATTATATCCGGCCACCCCGAGAATCAGGCGTCGAACGCGCCCTTGATCCAGCGGATCGAATCGCTGTGCGCACGCTCCAGCAGCACGCAATCAAAGCGGCACGGCGCCTCGGCGCGACCGGCCAGATAAAAGCCGGCGGCTGCGACGATGCGTTTCTGCTTGTATGCATCGATGCTCTCGGCCGCGCTCGCATAGGCGCCCGGCGCGCGCAGCCGCACCTCGACAAACACAATCGAGGTGCCATCGCGCATCACCAGATCGATCTCGCCCCTGCGACAGCGGAAGTTGCGCTCGAGCAGCACGAGGCCACGCGCCTTGAGATACGCCAGCGCCAGATCCTCTCCCATCTGCCCGGCCGCCTGCCGGCTGGCCGACTGCTGTCGCCGCCGGTTCACCCTGGGTCAGCGCCCCGCCAGGGGCGTGGCGGTGCCGTCGCGATACTCCAGCTGCAGCGGCGCTCGCCCGATGACGCCCGGCTGCACGCTCAGGTTGCCGGTGACCCCGTCGACCATGAAGTCGGTGCGCGCCTGTGCAAGTTCGCCGGCGATCCGGAAAGCATCGATCCCCAGCGCGTAGAGTCTTTCTAGGTCGGGCGAGAGCTGCCCTTCGGGTCGTGGAAACACCATGGTCGCGGCATGATCCGGCTGGTGCAGCCACGGCATGTCGAAAAAGCGCAGCCCGTTGAGATCATGGGCCTTTTGAGTTTCGCCTTTGGGCGCGCCGGCAAACACCTGGGAGGTGGCGATGACATGCGTATTGCGGCCAAGATACGGGCGCAGCAGCCGCGCGCGCTCGGCATCGGCTGCCAGAAAAACCAGGTCGCCGCGCGCCCGCTCGACTGACTGCCGCACGCGTCCGAGACTCCCGGTGAACTCCACACTTTCCTTGATGCTGCCACCGAGCTTGATCCAGGCGTCCACGAACGCCGCCGCCGCGCGGCGTGCCAGCGGCGCGGTGGTGGTGACCACCACCGCTACCGGCGCCTCGCTGCGAAATGCGGCGACAGCGGCAGCACGCGCTTCCGACTCTGTGTTGAGCGACAAGGCGAACATGTTGCGCGGCAGCGCCGCATCGCCATCCGGGGTATTGAGGGCCAGCGTCGGCACCAGCAGCGGCAACTTGAGGATGGCGCCGACATCGGCCTTGGTCAGCGGGCCCACGATGACGGCGGCATTGCTGGCCACGGCCTTGGCCAGCGCGTCGCGCGCGCTGTCTTCGCTGCCGTCGGTTTCGAAGATGCGCACCTCCGGCTTGTCCAGCGCCACGCCGCGCGCCGCCATGAAGCCCTGGCGCACCAGTTCCGCGGCTCGCCCGAAGGCGGAGGCCTTGGCCGGCAGGATCAGCGCGACTCCCGCACGCGGCGCGGGTGGTGCCACTGACGCAGCCGTAGCGGCGTCGGAGCCCACGCTTGACGGTGCCAGGCTCACCGCAGGCGTGCCGGCACCGGAATCGGTTGTGCTGGCAGCGGCCTCCGTGGCTGCAGGCTTGGCCCCGGGCAGCGCGCCACCCGGCGCGGCTGCGGCTGCCGACACGGCGGGTGCGGCCGGCATCTCGGCGGCTGCGCTTGCGGCTCCTGGCGCCACTGCCTGCGCGGGTGGCGATGTACGGGGCGTTGCCGACTCACGCGGCTCGATCGGCGCGCGCGGGCCGAGCAGGCTATCGACGAAATTCCTGACCGCGCCACGCGGATTCTCGCGCGGGAGCGCGCTTGCCGGCTCGCTCGGCTGGCTTGCCGTATCCTGCTGCCCCGCGCACAATACGGGCACGCTCATCGCACAGCACGCGATGACGATCCGCGCAAGCGCCGCAACTCGCAATCTCACACACAGCTTCCGCCGATGGCCAACAAGGCTACTCACGACCACGCCCCTGATTCTTCCGCGCCGCTCAAACTTCCAGTGGCATTATATGTGGTCGCCACACCGCTCGGTAACCTGCGCGACATCACGCTGCGGGCCCTGGATGTGCTCGCCACAGTCGATGTAGTGGCCGCCGAAGACACCCGCACCTCGGCCTCGCTTCTAAGCGCACATGGCATCCGCGCGCAACTCATGGCAGCGCACGATCACAACGAAAAGGCCGCGGCGGCACGCATAGTCGAGCTGCTGGTTTCCGGGCAATCAGTGGCGCTGATCAGCGATGCCGGCACGCCGGCGGTCTCCGACCCGGGCGCGCGCATCGTGCGCGCGGTACATGACGCGGGCCTGGTCGTCATCCCGATCCCCGGCCCGAGCGCGGCCATCAGCGCCTTGTCGGTCGCCGGGTTTGAAGGCCCGTTCGAATTTCGCGGCTTCCTGCCGCCGAAAAGCGCGGCGCGGCGCACCCGCTTGCGCGAACTCAAGGCGCTGCCGCGCACGCTCGTGTTGTACGAAGCACCACACCGCATCGTCGAGCTGGCCGATGATCTGCAGGCCGAGTTCGAGCCTGCGCGTCGCGTCGTGGTGGCGCGCGAACTCACCAAGCGTTTCGAAACGATCGCGCCGCTCACCGTGGCCGGCCTCAAGGAATGGCTGGAGCAGGACACCAACCGCCAGCGCGGCGAGTTCGTGCTGGTCATCGAGGGCGCCCAGCCGAACGATGCCGACAGTGCCGAAGCGCGGCGCGTGCTGGGGCTGCTTTTGAACGAACTGCCGGTAAAGTCAGCGGCGCGCCTGGCCTCGGCCATCACCGGCGTCTCGAAGAACACGCTGTACGAACAGGCACTGGAACTCAAGGCCGCCGCCGCTGGCGTGCCGCCTACTTGAGCACGAACACCGGTTTCAACTGCAGCGATTCGCGGATGCGGTCGGCGATGCCCTGCGCCGCGGCGCGGTCGACGAACGGGCCCAGTTGCACCCGGTGCAGGCGATCACGCGCGACGATGTACATGGTCTCGTTGAGCCAGGGCAACTGCTGGTAGGTCTTGATGCGAAATTCTTCGGCCCCCTCCTGTGCACCAAACGCACCCAGTTGCAGGTACACGCCATCAGGCTGGGTCGAGGTCGGCAACACCGCTGTGGCTGGCTCGACGATCGGCACCAAAGCCGGCCCCTGGTCACGCGCGGCTGCGGGGCGTGCCATCACGACGGGCGCGGCCTCGCGGGTTGGCCGCGCTGCCGCGGGCGCCGCAGGTACCGCAGGTGCTGCGGCGACCAGCGGACCGCCATTACGCTGACCGACGTCGCCCGCCCATACCCGCTCCACCTCCACCGGCGCGCTGCCTTGCGCGGCATAGCCGAGCTTCAAGGCGGCGGTGTACGAAAGGTCGATGATGCGTTCCGCATGAAACGGGCCGCGGTCATTGACCCTGACCACCACCGCGCGACCGTTGGCCACGTTGGTCACACGCACATAACTCGGCAAAGGCAGGGTTGGATGGGCGGCAGTCATGGCGTACATGTCATAGGGCTCGCCGCTGGAGGTCTTCTGGCCATGAAACTTGCGCCCATACCACGAGCCAGTACCGCGCTGACGAAACCCGCCGCTGCCCGCCAACGGCACATAGGTGCGGCCGAACACCACATAGGGCCGGTTGCTGGCGCTGCGCAACGGCGGCTCGTCGACAGGAATCGCGTCCGGCGTCGCCTCGAGATTGGGCGGTGGGTTGTCTCCGGGCCCGTCGTCCTGATAATAGGCGCCGCGCCGCGCCTGACCCGGCTTGGCAGGCACCGCCGGGACCGGCGGCGCACCTTGCGCGCTCACTGGTGGCCTGGCTTGCGGCGGCGGGCCCGGTGGAATCGGCCGCTCCACCGGTGCGCGCCCGCCCATTGAACCGCAGCCGGCGACCACGAGGCACAGGGCTAAGCCAGCCAGCGCACGGCACCTAGTCGATTGGCACGCCAACATTGCCCCTGCGGCCCTCAAAGCCGGGGTTCCGGGACAGCATGAATCAGCGCCAGGCAGCACAGAGTCGCCCCCGTCGATGAACGTGTCGGTGATGTGCGACAGCACGCCGCAAACACATCAGTACTTGAAGCCCCGGTGCAAGGCCACCACGCCCGCGGTCAGGTTGAAATAGTCGACCTGGTCGAATCCGCTCTCTGACATCATTGCCTTGAGCGTAGCCTGGTCCGGATGACGACGAATGGATTCGGCCAGATAACGATAGCTGTCGGCGTCGCCTGCCACTTGCTTGCCCAGCCACGGCAACACACCGAACGAAAAGGCATCGTAAGCCCCCGCCAGGGGCTGCCAGACCTTGGAGAACTCAAGCACCAGAAGCCGCCCGCCCGGCTTGATCACACGCCGCATTTCACGCAGTGCCAGCACCTTGTGCGTCATGTTTCGCAGCCCCAAGGCCACACTCACCAGGTCGAAACTGTCGTCGCGAAACGGCAGGTGCTCGGCATCGCACTGCGCGACAGGCAGGCGCAGGCCGCGATCGACCAGGCGATCACGGCCGTGTGCCAGCATGGCGCTGTTGATATCGGTAAGCCACACCTGACCCTTAGGCCCGACCCGGCTGGCAAACGCTTGCGCCAGATCGCCGGTGCCACCGGCTACATCAAGCACCCGTTGACCCGGTCGCACACCGGATTGCGCGATGGCGAAGGCCTTCCAGGCCCGGTGCAGGCCGCCCGACATGAGGTCGTTCATCAGGTCGTACTTGCCGGCCACCGATTCGAACACGGCGCGCACGCGCGCGGCCTTGTCCCGCTCGGGAACTCTCTGGAAACCGAAATCGGTATCGGACATGACCTTGAGGCTAGTCGCGCGAAGCGCCGGCGTCGGCCAGGCGCGCCAGATACTCGGCCCACATGGTGTCGCGCCGCTGACCCAGTTCGTACAGGTAGTCCCAGGAGTAAATCCCGGTGGCGTGACCGTCGGAAAACGTTGGCTGCACCGCATAATTTCCGACCGGTTCCAAGGCCTTGATATCGACCCCGCGCTTGCCGGTCTGCAGCACTTCCTGGCCCGGCCCGTGGCCGCGCACCTCGGCCGAAGGGGAATGCACACGCAGGAACTCGAACGAGTATTCGAAGCGCGCGCCGTCCGAAAATGCCACCTCCAGACGCCGCGTCTGCTGATGCAGGAGTATGTCGGTCGGGAGTGGTGAATTCTTGGTCAGGCCAGCCATCGCGCGCGGACTATAGCACGCACCCGAGGGCCTTCCGTAGCCTGCCTGACTCAGGCGCGGGATTGCCGGCGCGCAGGCACGGTGTATGTGCCGCACCCCGGCGTCCGGGCCTTGTCTGGCGAGCGTGTCAGGGCGCAGCTATCCGCGCACGCAACTCTTTGGGCACACCCCGGCTGCGCGAAACGCCGATGACGCTGCTATCGGGCAAACAGCTATCGCGTTCGCGCGCCCCGCTCAGTTGCTCGCAACCATCACCGCCTCGATCTGTTCAAAATCGCAACCACGACGAACCAGCGTCGTCATGCGCAGGTGATACACGATGCCGGCGTCATTCATCTCGGTCGCGCGTTCCAGCTTGAACCAGCCGCATGGCGCGACCAGCGTGACGCATTCTTTCGCGTGGAGGGAGCCGAGCCGAAAGCCGGCGCACCATGCAGCATCACGTCCGACCTCACGCAGGCCGACAGCGTGTGGTTTGCCCCTGAGCAGTTCAACTCCCGCATCCAGCGCACCCGGTTGCACCATGTCGCCTGCGGCAGCGGGCTCGGCCAGCCAGCGGGTGCGCGCCAGCACGACCGGGCCGTCGTCGCCATCCAGGCGCAGTCGCATGGCCAGCAACTGGTCGATGCGCAGACGTGCTCCGGCGCGCGCGCGTCGCAGGCGGAAACCGTCCGCACTCTCGTCGGTGATCACCCAATCCTCGAACAGCCGTGCCGCTTCGCGGCCGCGACTTTCTTCGCGCGCCAGCGAAGCATGCTGGAATACGAACAGCTCGTCATAGCGGCGCCGGTTGCCGACCGCGTCTTCGTTGAGGGCAAACGGCTTGCCGGCCACCATGTAATGCATGGCCTCATAGTCATTGCCGGCGAAGCTCAAACCGACAGCCTGCGCCACTCCCGCACCGACCGAAGCTTGCGTCGGCCTGCGCGCACGTGAACGCACGTCGCCAGCTTCACACCATGCCTGCTGCAGGCGCTTCAAGACACCAGTTGCCGGCAGCTGGCGCAATACTTCCGGCAGGCGTGCCTCTTCGAATGTCACGCCGGAATCGAGCAAGCGCAGCCGGCGGCGCAGACTGCGCGCGAGCCGCGTGACATCAATCACGTGCAGCCAGCGCCCCAACTCGAAGCTGCGCCTGACGCGCGAATTTTCGGCAGATGCGCCAGGCACCGCCGCCGCACTCGCATGCGCGGTTTCAACCGAAAAGGTCGTCAGCGCAATCTTGGCTTCCCACAAGTACGCCAGCTCGAACATCGCTTCACGTTCGAGTCCGGCCGCCAACGGGCCCGCGAGGGCGATCAACAAGGCCCTGCCGTAGGTCAAGCCGACGCTGGTCGCGCCATGCGGATGCAGGCTGTCGCGCACCTTTACGTCAACCAACTTGTACTCCGTCGCAAGATCCCTCAGTTGCTGAAGGTCCGCGACCAGGTCGGCCGGGATCGCTTGTCCGGCACGAAAATACGCGCTCAGGGCGCTGCAGAAATAGCCGCCGGCACGCGTCAGGCACAAGGCTTGGCGTGACGCAAGGTCGGCTACATCCATCGACGCTTCGAATATCTCAAGATAGGCCGCCGACAATGCCCGCCACTGTGCCTGCGCATGATTGAAAGCACCGCGCTCGGCCAGTGCCAGCGGCAAGGGCTTGCCGGCATAGCGCCGGGCGTATCTGGCATCGATGCCTGCGATATGTCCACGCACCGTTTCGAGAATCTCGAGCCTGTCGCGCGGTCCGGGCGCGTCCTCGCCAAGTTCCCGCAATAGCGCTGAAACCGCATGATGCGCACTGCGTGCATCTGAAATCGGCAGGTCGCGCAACCATTGCTTTGCGCTCCTGGCCGTCGCAACTCCACTGGTCTTGCCCAACATCATTTCGGTCGACTGCATGGCTGGCTCCGCTTTCCGCAGGTCGCCACACGATATGCAGGCGACCCGAAAGATTATGCTTTTGTCATATTAACCAGAATTTAGGGAAATGACAACAGCATAATATGGCAACAGGTGCCCGAAACCATCACCCGACCACGACCTCAAGCGTAGGTCACATTGCGCGCCGCCTGGCTGATCGCCACCACCGCCCGATGCGTGAGCCTGCGCTCCCCGGAAATCGCATAAATCTGGTCGATGATTTCCACCGACTCCCCGAATCGCTCCACCTCGAACTGCGCGGCGATCTGGTCGGCCACCAGCAGCGGTGAGACGAATGCGCCAGCGCCTTCCTGCCCGAATGCCTTCAACAGCGCGGTGTCGTCGAATTCGGCGACGATGCGTGGTCGTACCCGTTGCTGGTCGAACCAGCGCATCAGGCGCGGACGCAATGCCGAGTCCTCGCCATGCAGCAGCATGGGCGCACCATCCAGACTCTGCGGGAACTTTGGGCGCAAGCGTTTGGCCAATGCCGGGCTGGCCAGAAACGCCACGCCGGATTCCCCCAGCAGATGGTTGAAGCCACGCACATTGAGGTTGGTGTCCATGGGCCGATCGGATATCACCAGGTCGAGGCGATGCACCGACAGATCGGCCAGCAGATCAGCCAGGCGGCCCTCATGACAGATCAGGCGTGGCGGCTGTGACAAGGCCAGCGCCGGTTGCAGGATGCGATAGGCGACCGAGCGCCCGACGACGTTCGACACGCCGACCTTGAAGTGCGCCTGGCGCGCCCCCGGCGGCTCGCGCAAAGCCTCCTGCAACTCTTCGCCGGCAGAAAAAGCGCGGTCGGCGTATTCGAACACCATGCGGCCCATGTCGGTGAGCTCCAGGTTGCGTCCGGAACGACGGAACAGAGGCTCGCCAACGCTTTCTTCAAGCAGCCGTATCTGCCCGCTGATCGATTGCGAAGTCACATGCAGGCGCTCGCTCGCGCGCGCGACACCACCTGATTTGGCAATCACCCAGAAGTAATGCAAATGCTTGTAGTTCAACGCGGCCATAGTCTGAAACATATCCAAAATATTGCGGGACAACCCTATCATTATTCCAAAAAACGGAATCGGCAAGCAATTTAAAACGACTTAATTTTCGCGACCGATGCCGGTACATTGCCCTCATTCGCCGTCTACCGGTCCGGCGCGTAAAACGACCAGGCAAATCGCCGCCGCAATTCAATCCGGCTATCAGTTCAACCGTTTTTCACACCCTTTAGATCCCTGGAGACAAACATGGAACGTCGTGCATTTCTGAAAAAAGCTTCCCTGGGCGCCGGTACCGGCGCCGCCATCATGGGCGCACCCGCCATCGTCAGCGCGCAACCGACCGTGCGCTGGCGCTGCTCGTCGGGATTCCCAAAATCGCTGGACACCCTGTTCGGCGGTGCTGAAGACGCGGCCAAGCGTATCAGCGAAGCCACCGGCGGCCGCTTCCAGATCACCGTTGCCGCAGCCGGCGAGATCGTGCCGATGCCACAAGCCGCCGACGCGGTCGCCGCCGGCACGGTCGAATGCTCGCATACCGCGGCGTTCTATTACGTCGGCAAGGACCCAACCTGGGCCTTGGGCACAGCAGTCCCGTTCGGCATGAACTACCGCCAGCACAACGCCTGGTGGAAGATGGGCGGCGGCGAGAAACTGTTCAACGACTTTCTCAAACCACAGGGCATGCAATACATCCTCGCAGGCAACACCGGGGCGCAAATGGGCGGCTGGTTTCGCAAGGAAATCAACTCCATGGAAGACGTCAAGGGCCTGAAAATGCGTATCGCCGGCTTGGGCGGGCGGGTCTGGCAGGGCGCAGGCGCGGTGCCGCAGCAGATCCCCGGTGGCGACATCTACCCCTCGCTCGAAAAAGGCACGATCGACGCCGCCGAATGGGTGGGGCCGTATGACGACGAGAAACTGGGCTTCAACAAGGTCGCGAGGTTCTACTACTACCCGGGTTTCTGGGAAGGCGGGGCGGCACTGGGATGGCTGGTCAACGACAAGGCATGGAGCGCCCTGACGCCGGAATACCGCGCGATATTCACCACAGCCTCCAAGGAAGCCAACTCCCTGATGATGGCCAAGTACGACGCACGCAATCCGCCGGCGCTGCGCCGCCTGATCGCCGGCGGCACCCAGATACGGCCTTTTCCGCGGCCGGTGCTGGAGGCTTTCTACAAAGTGGCGCAAGAAATGTACCGCGAAATCGGCTCGACCAACGCCAACTTCAAGCGCATGCATGACAACTACACCGCGTTCCAAAGGGAATCGGTGAGCTGGATGCGCGTTACCGAGAACACCTTCGACGACTTCATGGCTGCGATGCTGCGGTCCTGAACCAATGTAGGTCGCAGCATTGCTTGATTCAGGCCCCGCATTGTGCGGGGCTTGTGTTTCCCGAGTCAGGGTTGGTGGCATGTGTAGCGCGTCAGGCCCTGCCGGGGGGCACAACGCGTAAATGAACGGGCCGGCACCATAAGAACAAGATTGAATCGGAGAAGCTGGAACATGAACGGATTACTAGGGCTGGCGAGAATCATCGACGGCATCAACGAGCGCATCGGCCGCTTCGTCTACTGGCTGCTGCTGGCGGCGGTGCTGATCAGCACCACCAACGCGATCACCCGCAAGGCCTTCAATATCGGCTCCAACGCCTACCTGGAAGCGCAGTGGTACTTGTTCGCGGCGGTATTCATGCTGGGCGCAGGCTATGTGTTCCTGCATGACCAGCATGTGCGCATTGACGTGATCTTCGCCCGCCTTTCGCGCAAGACCCAAGTGCTGATCGACGTGATCGGCATTGCCGTCTTCCTGATCCCGCTGTGCATCGTCATCGCCAACATGGCGCTGCCTTCGGTGCTGCTGGCGATCAAGACCAATGAAATCTCGGCCAACCCGGGCGGCCTGATCCGCTGGCCGCTGTACGTGCTGGTGCCGATCGGCTTTTCGCTGTTGTGCCTGCAGGGCGTGTCCGAATTCATCAAGCGCATCGCCTTTTTGCTCGGTCGCGCACCCGACCCGCATGCCAAGCCGGAAAAAACCGACGAGGAAATGCTGCTGGAAGAACTCAAGCATGAACTTGAAGAAAAAGAAGCGGCGAAAGGCGGTGTGAAATGAGCTGGATCGCCGCCAACCTGCCGCCGATCATGTTCGGCTCGCTGCTGGTCATTCTGCTGACCGGTTTCCCCGTCGCTTTCGGCCTGGCCGCCTGCGGCATCATCTTCGGCCTGATCGCGGTGGCGCTGGAACTGGCACCGGCGCAGTTCTTCAACGCACTGCCCTTGCGCGTGTACGGCATCATGTCCAACGACACGCTGCTGGCGATCCCGTTCTTCACCTTCATGGGCCTGATCCTCGAACGCAGCCGCATGGCCGAAGACCTGCTGGAAACGATTGGCCAGGTATTCGGGCCGCTGCGTGGTGGCTTGGCGGTCGCCGTGGTGGTGGTGGGCGCGATGCTGGCGGCCACCACCGGCGTGGTCGCCGCCTCGGTGATCGCCATGGGCCTGATCTCGCTGCCGATCATGATGCGCTACGGCTACAACCGGCCGCTGGCGGCCGGCGTCATCACCGCCTCGGGCACGCTGGCGCAGATCATTCCGCCCTCGCTGGTGCTGATCGTGATTGCCGACCAGTTGGGCAAGAGCGTGGGCGACATGTACAAGGCCGCGTTCCTGCCGGCCTTCATGCTGGTGGGCATCTTCCTCATCGGCATCATGATCGTAGCCGTGGTCAAGCCGGCCTGGGTACCGGCCTTGCCGCCGGAGGCACGCATTTACCGCGAACAAAGCGGTGCATCGGGCTATACCTCGCTGGGCGTGCTGACGGCACTTGCGGCCACCGCCGCAGCACTGGTGTTCGTCTACTACCCGGCGATCTTGAGGGCGGTCGGCGCCGGCGGCGACTACGCGCCGCCGACCGACGAGAAGGTGGTGATGACACTGATGTCGGCGATCTCCTTCGCCTTGATCATGGCCGTGCTTGACAAACTCGCCGGCACCAGGCTGCTCTCGGAAATCGCCAAGCGCGTGACTTTCGTCTTGATTCCGCCGTTGCTGCTGATCTTCCTGGTGCTGGGCACTATCTTCCTCGGTGTCGCCACCCCCACCGAAGGCGGGGCCATGGGCGCGGCCGGTGCCATGCTGCTGGCCTTTTCGCGCAAGCGCCTGAACTTGCAGCTGATGAAGCAGGCACTCGACTCCTCGTCAAGGCTGTCGATCTTTGTGCTGTTCGTGCTGGTGGGATCGACCGTGTTTTCGCTGACCTTTCAGGCGATCAACGGCCCGCACTGGGTGGAAGATCTTTTCAAGGCGCTGCCTGGCGGCGTGCTTGGTTTCCTGATTTTTGTCAATGTGATGATCTTCATTCTCGGCTGCTTCATCGACTTTTTCGAGATCGCCTTCATCATCCTGCCGCTGCTGTTGCCGGTGGCCGACAAAATGGGCATCGACCTGATTTTCTTCGGCGTGATGATCGCACTCAACCTGCAAACCTCGTTTCTCACCCCGCCCTTCGGCTTCGCCTTGTTTTATTTGAGGAGTGTCGCCGCCAAGGAAGACTACACCGACAAGCTGACCGGCAAGCGCATCGCTGCGCTGAAGACCGGCGACATCTACAAGGGTTCTATCGCCTTTGTGGTGCTGCAGGTGATCATGGTGGTGGCGGTGATCGTGGAGCCAAGAATCATAATGTCGGGCCTGGGAGAACAAAAGGTACTCGATGTCGACCGGGTGAACCTCAACATCACCGCGCCCGACAAGGAAGACGACGAACCGCTGCCCAACATGGGGGTGGCACCACCGGCTCCGGCAAAATAGACCCCCTGTTGTGTTGCGTGCCGTC
>JBEIFV010000017.1:0-58636 GCA_040382235.1 Burkholderiales bacterium
CTGGGAGGTGTTCCGCGACACCCTGATCGAACAGGCCGAACAGGGCGTCGACTATTTCACCATCCATGCCGGTGTATTGCTGCGCTACGTGCCGATGACCGCCAAGCGCATGACCGGGATCGTCAGCCGCGGCGGCTCGATCATGGCCAAGTGGTGCCTGGCGCACCACAAGGAGAGCTTCCTCTACACCCATTTCGAGGACATCTGCGACATCATGAAGGCCTATGACGTCAGCTTCTCGCTCGGTGACGGCCTGCGCCCCGGTTCGGGCTACGACGCCAATGACGAGGCGCAACTCTCCGAACTGCGCACCCTGGGCGAACTGACGAAGATCGCCTGGGCCAAGGGCTGCCAGGTCATGATCGAGGGCCCCGGCCATGTGCCGATGCACAAGATCAAGGCCAATATGGATGAGCAGCTGAAACACTGCCACGAGGCGCCCTTCTATACGCTCGGGCCCCTGACCACCGACATCGCCCCCGGCTATGACCACATCACATCGGCCATCGGCGCGGCGCAGATCGGCTGGTACGGCACGGCCATGCTGTGCTACGTGACGCCCAAGGAACACCTGGGCCTGCCCAACAAGAAAGACGTCAAGGACGGCATCATGGCCTACAAGATCGCCGCCCATGCCGCCGACTTGGCCAAGGGTCACCCCGGCGCACAGATTCGCGACAACGCGGTTTCCAAGGCGCGTTTCGAGTTCCGTTGGGACGACCAGTTCAACCTGGGGCTGGACCCGGATACGGCCAAGGATTTCCACGACGAAACCTTGCCCAAGGACAGCATGAAGGTGGCGCACTTCTGCTCGATGTGCGGGCCGCATTTCTGCTCGATGAAAATCACCCAGGATGTGCGCGAGTACGCCGAGAAGATCGGCTTCGACGAGAGCACGGCGCTCAAGAAGGGCATGGAAGAGAAGGCGATCGAGTTTGTGAAGAAGGGCGTGCAGATTTATCAGCGGGCTTGATGGTGGACTTGGTGGCGTTCTGAATTGCGGATGAGGTGCGTTCAGAAGAATAATATTTCATATTTTATTGTGTAAAATCAAATAGTTATAATTATTCAGATCAAGGCTCCCATCAACCGAGCACCTTCGGGAACTGAACTCACGATCGAGCAATGCACCGCCGAGATCAAGGCTCCCATCAACCGAGCACCTTCGGGAACAGTGGGGGTCGCCCTGACCGCGTCAGGGCGGATCAAGGCTCCCATCAATCGGGCACCTCCGGGAACCAACAAAGTGGGACACCGTGTCTCACTATTGATCAAGGCTCCCATCAACCTGACACCTCCGGGAACGTAAGAGCGTGACACCTGCCTCGCTTCTAGATCGAAGTTCCCATCTAACCTGCCCACATTATTCCTTTGATGCTATTTCCACGGGGTTTGGGATTCAGGATACGACAACGCTGAGTGACGGCTGCCGATTAAATGTGGGGGTATTGGTTCATCGGTCAGTGCATTTTCATGGGGGGTTCGTAAAGTGAATCAATCCAAAATTCTGGTAGTTTCTTTAACCTAAACAAAATATCTCTCCTCTGAAAATCGTCTGAATATCTTCAATTTCAGAAACTTCAGGTTGCGAGTAAGTGTTCAATATTTTCTACTGATCATTTTTTATGAACACGAAAAGTTATTGAACGACTGATTGCATTTTTGTGCAGCTTATGTTCAACTTTGCATCGCGTTCATTTTTAATGAACGAAAATATAAATTGAACGCATTCTGTACCATGCCACCCGCATACGACCATCCTGCCCTGCCAGCCGTCCCCGATGTTCTGGGGCCGGGTGCGTTCAAGCCGCTCGCGGCCGCAGGCCGTGGCTTCGAGTTGATCCAGGCGCCGGGCCATCCGCAAGACCTGCTGCTCAAGCTCGGGCGGCAGCAACCGCGGCCCTACCGGCTGCAATACCACCCCGCAACCATCACCCTGGCGACAGTTGCGCGGATCAAGGCAGATTGGCCGTGGCGCGCCGATCCGCCGCACCTGCTGGCAGCACCGCATATCGCGCCGGACGCGGCCCAGGTGCTGGCGGCGGACGGTATTCCGTTTATCGATGCGGCCGGCAACGCTTATTTTGCCGGTCCGGGCCTGTTTGTGCGTGTTCTCGGACGCGAGCCGCGCAAGGATTTGCCCCGGCCACCCGCCGCGCCGCGCCTGTTCGCCGCCAAGGGCATGCGCGTGATGTTCGTGCTACTGGCCCTGCCCGACTATCTTGGCCGACCCCAGCGCGAGATCGCGGCAGCCGCGCAGGTCGCGGTTGGCACCGTGGCCGGGGTGTTCGAGGGCCTGCGTACGCTCGGATACTTGCGTGAGGGCAAGACCCCAAGGCTTGTGCGCCAGTGCGATTTGATGACAAAGTGGGTGAACACTTACATTCAACGAAACTCGCATGAAAAAAGGATTCAGCGTTTTCGTGCGGCCGATCCTGAATGGTGGAAGGCGATCGATCTGAAGGCTTATGACGCGTGTTTTGGTGGCGACGTGGCGGCGGCAAAACTCACCGGCTATCTGAAGCCGGCGCTTTGCATCGTGCATGCATTCGGCGACACCACAGCGCTCAAGCGCGATGCGCGCATGCGTGCCGATCCGCACGGCGACATCCTGATCAACGACGCCTTCTGGCGATTTCCGGCCGACCAGCGCGCGGATACGGCGCCGCCCTTGCTCGTCTACGCCGAACTCCTGGCCACCGGCGACCCGCGCGCGATCGAAACCGCCCAGCTGATCCATGAGCGATTCTTGGCCGGACCTGACGGCGAAGGTTGAGCCGGCCCATGCCCGGGCCCTGGGCGTGGTCGCCGCGGCGGCCGCGCAGGTGGGGGCGGACTGGTTCCTGGTCGGCGCCCTGGCGCGCGACTGGCTGCTGGAGGCGCTGCACGGGGTGCCTACCCAGCGCAAAACCGCCGATGCGGATATCGCAATCGCCTTACCCGACTGGCAGGCATTTGAACGGGTCAAGCTGGGTATCGTCGCCAGCGGCGAGTTCCAGGAGCATCCGCGCATCACGCACCGGCTCGACCATGTGACGCTGCAGGGTTTTCACCTTGACCTGGTGCCGTTCGGCGCCATCGCCGGCACCCGGGCGACCATCGCGTGGCCGCCCGACCACGGAGACGTCATGAACGTGATCGGCTATACCGACGCATTAGCAGGCGCCGTGACTTTGCGCGTTGCCGCCGATTTGTCGATCAGGGTGGCATCCGTGCCTGGATTGACGCTGCTCAAGCTTTTCGCATGGCAGGATCGTCACACCGAGTCATCCAAGGACGCGTGGGATTTGCGCCTGCTGCTGAAGCATTACGAAGCCGCCGGCAACAGCGGGCGCCTCCATGACGAAGGGGTCATGGAGGTCGAAAGCTTTGTTGCGGAACGTGCCGCCTGTCGCCTGCTCGGCCGCGACGTCGCGCGACTGGTGACGGCGCCCACACGCGCAAGCCTGATCGTGCTGCTCGACCGCGAATTGCAAGCTTCATCCGGAGCAGGTCTGATTGAAGACATGGCCTATGCACAGCCGAACGACGCCTTTCGCGTCGGCAGCGCGATCGATGGTGGTGCGGCGATCGAGCGAGCGTACGGATGGCTGATGAGCTTTCGCGCAGGTTTCGATGATGCCCCTGGCGCCACCTGATCGTCATCGCAGGGAAAGTGAACTGCTCCGAGGGGCCGCCTCGAAGACCGGTGCAACTTAATGCCGAAGTTGGTGGCTCTCGTTCGACCTCGGATTGCGGCATATGTGACCAGTCTGCCGCAGATGCTGTTGTCACCTTGACCGCGGTGCGCGGGAATCTTCGCAAACAAGCCCGCGACGCATTATGATTATGCCCCTTGGCCCACGCATGAAATGAAGACATGGAATTCTCTGACAAGCGCCTGCTCGATGTGGTGATAGCAGCGCCCGTGGGCCGCATCGATCACGCCAGCGCCGAGGTCTTCAAGCAGAAACTCGAGCCATTGCTCGCGCACTGCAACGAAGGCAGCGATCGCGTGGTGCTTGATTTTTCCGGTGTCGAATACATCAGCAGTGTGGGCCTGCGGGTGTTGATGCTGGCGGCCAAGCAGGTCAAGCTCCAGAAGGGCATGATCGTGATCGCCGGCATGCAGCCGGTGGTCAAGGAAATCTTCGACATCAGCCGCTTCAACTATGTGTTTGCCGCCTTTCCCGCCTTGCGCGACGCGGTGGCCGACTTGTCGACCCAGGCCGTGGCACTGCTCGACACACCCTAAAGGGCTGTCATTGCCATGAAAAGCGTTCGCCTGTGGGGCACCCGTGGTTCGATTCCGGTGGCGCTGACGGCCGCAGGCGTGCGGTCAAAGATCGAAGCTGCGATGCGCGGCGCGCGCGGGCAAACGCTCGATACCGACGCCAAACTTGCCTCTTATCTCGACGCACTGGAATTTCACCAGACCGGAACTTTTGGCGGCCATTCCTCGTGTGTGCAGATCGATACCGGCGGCAGCGATCATGTTTTGTGCGACCTGGGCAGCGGCGCGCGCCCCTTCGCGCAGTCGATGATGGCGCGCCACGGCCCCGGCAAGCCGCAGACCTACCACGTGTTCATGTCCCACCTGCATTGGGATCACATCATGGGCCTGCCATTTTTCACACCGGCCTACATTCCGGGCAACCAGCTGATCATCCACGGTTGTCATGCCCGGCTCGAGGAGGCCTTCATTCGCCAGCAGGCCGAGCCCTCGTTTCCAGTGGATTTTTCGGTGATCGCCAACCAGTTGCGTTTTGTCACCCTTGAACCCGACCGCAGCTACGATATCGCCGGCCTGACGGTGACGCCCAGAAAGCAATTGCATGCGGGCGATTCTTACGGCTATCGTTTCGAAGCCGCCGGCAAGTCGGTGGTCTACTCGACCGACTCCGAACACAAGCTCGACGATCCGGAAGAGACCAGCGGCTTCGTCGAATTCTTCCGTGATGCCGATGTCGTGATATTCGACGCCATGTACTCGCTGGCCGATGCGGTCTCGGTCAAGGCTGATTGGGGGCACTCCAGCAACGTGGTCGGCGTCGAGCTATGCCAGCTGGCTGCGGTGAAGCACCTGTGCATGTTTCATCATGAGCCGGCGTATGACGATGCGGCGATCGCACGTGTGTTGGCCGATACCCGCCGCTTCGAGGAGATCACCCGAACCGGCGCGCCCCTGCGGGTTTCATCGGCCTACGACGGGATGGAAATCCATTTGTGACTGCAGCCGCGCCGGCGCCTGGCGCGCGGGTGGCCGGCACCCGCTGGCTCGGGCTTGTGGCGGCTGTCGTAGTGGCGGCGATCGCGCTTGCCGGCTCGCCGGCATACCGCAAACTGCAACTGGCCGGTTTCGATATCTATCAGGCCGTCGCACCGCGCAAGGTTCTCTCGCAACCGGCGGTGATCGTCGCCATCGACGAAAAGACCCTGGCTGAACAGGGACAATGGCCGTGGCCGCGGTCGACCTTGGCGCGTCTGATCGATGCCATCGCGGCCAATGCCCCGGCCGTTATCGGCGTCGATCTCCTGTTGAGCGAACCCGACCGCCTGTCGCCCGGCGCGATTGCACTGAGTCTGCCCGCCAGCGAGGCCGTGACTCGGGAGCGCTTGCTGGCACTGCCGTCCAATGACGCAGTGCTGGCGCAAGCAATTGCGCGCGCGCCGGTGGTGCTGGGGATCGCCGGCATGCCGCAGGCCACCGCGTTTTCGCTGCGCGCGCCGCCGTTCCGCACGACAGGGGGCGAACTCTTGTCCCCCTTGAGTAGCTATGCCGGTGTGCTTACCAGCCTGGACCTGATCGATCAGGCGGCACAGGGGCGCGGGCTGCTGTCCGCCGACCTCGAAGGTGCTGTCGTGCGCCGCATGGGGCTCTTGGCAAGCGTCGCCGGCACGCCGACCCCGGGCCTTGCACTCGAGATGCTGCGGGTGGCAACCGACACACCTGCGATCGCGCTTTCGATCGACAAGGGCGCGGCAGTGCAAGTCGCGGTGCGTGGCTACGCGTATCCGGTGGATGCCGACGGCCAGGCATGGGTACATTTTTCTGAACGTGAGCCGGGTCGCTTTGTTTCGGCAGCCGACGTTCTGTCCGGCACAGCCGAACGCGCCAGACTGGAAGGCAAGCTGGTATTGATCGGCATCAGCGGCCTGGGCCTCCTTGACTACCAGACGGCGGCGTCAGGCGTTCGCATGCCGGGCGTTGAAATGCATGTGCAGTTGCTCGAAATGATGTTCGACAACACGCCACTGTTGCGTCCGCAGTGGCTTGCGGCGCTGGAATGGCTGGTGTTCGGCGCCGGCTGTGCGCTCATGCTCTGGTTGGTGCCTGCTATCGCACCGCGTCGCGCGCTGGGGCTGGGTGTCGCTGTGATCTGTGTGCCACTGGCGTGCGGCTGGGGTTTGTTTCTGGGCGCGCGCGTCCTCTTCGACGCGGCGACGCCGGCGCTCAACCTGGCCCTGGTGTTCGGTACCTTGCTGGCCTTGTCGCTGATCGAGGCCAATCGGCGTGAGCAATTGCTGGCAAAGGAGGTGCAGCGCCAGCGCGAGGAAGCTGCGCGCGTCGCCGGCGAACTCGAAGCTGCGCGCCGCATCCAGACCGGTATCCTGCCACGGCCGGATGCCCTGGGTGGCGATGCGCGCATCCAGATCGCCGCCGCGATGACCCCGGCACGCGAAGTCGGCGGCGACCTCTACGATTTCTTCCCGCTGGATGCCAGACGGCTGTTTTTCCTGATCGGTGATGTTTCGGGCAAGGGCTTGCCGGCCAGCATCTTCATGGCGGTCAGCAAAGCACTGTACAAAAGCAGTGCGCTGCGCAGCGACGCCGCCGCAGGCGATCTGGCGCTCATTGGTGAACTGATGACCGTGGCCAACGCCGAGGTGTCGCGCGAAAACGGCGAGGCCATGTTCGTCACCTTGTTCGCGGGCATACTTGATCTCGACAGCGGCGCGCTCGCCTACTGCAATGCCGGCCACGACAACCCGTACCTGCTCGGCGCAGACGGCGGCATGAAGCGCTTGGCCGACGGTGACGGACCGCCGCTGTGCGTGATCGACGATTTCGAGTATCACGGCGGCGACACCCGCCTTGCGAGCGGCGACCTGCTGTGCATGGTGACCGACGGCGTCACCGAGGCCATGAATCAGGCGCAGGATCTGTATGGCGGCGAACGCCTGCTGCGGGTGCTCGAGGCAGCGCAAGGGAGCGACCCAGGCGCCGGCGAGTTGCTGGCGCAGGTGAGCGACGATGTTGCGCGCTTTGTGGCCGGTGCCGATCCGGCCGACGACCTGACCTTGCTGATGCTGCGCTGGAACGGCCCGCACTGAGCCCGGAGGCCCGGGGAAACACGGAATGAACCCGGTGGGAACAAGCGCAGCCATTGCATCGCACTGACTTGATTCAACACCGCGAGTCGGGAACCCGCGATGCAGGGATTTGCTCGGAGTTTTCTCAACGTACGATGATTTCGACCCGCCGGTTGCGTGGCTCGGCCACGTTGTCGGCAGTCGGAACCAGCAATTCGCGCTCACCGCGACCGCTTGCCTGCACGTTCTCCGGCGTAATGCCGCGCTGCAAAAGTTCACGTCGTATCGTCTCGGCGCGTTGCAGCGAAAGCGCGTCGTTCGCGGTCGCGTTGCCGACGCTGTCGGTGTGGCCGATCACCGCGATATCCGGCGCCGGTCGCGCGGCGATCTCGGCGAACACGCGTTCGACGACGGTTTTCGATTCGTCAGTCAATGTATCCCGCCCTTCGACAAAGTAGAGGACAAAACTCGCCGGGCGGGGTGGCTGTGCAGCAAGTGCCGCGCCGAATTTGGCTTGGACCTCGGCGGCACTCGATTGCGATGGGCGCACACCGCCGCCTGCTGCTGTGGCGGACGCTGCGGCGTAGGGGCGGTCAAGCATGATCTGGCTGGAGGCCTGGGTCACGGTTACCGCGGTGGCGCGACCATCTTTTTCGGGCAACAGCACGATGATGTCTACCAATGCCGGGGCGGGCGGCGGCGCCGGCGGGGGTGGCGTGGCGCATCCGCCAGCCAAGGCCAAGAGCACGGCAAGGCCGACCCCGGCGCAAAGACCGGTCGCGCAGTTGCGGGGCGGCGTGGCGTCAGCGCGTCGGCGCATCGCCGGCGCTCACGACGAATTCAGTGCCGCGCACGCCGAGGATGGCGGCGGGTGTGCGCACGGTCATGGATTCCGGCGACTGCTTGGCGATCTTGCCGGAAATCACCGCCAGGGTTCCCTGCCTGAGCGAGCTGTCAAAGCGGCCCTGGTGGGTAGTCGTGTCGAAGCTGTAGCGGTCCAGTGCCAACACGCTGTTGGGGCCGGTCGACAGGGTCGAGTTGTCGCTCATGGTGATGCCCACCGCGCCGTCGGCGCCGGTGCGTACTTCGTCGGCGGCGCGCAGTTGCATGCCTGGCGTGGCTGGCATTGGCTGCCCGGCACGCTGCACTGTGACCTGGCCCTTGACCACCTTGATGCGGCCGACTTCCACCGTTTGCGCGCACAGGCACGCAGCCCATGCGGCAGCAACGGCCACCATGCATCGAAGCTGGCTTCTCATGTTCATTCCCCCGTGATCCGCTGTCTGACAGCGCTCTCTGAAATTTCCCCAAACCCCTGCCGTAGAATACCAAATGCCGGTGTCTCGGCGCCAACCGCCACTTCCTGCCACAAAAGCCAACCATTGAATCCTGCAGCCGATCGGACATTCGAAGCGCGCATGACGGCCCTGGGCGATGCGATCGCACTGGTTGAGTCGTTTTGCGCGGAGCATGGCATCGGCCGGCCGGATGCCTTGCGGCTGGCTTTCATTGTCGAGGAATTGTTCACCAACACCGTTACCCACGGCCACGGCGCCGACTGCGCCGAACCCATTTCGCTGTGCCTTTTGCGTGAGAAAGCGACGGTTGGTCTCACCTATGCGGACACCGCGCCCGCGCACAATCCGCTGCAAAACTTCGATTCGGATGCGGCCAGCCTGATCAGTTCCTTGCAACTGCGCCCGGTAGGGGGGCTGGGGACATACCTGATCGGGCAACTGATCGAAACCGGCCGCTATCGCCGCGAAGGTGGGCGCAACATCCTGGAGTTGCACCTCCCGCTGGAAGGCTGAGCGCAGCCGTGGCTCACATGCGCCATTCGTGGGCGCACTTGCGGCAGCGCACCTGCAGGGTCGGTACCTCGCGCAGTTCATCCGGCAGCAGGCCTTCGGGATCGGCGCGCGGCCCGGTATAAAGAACCTCGAAGCGCCCATACGCATCGCACTGCTGGCAGCTGGAACGCTCGCACATGAATCCCGCCACACCCATGATGGCGAAGTAACGGCGCCAGTTCCATGCGCCCAGCACTCCCAGGCCGACGGTGATGCCGGTGAGCCACAACAGTGGCTGCCAGGCGCGATAGGGCCCGCCCTGCTCGATGGCGGCCAGTACCGTGATCAGGCACAGGAATGCGGTGACCAGATGCAGATGCGCCTCGATCAGGCGATGCTCATACCATTTGCGAAAGCCGCGTGCACGGATGCCCTCGGCAACCGATTTCATGGCATTGACTGGTCGGGGCCGCGCGCCGGCGCCTCGTACCACTTGTCGCGCGGCACACCGACCGTCGCCGCCGGTTGCAGCACGAAATTGGGTGACATGATCTGCACGCCGTATTCGTTGAACACGTCCTGGATGTTGCCATTGAGCTGCGACAGGATGACCACCTTCTCCAGCGGCAGGTCGATGTTGGCGAACAGTTCGTAGCTCACGTAAAAGTCGAGCAGGGCGCGCTGCCGCACGCGTGGTGGCGGCGAGGTGCGCAAGGATGTGGTGCGGCGCGCGGCCTCTTCGAGCATGGCATGCACCTGGCGCCATGGTGCGTCGTAACCAATGGTCACTTGCACCGAGATCAGGGTGCCTTCGACACCTGCCTGGCGTGAAAAATTGCGGATCGGATTGGCGACGACTACCGCGTTGGGAATGGTGATTTCCTCATTACGCATGGTTGTAATCTTGGTAGCCAGGGCACCGATCACGGTGACCACACCCTCGACCTCGGAGCCGCCCGCGCCGATCACCACATGGTCGCCCCGGCGCAACGCACGCGAATAGACCAGGGTCAGGCCGCTCATGAGCTGATTGGCGATGCCCGAGGAACCCAGTGTGACCATCGCCCCGATCAACACCGAAACGCCTTGAAAAACCCCCGAACCGGAGCCGGGAATGTAGGGGTAGGCGGCAACGATGGCCAAAGCCCAGATCGCGAACACCACCACGCGACGGGTAGCGCCCGCGGTTTCGGGATGCAATCCCGGCAGGCTCAGGCGCCCCGCCTGGATCGCGCGAAACGCGCCCTGCGCGGCCCGGCTCAAACCTTCCGCGAACAAGCCGATCAGGGCTACAGCGACCAGCCCTGGAATCGAAGCTGCCATGTCCACGCCGATCTTGCCGGCGGTTTCCCACACCAGGTCGCCGAGGCGCTTCGACAGCGGCTGGGTGACGGGAAATTCGTGCAGCACATAAGTCAGCCATGCGTAGAGCAATGCACAGGCGAGCGCGAAACCCGCGGTCTGCGCCAGTCGGACCAGCAGGGTTCGGCCATAGCTTGCCAGGCTCGCCGCCGGCGCTGTCTCCAAAATGTCCGTGTGTGCATCACGCAGGCGTGCGGTGAGATTGCCCACTGCACGCACGATCAGCCAGAGCATCAGTAGCGCAAGCAGCGAAGCAACTGCCGCATGCAGGATGCCGCGCAACAGCACTTGCGGCGCGCGCTGGGCGCGACTGGCGGCAATTGCTTCGGTGAGCCGGGCGCGCGCGCTCGCCGCCGCCTGCGCCAGGCTAGAGCGATCTGCCGGGTCGAGGTCGTCAGCCAGCAGCGTAAACAGCACGATGTCCTGCGCGCGCAGGGCGATTCCTGAGCGCGCGACGCCATCCTCCCTGGTTGAAACGGCAACCTCTTCGATGTCGAGCGGCAGACCGCGTGCCTCGAATTCGGAGAGCCGGGCGCGCGCACGCGCCACCCGTCCGACCGCATCTGCGCCGTTGTAGGGCACGCGAAAATGGGTGATCGGACGTTGCGCCCATGTCAGCTGCGTGTCGATGTCGGCAGGCCTGCCGGCGGCGATCGCCTGCAGGGAGAGCAGGCAGAAGACCAGAAGCAGGATAGGGCGCAGACGCATCGGGACGGTCGAAAATGACTGGGACGGCCGAGTTTAATACGGCAACATGGCGGGCCAGCCACAGGGCGCCTGCGCCGGCGGATCGCGGGCCCGTGCGGCGCGCTTGCGGCGAACCGCAGGCGCGCCAGGATCTGCGTCGCTTTCAGGCGTCGGCGCTGCCTTCGCTACCGCTCTCGGCTTCGACGAAGGCGTCAAACTGCGCCAGCTCCTTTGACAAACGTGCGCGTGACGGCCGATCCAGCGGATGGCAGACGCGCGACTTCAGGTTCCAGGACTGGGCCCGCTTGAGAGCGGCGGCGACAGCTTCGGGATCACCCATCAGGGCAAACGGATTGGAAACATTGCGACCTTCGATCTGTTGCATGGCGACCCTTTCGCGATTGGCTTGACAGGATGATGAGCCAGAGTATCCATGCGCCGCCGCCACGGGGTAAGTCGCGCTGCACCGCGTCGTCGGGTAGGAAATGAGCCTACAGCGGCGACCCATCTGCGGCATTTCCAGTGGTTGCCACACCTTGAGGCCGGTACGCGATCAAGGATAGTATGGCGGCCATCGCCGGATCCGGCCAAACCTCCACAGGGTCGCGCGGTGTTTGCGCTTGGTTGTCGCAAGCGCAACCGATTCATGCCATGGGACAGACATAAGCGATGAATAGCGGTAGGACCGCAAGCCCTTTGAAGGCAAGCCCTTTGACCGCACTGATCCTGACCGGCGGCGGCGCGCGCGCGGCCTATCAGGTAGGCGTGCTCAAGTGCATCGCCGAACTGCTGCCCGACAAGGTTGCCAATCCGTTCCCGATCATCTGCGGCACCTCGGCAGGGGCGATCAACGCGGCGTCGCTGGCTTGTTTTTCGCGCGATTTCGGCCAGGCGGTCGGTTACTTGTGCAATGTCTGGGAGAATTTTCACGCCCATCACGTCTATCGCTCCGACCCACTGGGCATCGCCAAAACCGGCGCCCATTGGCTGGGCGCCCTGGTGGCCGGCTGGATCGTGCGCACCGCACCGCGCTCCATGTTCGACAATGCGCCTCTGGCCGAGCTGCTGCACCGCAACCTCAATCTGGCGGATATCGACGCGGCGATCGCCGCCGGTGCCCTGCGTGCCTTGTGCATCACCGCATCCGGCTACGCATCCGGGCAAAGCGTCAATTTCTTCCAGGCACAGGAAGGCATCGAGACCTGGGCACGCCAGCAGCGCGTATCCGCGCGCGCGCAGATCACCATCGATCATCTGCTGGCGTCCTCTGCGATCCCGTTCATCTTTCCCGCAGTCAAGATCCATCGCGAGTACTTTGGCGACGGGTCGATGCGCCAACTCGCGCCGATCAGTCCGGCGATTCATCTGGGCGCGTCGCGTGTGCTGGTGATCGGCGCCGGGCGCATCAACGAGCCCACCGATCGCATTCGCGGCGAAAGCTATCCGTCGCTGGCGCAGATCGCCGGCCATGCGCTGTCGTCGATTTTCTTGGACAGCCTCAATGTGGATGTCGAGCGCCTGGTGCGCATCAACAAGACCCTGTCGGTGATTCCCGCCGGCCTGGCCGCGCGTGGAGAGGTCGCCCTGCGTCCGGTCGAGGTGCTGGTCATCTCGCCGTCCGAGCGACTCGATACCCTGGCCGCGCGGCACGTCAAGAGCCTGCCGTGGGCGGTGCGTGCGATGCTGCGCGGCGTCGGCGCGATGAACCGCAAAGGGTCGGCGCTGGCCAGCTATCTGCTGTTCGAGTCCGACTACACCAGGAGCCTGATCGATCTCGGTTATCGCGATACGCAGGCCAGGCGCGACGAGGTCATGCGCTTTCTCGCACCATAGGATAAGCTCTCGACCGTGATGCACAAAGCCCATTTCCATGACCGGCTCATGCTGGCCCGGTGCCGCCAGGGCTTGCTCGGGCTATGGTTTCTGCTGTGCCTGTGTGCGGCCCCGGCCGTAGCGCTGGCGCCGGGCGAAATCGAAAGCGCCGCATTGCCGCGCGAAGGGCGCGCGGTTCTGGCGGCGGTGCGCAAGGGCGGCCCGTTCACCTATTCCAAAGACGGCTCGACATTCGGCAATTTCGAAGGCAACCTGCCCAAGAAGCGCCGCGGCTATTACCGCGAATTCACCGTCGAAACGCCGGGTGCGCGCAATCGAGGCGCGCGGCGTATCGTGTGCGGCGGCGAAGCCGGCGACTGGGGGCGCAATGCGCCTTCGGCCTGTTACTACACCGACGATCACTACGCGACATTCCGTCGCATCCGGGAGTAGGTCATGAGACTTCGCAAGCACATCGAACGGCGCGTCGCTGCGCGACGCGGATCATGTGGCGGGGCGGACCTGCCCATGCCATCGGGCGCATCATGAGTGCCAAAGGCGATGCTGGTGGCAGCGTGCCGCAAGCGGCGGACGCCAGGCCACGCGGCGCGCCGGTCACGACCTGGCGTGTCGATCTCAAGGGCTTGAAGAGCCGCGAATCGATGCTCAAGGCAGTGGCTGCGAGCCTTTCGTTTCCGGCGCACTTCGGCGTCAATCTGGATGCCTTGTACGACTGCCTGACCGACATGCCGCTCAAGCCCGGACCGGCCTATGTGATCGAATTGGTGGATCTGGCGCACGCGGGGGTCGGCGACGCGCTGCACGCGGTTTTCGCCGATGCGGCGCAGTTCTGGCGCGAAAAGGGTGTGTCGCTCGCCATTCGGCGCCACTGAGGGGCAAGCCTTGATGCGGGCGCCTGTCTTTGTGCATGCCCGACGGGGCCGGCCGCCACGCCAACTGCGCTGCGCGACAGGGTTCGACAAGCGCATCGGGCGCGGCGACTGATCACGCATGCGGCCTCTCGAAGTACGCATCAGTTACTTGATCGCGGTCGGCGTCGTGGTGCTGTTGGCAGCGGTATTCTGGCTGGCATATGGTCGCTACGTCCTGCTGGAAGCCATCGAGAAAGACTTTTCCAGCCTGCAGAAAGTCGCCCGCACCGGCCGCCTGGCGGCCGAAGTGGGCAGCAGTCTGGCCGCCTTGTCGGCGGCGATCCGCGAGTATGTGGCGTCAGACGCCATTGAGCCGCCCGAGCAGACCGACAAACATTCAAGATCCCTGCTCGGTGCGGTCGCGCGTGCCCGCTTCGAGCTGCCCGGCGAGCAGGCCGAAATCGCCCTGCTGGTCATCGAAGCCGACCTCTACCTGGGCAGTTTCGAAGCCGTGGTGGCGGCGCGCCGGCAACGCCAGGAGCGGCTGAAGCGACTGGCGCTGGCATCCGGCGCCCTGCGCGCGGCCAGTCAGGCGGCCGGCGTGCAGGGGCGTTTCATGCAGTTACGCGAGGCGGAGCTCAACTACCTGACCGCGCGCAATACCGCCGAGGCGGATCGGGCGCTTGCGCATCTCGAACAGTTGGCGCATGCCTTGGTGCCCTATCGGGGTGCGGACCTGACGGCCGATTACGGACTCGCTTTCGCCCGGGTAGTGGAAATTTTCGAGGTTCTTGATCGCGGCACCCTGCGGGTACTGGATGATCATGAGGCAAAACTGCGCGCGCTGGCGGCGGCGCTTGCGCGCCGCGCGCAGAGCGGTGAAGGCAGCGCCGCCAGCGGTTTTCGCGAAACGCTGGCGCTGGCGATGCGCCGCAATGTCGAAGTGATCCTGCTGGCGGTGCTGATCGCAGTCGGTGGCGCGTTCCTGCTGCTGCGCTTTGTGATCTATCCACTGAACCGGATGAGCAACACCATGACCGCGATCGCCGGCGGCGACTATGCGCAAACTGTTCCGTATGTCGGTCGGCGCGATGAAATCGGTCGCATGGCGCGCTCGCTGTCGACGTTCCGCCAGGCCTTGATGGGATTGAAGGCGGCGCAATTGCAGGCCGAGGCAGCGAGCGGCCACAAGTCCGATTTCATCGCCAACATGAGCCACGAATTGCGTACCCCATTGAACGCGATCATCGGCCTGTCCGACATGTTGCTGGAGGATGCCGACCGTCCGGACCCGCACGAACTGAAGGAATCACTGCCGCGTATCGGGGCGGCCGCGAAGCACCTTCTGGGGCTGATCAACGAGATCCTCGACCTGTCGCGAATCGAGGCCGGGCATATGGCGGTCGAACTGGTTCGTTTCGCGCCGGCAAGCCTGGCCGAGGAGACGCTGGCGACTGTGGCGCCGATGGCGCGCCAGAAGGGCCTGCGGGTCGCGGCGCACTATCCTGCAGAGTTGCCGGAGATACTGAGCGATCCGCAGCGGGTGCGCCAGATCCTCATCAATCTCCTGGGCAATGCTGTCAAGTTCACTGATGTCGGCGAGGTGCGCCTCGAGGTGACGGCGTCGGCGCACGGGGTGGATTTCGCGGTGATCGATACCGGGCCGGGCATCGCCGACCATGACATCGGCCGCCTGTTCCAGGAGTTCACCCAGCTCGACGCCCGGCCAACCCGCAAGTTCGGGGGCTCCGGACTCGGCCTGGCCTTGTCGCGCCGCATGGCGCGCCTGATCGGCGGCGATGTTACGCTTGCAAGCGAAGTGGGGCGTGGCTCGCGGTTTGTGCTGGAGTTGCCGCTGGAGGCGCAGCCAACCGACACGGCGGCGCGCATGAAAATCGTTGGCGTGGAGTCCGTGGGGGGCGCGCCGGGTAGTGCCGGAGGGGCAGCATGATGCAGAAGATTGAGGATATGTCGATTTTGATCGTCGACGATGACGAGCTCAACCGCTATACGCTGGCGCGGCGCCTGACGCGCGACGGACACGCCAATCTCGGCATGGCCGGCAATGGCGTGGAAGCGCTGGCGGCGATGCGGCAGGACAAGTTCGATCTGGTATTGCTGGACATCATGATGCCCGAGCTGGATGGTTTCGGCGTGCTCGAAGCAATGAAGATGGATGGGGCGCTCGCAGGCATTCCCGTGATCGTGATTTCGGCCAATGACGACAGCGCCAATTTTGTGCGCGCCATCGAATTGGGCGCGGTCGACTACCTGAGCAAGCCGTTTGATCCGGTCCTGCTGCGCGCGCGGGTGGCGGCTTCGCTGGAACGCCGGCGCCTGCAGGCGGTGCTCGAGTCGGCCCTGGCCGAGACCCGCGCGATGCTCGAGATCAGCCCGGTCGCCACCCTTTTCATCAGAGACCTGAAAGTGGTGTGGATCAATGCGATGTGCGAGACACTGCTGGGTTATCCGGCGCGTGAACTGGTGGGCCGCAGCATGGCGGATCTGCACCTGAACGAGGACGACTATCGGAGTGTCGTATCGAAAGTTGAGGCGGTGCTCAGGACCGGGATCGTCTTTCGCGGCGACATCCACATGAAGCGCCGCGATGGCCGGGTGCTCCTGGCGCGCGCCTTGGCCAAGGCGATTTCTCCATGGGAACCCGAACGCGGTGCGGTGTGGACCATCGAGGATGTGACTGAGCAGCGGGCGGACGCCGCGCGCGTGGCCTTTCTCGCGCATCATGACCAACTCACTGGTTTGCCGAACCGCATCCTGCTGGCCGATCGCTTGCGGGTGGCACTGGCGCAGGCCTCGCGCAACAAGGCCATGTGCGGCCTGATGTTTCTGGACCTCGACAAATTCAAGTTGATCAACGACACGCTGGGCCACTCGATCGGCGACGAATTGCTGATCGAGGTGTCGCGGCGGCTGAAAATCAGCGTGCGCGATTCCGATACTGTGGCGCGACTGGGCGGCGATGAATTCGTGGTGGTGTTGCCGGCGCTGAAATCGGCCACCGACGCCGAGACTGTGGCCAGGAAAATCCTGGCATCGGTCGGCTCACCCTATGAACTGGACGGCAACCCCGTGCGCACCTCGCCCTCGATCGGCATCGCGCTGTATCCGCAAAATGCGGCCGACGGCGATGAATTGCTGAAAAACGCGGATGCGGCCATGTACGAAACCAAACAGGCCGGGCGCAACGGCTATCGTTTCTTCAAAGCCGCGGGTGACGCTGCAACATAGCCTGCCGTCGCCAACCGGGTGCCGCACGCGCGCCGGAGCCGCATATCCGGTGGTGCGGCGATGGCGCAGACGCGGTTTCCGCGATCAGCGTGGATGCAGCGCTACGCTGCGCGAGCGCACGGGCTCCCTTGTGCGCTAGCATTCCGGCTGACCACCCTCAGGGCGTGGCAAGCTCGCGCTGGACCTCGCGACGCAGTCCTGAAACCAGGCTTCGGGCGGTCAGCGCCAGCGCCGCACGCAACTCCGGGGACAGGTCTTGCGATGCGCCTGAACCTGCCGCCAGCGCCTGGCTCGCAAGCTTGTCGACGAGCAGATCAAATTCGCCGCTGGCTACGACGCCGCGCAGGGTTTTTTCGATGGCCGGGCCGGGATCGAAACCCTGGGAAGATCCTGAAGCGAGGCTGGCTGCAAAGCTTGTCAGCAGGGAGGCGGCAACACGGTTGAGCGCGCTCTTTAACGCCGGATCGAGGGCCGCCGCCGGCCGCGCCGGGCTGGACATCGCGCCGGCCCCGGCGGCCGGATCTGCAGCCTGGGCGGGTGCCGTGGCTGCCAGCACCATCGCCATGCTGGCGCACCAAATGAATCTGCTCACCGACTTGATCATTGCTTTCTCCATTGCGAGTCAATGCCGCAAGCAATGGTGCCGGCGGCGGCCTACTTGTTGAACATTCCCTGCAGCATGCCCAACGCATTGCCCATATCAAATGAGCCCTCGACTCTGCCCGCCGGGGTGAGTTTGTCCACCACTTGCGGCAGCAATTCACTTAAACGCCCGGACACGTCTTCGGATGACATGCCGAATTTTGCAGCCAGATCGCCCAGGGCGGAACCGCCCAGCACGCTCCGGATCTGCTCGCCCGAAATCGGCAGATTTTCGCCGGTACCTACCCAGGAGGCGGCCGCCTCACCCAAACCCTTGTCCTTGAACGACTGCAAAAGTCCGGCCAGCCCGCCTTCGTGTTGCGATACCAGTGCCAGCACGCCTTGAAGCAACCCGCTTTGGCCACCGCCCTGGCCCTGTGACATGGCTTGGCCCGCGATTTGCGTGAGTGAATCGAAAAATCCCATGGCTTCTCCGATAAATGAACAAAAACGGCACGCGCGCTGCGAATGCGGCGCATCTCGATTGCGCATGTTAGCCGCGCACCGCGCGCGCGACTAGTTCTTTTTCGCCAGATTGAGCCAGTCGATCATGGCGCGTGAAAAGCGGTAACTTGCCCACTGTGCCAGGCGGGTCAGCCAGCCATAGCGTGCCACCGTGCCCGCGGTGACGGCCTCGCCGCCGGTGGCGATGGCCGACTCGAGGCTGGCTCTGAGGCAGAGGGCGAATTGGGGGTCGAAGATCTCGACATTGGCTTCGCGCGACAGCAGCAAGCTGAAGGGATCCAGGTTGGATGAGCCGACGGTTGCCCACAGGTCGTCGATCACGGCCACCTTGGTGTGCAGGAAACTCTTGCGGTATTCGATCACTTCGATGCCGGCGGACTGCAGGCGGCGGTAGAGGAACTGGCTGGCGCGCTTCAGGAGCGGCTGGTCGCTGGGGCCCTGCAGCAGGATGCGCACCGCCACGCCGCGCCGCGCGGCGTCGGCGAGTGCGTCGAACACACGTTCGGAAGGCAGGAAATAGGCGATGGCCAGCAATATGCTGGCGCGTGCGTCGCTGATCGCCGCCAGATAGGCGTCTTCGATATCGCGCCGGTGCGCCAGGTTGTCGCGCACCAGGAGGCGTGCAGCCATCCGGCCTGCGATGGCCACAGGCTGCGGCGGCGCTGCTGCGCGCGATGCCCGGCGGCGAAACGCGGTGTACGAAACAATCGCCCACAGGTGCCAGGCGGCTTCGGCCACATCGAGCACCAGCGGGCCTTTGATGCGTACCGAATAATCGTAGCGTGGCGGCACTTCATCGGGTGTATTCCAGTCATCGACGATGTTGATGCCGCCGACAAACGCCAGCGCCTGGTCGGCAACGGCCAGCTTGCGATGCATGCGACGCAGCCCGCGCACCGGTTGCCACCACAATGGCGGTCGATACACCAGCAGTTGGGCGCCGGCCGCGACCAGACTGGCGCGATAGGCTTCCGCCAGGTCGCGCGCGCCGAAGCCGTCGACGATCACGCGCACAGCAACCCCGCGCCGTGCCGCTGCCGCCAGCGCTTCGGTCACCCGTCGGGCGGTGTTGTCCTCGGCATAGATGTAGGTTTCGAAGAAGATCTCGTGTCGCGCCGCATCGAACGCCGCGATCAAGGCCGGAAAGAACTGCGCACCGGAATCGAGCAGGTCGATGTGGTTGCCGGAGCGCAGCGGGTATTTCACGGCAGGCTGAAGGTGGCGTGCAGCGCGAGATGGTCGGACAGGCCCTTCCAGCTCGAAAGACGTTGTACCTGGACCGGCTTGAAGCCGCGCACATAAATGCGGTCCAGGCGCAGCAGCGGCAGGCGACCCGGGAAGGTGCGCGGCAGGCGTACCTGGCTGGCGCGGAACACGTCGACGAGGCCGATCTCCGCCAGCCGCGCCTCGGCGTTGTTGCGCCAATCGTTGAAGTCGCCGGCGATGATCACCGGGTCGCCGGTGCCGGCGCGCGCGACGACCGCTTCGATGATGGTCTCGATCTGCTTGCTCCGCCCGCGTTCGAACAGGCCCAGATGCACGCAAAAGCAGTGGGTCGGAACGCCCTTGACGTCGATCAACGCGTGCAGCAGTCCGCGCCGCTCGAAGCGGTGTTCGGAAATGTCGTCGTTGCGTACCGTGCCCACCGGAAAGCGCGACAGTATCAGGTTGCCGTGATGGCCGTGATCGGATACGGCGTTGCGCCCGTAGTGCACTTCGGGCCACAAACCCTCGGCCAGAAAACGGCTCTGTGCCAGCACCGGCCAATCCGAATGGCGTGCGGCGTGGCGTGCATGCGCGTCCTGCACCTCCTGCAGAAACACGATGTCGGGCGACAGTGCACGCAGTTCCTCGCGCAGTTCATGCACAATCACGCGCCGGTTGAGTGGCGACAAGCCTTTGTGGATGTTCAGGCTGAGGATTGAAAAGCGCGATGCGGGCATGTGTGTATCGGGTTCGGCGTTGCATGGTAACGCGTGTTCGGCCGCAATCGACGCAGCAGTCGGGCGGGCGGACCCATCTGACCAGGGTGTGTTCACCCAAGATGCACCTGCTTCATGTATGTTCGAATGCCGCACTTCGTGCCCTCCCCCCCGATGCTGAATGCGGTGATAATTTCAGTTGAGCCACAACACGGCGGAGACGGAAGTGACCGAGAAGTTCGACGGGCTTGATGCTCTCTTCAACCCTGCATCGATCGCAGTGGTCGGTGCCACCAACGATGTGGGCCGCATCGGCGGGGTGCCGCTTGATCTCATGCTGCGGCGCGGGTATCGCGGCCGTCTGATTCCGATCAACCCCAAGTATGCCGAGGTGCAGGGCCTCAAGGCCTGGCCGACGCTCAGTGCGGTACGGGCGCCGATCGATGTTGCCATCGTCGCGGTGCCGGCAACTGCGGTGCCGCAAACGCTGGAAGATGCGATCGCAGCCAATGTCAAGGCGCTGGTACTGTTTTCCTCCGGTTTCGCCGAGGTCGATGAAGCCGGCCGTGCCGCCCAACAGACGCTTGCCGAGCGGGCACGGCAGGCCGGGGTGCGCCTCCTGGGTCCCAATTGTCTTGGCATGATGGGCTTCAAGGCCGGCGTCTACGCCACCTTCTCGCCGGCCCCGCGTGCCGGCGAGACCAAGCCCGGCAATATCGCGATCGTCAGCCAGTCGGGTGCGTTCGGCGCCTTCGCCTATTCGCTGGCGCGCATCAAGGGCCTGGGCATGTCGTACTGGATGACCACCGGCAACGAAGCCGACATCGAGTTCGCCGATTGCGTCGAGTGGCTGGCGCGCGACCCGGACACCAGCGTGATCCTGGGCTATATGGAAGGCTGCCGCGACGGCGAAAAACTCAAGCGGGCCTTGGCCTTGGCACGCGCCATGGGAAAAAGTGTGGCCATCACCAAGGTCGGCCGCACCGCCCTGGGCAGCGCGGCCGCGGCTTCGCATACCGCGGCGCTGACCGGCGAGGATGCGGTCTACGATGCCATGTTCCGCCAGTATGGGGTGTGGCGCGCCCGCACCGTCGATGAACTGTTCAGCGTCGGCTATGCCGCGTCAATCTGTCCGCGCCCGGCCTCGAACCGCATCGGATTGCTGACAACCTCGGGCGGGGTCGGTGTCCTGATGGCCGACGAGGCGGCCGATGTCGGGCTTGACGTGGCCGAAATGCCGGCAGCGGCGCAGGCGGACATTCGCGCGGTGGTGTCATTCGCCGGCCCGCGCAACCCGGTCGACATCACCGGCCAGTTCCAGAATCATCCGGAATTGCTGGAAACAACCCTGGAGCGCATGCTGGGTCGCGGCGCAGATGACGGTCGCTATGACATGGCCCTGTTCTTTCCGGCCGCCGGTTTGCTGGGTTCGACGCGGGCGCAGTTCAACGTCGATACGCTCGTCGCCGTGCATGCGCGCCATCCTTCGATCCCGCTGGGTGTCAACGGACTGGTCCGGCCCGAGCAGCGCCAGCAATTCGAGGCGGCCGGCATTCCGGTGCTGGAGGAGCCGAGCGGCGCGGTGCGTGCTTTCGGTGCACTGGCATTCATGGCCGAAAACGCGCGGCGCGCGGCGGCACGCCCGGCCGTCGACTTGCCGGCCTGCGCGCCCTTGCCCACCCGCACACCCACGGAGTATGAAGCCCTGCAACTGCTGGCGCGGGCCGGGTTGCCGGTGATGCCCAGTGCCCATGCCGCATCGGCGGAGGCGGCCGTGGCCGCGGCGCAGAAGTTCGGTTATCCGGTGGTGGTCAAGCTGTCTTCGCCCGATATCACCCACAAGAGTGATGTGGGCGGGGTCAAGCTCAACCTGGGCGACGCCGTTGCGGTGCGCGGCGCGTTCGACGCGGTCACCGCGGCGGCGCGCGCGGCACAGCCGGGTGCGCGCATCGACGGCGTGCTGGTCGCGCCGATGATCAAGGGCGGGATCGAGTGCATCCTGGGCGTGCAGCGCGATCCGGTGTTCGGCCCGGTGGTGATGTTCGGTATCGGCGGCGTACTTGTCGAGGCGATCAAGGACGTGAGCTTCCGGGTGGCGCCGGTCGATGCGGTCGAGGCGCGCGCCATGGTCGACGAGATCCGCGCGCGCAGGATTCTCGACGGTATGCGCGGCGCGCCGCCGGCGGACATCGACGCATTGGTGCAGGCGATCGTCGCGCTGTCGCTTTTCGCCGCCGCGCATGCCGATACCCTTGAGAGCCTCGACCTCAACCCGTTCATCGTGCTGCCGCGCGAGCACGCCGGTGTCGCCGGCATGAAGGCGCTGGCGCTTGACGCGGTGCTGATCACGCGTCCCTGACACCTCCGACTGCAAGGACACCCCATGACAATCGCGCCCAAGCGCCACATCGCCTTTCGCACTCCGCTGTGTGAGCGCCTGGGCATCGATGTTCCGATCTTTTCGTTCGCCCACAGCCTTGAAGTCACCGCGGCGGTGAGTCGCGCCGGCGGATACGGTGTGTACGGTGCCACCCACGACCTGCCCGAGCAGATCATCGAGAACGCACGCTTGCTCAAGGAAATGTGCGAAGGGCGACCGTTCGGGCTCGACATACTGCTGCCGACGGTGACTGTTGATCGCGACGACCGCGCGGCGGCTGCGGCCGAGATACCGCCGGAACACACGCGCTTCATCGAGCATTTGCGCGAGAAGTACCAGGTGCCGCCGTCGACCAAGGGCCACTTGTTCGTCAATCACGTGCGTTCGCAGGAATTGTTCGCGGCGCAAGCCGATGCCGTGATCCGCTCGGGCGCCAAGCTGTTTGCCATGGCGGTGGGTACACCCGCGGACGTGGTCGCGCGGGCCAGGGCGGCAGGCCAGGTCACGCTCTCACTGATAGGCTCGCCGCGGCATGCCGCGCGCACCCTGGCCACCGGTGTCGATCTGCTGGTGGCCCAGGGGTATGACGCCGGCGCGCATACCGGTACCGTGGGTACCCTGTCGCTGGTGCCGCAAGTGGTGGATCAGGCCGGCAGCGTGCCGGTGATCGCCGCCGGCGGTATCGCCACCGGGCGCCAGATCGCCGCTGCCCTGGCGCTCGGAGCGCAAGGGGTGTGGGCCGGCACCATCTGGCTTGCCACACAGGAGCATGCGGTCGACAAGCTCATCACCGATCACCTGATCGCCGCCGGCAGCGAGGACACCGTGATCTCGCGCTCATGGAGCGGCAAGACGCTGCGCATGCTGCGCACCGCGTGGAGCGACGAATGGTCCGCGCCCGGCGCGCCGCCGGCTCTCAAGATGCCATACCAGCAGGTGCTGGTCGGCGAGATCATGGCGGCGGTGCGCGAACATCGCGTCGCGCCCCTGCTGTGGGAAGCGGCCGGGCAGAGCGTGGCTTACGTACGCGAGATCTCGTCGGTGGACGAGACCATGCGACGCCTGATCGATGAAACCGAGGAGGCGCTCGGGCGCCTGGCCGGACTGAAGAACCTTGAGGAGAAAACCAGGTGAACAATCGTCGCCGCATCATTCGCGCTCTCGCGGCCGCGCCGCTTGTCATCGCCGGTCGCGGCTTCGCGCAAGCCGCTTATCCAAACCGCAACATTCGCATGGTCGTGCCGTTCACGCCCGGTGGCGCGCTCGACACGGTGGCGCGCGCGGTGGCGCCGATTGCCAGCGAGCGACTCGGGCAGCAGGTGGTGATCGAGAACCGACCCGGCGGCTTTACCGTGATCGGCAGTGAACTGGTGGCCAAGGCGGCGCCGGATGGTTACACCCTGCTGTTCGCGCCGGCGCCGATCGCGCTCAATACCGCGCTGGGGCTGAAGCTGCCTTACGACCCGTTGAAGGACTTCGAGTACGTGAGCCTGGTGGCGCAGATTCCGGGGCTGGTGGTGGTGCATCCCTCGCTGCCGGTGAAAAATCTGAAGGAGCTGGTCGAATACGCGAAGAAGGAAAGCGCGGACAAGGGCGGCTTTCAGTATGCCACCGCCGGGGTTGGCACCATGGGCCACTTGTTGGGAGAGTATTTTTTCAGCGAGCAGGGCATCAAGCCGATCCATGTCGGCTACAAGGGTTCGGTGCCGGCTCTGCAGGATTTGATCGGAGGCCAGATCAAGGTGCTGCTCGATGCCTATATCCCGAGCGGGCCGCAGGTGATCAATGGGCGCGTGCGCGGCATCGCCCTGGCGACATCGCGCCGCGCGCCGGTGTTGCCCGACGTGGCAACCTTTGCCGAGGCCGGGTTCAATGGCTTCGAGGCCTACGGTTTTTATGGCGTGGCGGCGCCGGCCGGCACGCCCAAGGTGGTGGTGGACAAGTTGAGCGCGGCTTTCGTCGCAGCCGCCAGTGATCGCAAGGTGCGCGCCAACCTGGTGTCGTCGGGCTACGAAGTGATCGCCAGCAGCCCGACGGAATACCGCACGTTTGTGCAAAAGCAGATCGCCCTGTGGGGGCCGGTGGTCAGGAAGTCGAACATCAAGGTCGAGCAATAGCCCTGATGCGTGGCGCCCGGCGGGCGCGCCGAGTTTGGCGCGGGCATCCACGGGAGTGGTCTATGCTTGCACATCCTGTTGCCCCACAAGCACCTCTAGTACCGTGAATCCACTACGCTGGCCGGTCCCCGCATTGCTGGCATGGGGCGGCGCCTGGTTGCTGTACCGATTGCTGACAAGCGCAGGCTTGGCGGTCGTGCCGGCGTTCGCGCTGGCGACGCTGGCGGGCGTGGCTTGCAGCATGTTCGGCGCCACTTTCTGGCGCAGGCTGGTCATCGCCATCGGCTTTCCGCTTTCACTGCTGCTGTCGGGCGCGGCCGCCATGCCGGCCTGGGCCTGGCTTGTGCCCTTGCTTGTGATCGCGTTGCTGTACCCGGTCCATGCGTGGCGTGATGCGCCCTTGTTTCCCACGCCGGCGCAGGCCCTGGTGGACCTGCCCCAACACATCCGCCTGCCCGCGCGCGCCGCCATTCTGGATGCCGGGTGCGGCCTGGGTCACGGCTTGAAGGCACTGCGCACAGCCTTTCCCGACGCACGTTTTTTCGGCATCGAATGGAGCTGGCCGCTGCGCGCCGCGGCTGCGCTCTTCTGCCCCTGGGCGAAGGTCAGCCAGGGGGACATCTGGCGAGCCGACTGGAGCACCTACGAGCTGGTGTACCTGTTCCAGCGGCCGGAGAGCATGCCGCGCGCGGTTGCCAAGGCCGCAGCCGAGCTCAGGTCCGGCGCGTGGCTGGTCAGTCTGGCGTTTGCGGCCGACGAATTGGAACCCGCGGTGATGGTACAAGGCGCCGATGGCCGTCCGGTGTGGCTGTATCAGACGCCGTTTCGACGCGCGCGCAAGCGCTGACAGCGCTGAAAAGTCCCTGCGCGCATGTGCATTTCGTGTGAACCAGCCCTAATCAGGCAACACCGCCACCGCCTCGATCTCCACCGATAGTCGCGCATCGACCAGCGCGCTCACTTCCACCAGAGTGGAAGCGGGGCGATGCTGGCCGAAGTAGGTCTGGCGCAAGGGATTGATCAGGGCGCGCTCGTCGATCCGCGTCATGTAGACGTTCACCTTGACAATGTGCTCCGGCAAGCCGCCGGCGTGGCGCAAGCAGTTGTCGAGGCTGTGCAAGGCCAGCTTGAATTGCTCCGCCGTGGTGCTCGGAATGCTGCCGTCGGCAGCGATGCCCACCGCGCCGGAAAGATAGATATGCTTGCCGGCCCTGACCACATGGCAATAGTGGGAAAACGGCAGGGGTTCGCCGGGAACCATGAAGCGTTCGATGGTCATGCGAGGGTTTCCTTTGCGGTGATTGCGGGACTTGGCGGGCAGCGTCAGTGCATACCTGAGAGAAAAAGTTGCAATTGTGCCTGCCATCGGCGCGTCACGAACTCGTCTGTTGGCGACAAGGAGGCGGGCGATACGCGACAATCGCCCCTTACCTCCCTGCAACGGCACCACGTGTCCCATACCCCGCGCAAGCGATTCGGCCAGCATTTCCTCACCGACCCCGATGTGATCGCCGCGATCGTACGCGCCATCGCGCCACGACCCGATGATGCGATGGTCGAGATCGGTCCGGGACTGGGCGCCCTGACGGGCCCGCTGATCGAGCATCTGGCGCATCTGCATGCGGTCGAGATCGATCGCGACGTGATAGCAAGGCTGCGACGGCGCTACGCCGCGCCGCGTCTCACGGTGCATCAAGGCGATGCGCTGGCCTTCGATTTCGGCGCCCTGGCCGCGACCTGCGGCGGCAGCTTGCGGGTGATCGGCAACCTGCCGTACAACATCTCCACGCCCCTGCTGTTTCACCTTGCCGCTTTTGCCGGCAGCGTTGTCGATTGCCACTTCATGCTGCAACGGGAGGTGGTCGAGCGCATGGTAGCCGCTCCGGGCGGGCGCGACTACGGGCGGTTGTCGGTGATGCTGCAATACCGCTTCACGATGGAGCACCTGTTCGATGTGCCGCCAGAAGCCTTCGATCCGCCGCCCAGGGTGGATTCGGCGATTGTGCGCATGTTGCCCAGGCCGGCCGCGCAACGCCTGGTCCATGACGAAGACCTTCTGGGTGAGATAGTGACCCAGGCCTTCGGCCAGCGCCGCAAAGTGCTGCGCAATACGCTCAAGGGCCGTGCCACGACACAACAACTCGAAGCCGCCGGCATTTCACCGGCCGCGCGCGCCGAGGAGATCGCCCTGGAAAACTACGTGGCCCTGGCCAACCTGCTGGGCCAAGCGTATCAGGAACCCGCGCCCGGTGTCAGCGCGAAGTAGCGCCCGGTCGAGCGAAACTGGTTCGATTCGCCCATGATGTAGCGCGCGCAATCCTCCAGCAATGCATCGTTGATGTCTTCGGCCGGAAACACCAGGTCGAAACCGCCCAGACGCTCGACGTTGCGGATGGTGAAGCGCAAATTGCAGCTGTCATGCTCGGCGCTGACACGAATGCTTGCGCGCAGCATGCACTGGATGTTGAAATCGGCATGTGTGACCATGTGGCGCACGTTGCGGACTTCGTTCATCTGGAAGGCGGCGCCGGCGCGCCGCAGGTTGTCTTCGAAACGCGTGATGTTGGGCTGCAGTTCCTTGCGCACGCTGATGGTCTCCGTCGACTTTTGCTGGAAACTCAGATTGATGAAGTTGTAGCGCTCGCGTTCGAGCGTCATCTTTTTCCGGAAATCGATGAAGAAGTCGGTCAGGCGCAGGCCTTCAAAGCGCACGCCGGGCTCGACGTCAAAGCTGCGCGGGCTGGGCAGGTTCAGCACGTTCAACTGCTTGACCAGATCGTTCAGGTAAAGGAATGTGCGGTGCATGGCGTCGTCCACCCGCAGCACCGATTCGCCCAGGGTGCGCGCCTGCGCCGTGCGGTGCGCCTCCTGCTGCTCCGCCTTGCGCTTCAAATCGTCGAGAAGTCCCATGCTTGCCGTTTCTTTCGCGGATGGATCAGCGGGCCTGGATCAGTTCGATCTTGTAGCCGTCCGGATCGGTCACGAAGGCGATCACGGTGGTGCCGCCCTTGACCGGCCCGGCGTCGCGCGTGACATTGCCGCCCTGCGCGCGGATCTTGTCGCAGGCGGCGTAGCAATCCGCAACGCCGATGGCGATATGACCAAAGGCGCCGCCCATGTCGTAGTGGTCAACGCCGTAGTTGTAGGTCAGCTCCAGAACAGTGCTCTTGTCCTCGCTGCCGTAGCCCACGAAGGCCAGTGAATACTTCTGGTCGGGGCGGTCGGTCTGGCGCAACAACTGCATGCCCATGACATCGGTATAGAACCTGATCGAGCGTTGCAGATCGCCAACGCGCAGCATGGTGTGCAGCATTTTCATGAGGTTTCTCCGTTGCCACGGTCGCCTGATGCGACCGCAAGACCCGTAGCGTAAATGAAAAGCGCAATCAGCGGAGCGCAAGGTGGCCGTTGTCGGCAAGCCTCGGCATGCCTGCGCTGACTGCAACTTTTGCCGGTTGTTTCACAGTTCCGGCAGCAAGAGCGAGATCCGGCGCATTTCCTCGCGCGCTGCTTCGTACTCGGGATACAGGCGCGCAACCGCGGACCAGAATCGCGGTCCGTGATGCATGTGCTTCATGTGCGCGATTTCGTGGGCCACTACGTAGTCGATCAGCCGCGGCTCCAGGTGGACCATGCGCCAGTTGAGGCTGACGCGATGGCTGCCTTGGGAATCGCGTGCGCATGAACCCCAGCGGGTGGCAGCGCGGGTGAGCCGCAGTTGCGGCTCTTCCACCCCGAACTGCGCGCTGTAGTGCGCCAGGCGCAGCGCGAAATGGCTGCGCGCCTGCTCCTTGATCAGTGCGCGCAAGCGGGTGCGCGTCTCGCCCTGGTTGTGCGGTTGCGGCACGGTGAGAATCAGGCAATCGTCGAATACCGCCAGTCCCGGTTTGCCCGGCGCCACCTTCAAGGCACGTGGGCTTCCCAGGTACAACAGCGGATCACCCAGCGCCCAGGCGCGCGCCGCCGCATGTTCGGGCTGCTGCCAGTCGCGCAGCTTGGCCAGCACCCAGCGTGCATTGCTGTTGATGAGCCGTTCGATATCGGCGTGACGCGCCTTGACGGGGGCCGCGACGCGCAGGCCGCGGATATCGATGGTCAGTCCGAGCGTGCGCCGGCGCGCGGAGCGTCGCACCACATAGGGTACTGGCTGGCCGTGCAGGATGATTTCGTGTGGCTCTTCGGGCGGGGCCAGTGCCGCTGGTGGCTGCGCGGTCTTGCGGCTGTCGCGCAGGCTTGCGAAAAACGGCAACTCGAGTTGCAGCAGGCCGAACATGAGGCGCCGTGTGACCGTGTGTCAACCATCAACCGGCGTACAGCCGGTGCGCGGGCCAGCCGCCGCACGGCTGCGCAGGCAACTGTCAGGCGGCATACTGGTGCGGGAACAGCCGCCGCATTTCGGCCTCGATCCAGCCTTCAACCTGCGCCATCTGCTGCTCCGGGGTCAGGCCATCCGGCGCAATCGGCGGGCCGATCGAGACGGTGACCATACCCGGCTTCTTGATCCATTTGCCGCGTGGCCAGAAATCGCCGGCATTGTGCGCGATCGGCACCACCGGCACGCCGGTGGCCACAGAAAGATGGGTGCCGCCGAGTTTGTAGCGGCGTTGCTTGCCCGGGTCGACCCGCGTGCCTTCGGGAAACAGGATCATGTACCAGCCCTCGTGCAGTTTGCGGCCGCCGATCTCGGCCACCTGATCCAGCGACGCGCGGCCGCGTGCACGGTTGATCGGAATCATGCTGCACAGGTAAATGCCCCAGCCGAAAAATGGCACCCAGTGCAGTTCGCGCTTGTACACGTAACACATGCGGCGGAACAGGCTGCGAAACAGCAGCGTCTCGTAGCGTGACTGATGCTTGGAGAGGAAAATCACCCCGCCATGCCTGGTGCGGTCCGGCACATGCTCACGGCCGATCACCCGGTAGTCGATGCCGACGATGTGCTTCGCGCCCCAGATCGCGATGTCGGTCCATTTTGCGATCATCAGGTAACGGCGTGGCTGGCGAAACGGAAACACCAGGCAGGAAAGCGTGCCCCAGGGCGCGACCGTGATGAACAGGAACAGAAGGTAGGCAAGGCTACGCAGGAGCAGCATGGGGTCGGGCCTGGCTTTCGCTTAACCGCAGTAGTGGGCGGCGACAGCCGCCAGATCGTCGAAGATCAGCGTGCCGGGCGGCAGGCCGCCGGCGGCCAGGGTGCGCAGGCCCTTGCCGGTTCTGACCAGTATCGGCTGGCAGCCGACCGCACGGGCGGCCACCAGGTCGCGCAGGGAATCGCCTACCGCCGGCACGCCCGTCAAGTCACGGTCGAAGCGGCGAGCGATTTCCAGATACATGCCGGGTTTGGGCTTGCGGCATTCGCAATGGTCATCATTCTTGTGCGGGCAAAAGAACACCGCATCGATGCGCCCGCCGGCCAGCGCCACCACCCGGTGCATTTTGGCATGCATCAGGTTGAGCGTGGCCGTATCGAACAGGCCGCGTCCGATGCCGGACTGGTTGGTCGCAACGACCGCGCGATAACCCTGGCGGTTGAGCCGGGCGATCGCCTCGGCGGCACCCGGCAGCGGATGCCATTCGGCCGCGCTCTTGACGTAGACATCGCTGTCTTCATTGATCACGCCGTCGCGGTCGAGAATGATGAGTCTAGGCATCTCAGGCCCGGGTTGCGTCGCCGGTGGTCATCAGCGTGCGGGTCATGCGGCCAGCCTGGACAGGTCGGCCACCCGGTTCATCGCAGCGTGCAGCGTCGCCAAAAGGCCCAAGCGATTGGCGCGCAAGGCCGGATCTTCGGCGTTGACCATCACTTGCTCGAAGAAGGTGTCAACCGGCTCCCTGAGCACGGCCAGTGCCTTGAGCGAGCCGGCATAATCGCCGTCGGCAAAGGCCTGATCGGCAACCGGCGCGACGTGCTGCAGCGCTTCAGCCAGCGCGATTTCAGCCGGCTCGACCAGCAGGTCGGCGCGGATGGCAGGCGCGCCTGCGCCATCTGCCTTTTTGAGGATGTTGCCAACCCGCTTGTTGGCCGCCGCCAGTGACGGCGCTTCAGACATGGCGGCGAAGGCGCGCACCGCCGCCAGGCGGCGCGGCACCTCGCGTAGCGTATCGGGCTTCAGCGCCAGCACTGCGTCGACCTCGTTGGCAGAGTAGCCCTGCTCGCGCAGCAGATGGGCCAGTCGCTCGTAAATGAAGTTGAGTACCGTCTGCCCGGTTTCCTGGGGATTGCCGCTGGCCACCGCATTGCCGGTGACCTCGGCCGCGCATTGCACCAGATCGCTCAAGCGCACAGCGAGTTCGGCTTCGGTGAGCATGCGAATCACGCCCAGCGCATGGCGTCGCAGGGCGAAAGGATCCTTGTCGCCGCCGGGTTTCTCGCCAATGGCGAACAAGCCGGTCAGGGTTTCAAGCTTGTCGGCCAGGGCGGTGGCCAGGCCTGCCGGATTGCGCGGCAGGTTGTCGCCGGCGAAGCGCGGCTTGTAGTGGTCCTCGATGGCTTCAGCCACTTCCGGGGCCAGACCGTCATGCCGCGCGTAGTAGCCGCCCATGATGCCCTGCAGTTCCGGAAACTCGCCCACCATGTCGGTCAGCAGATCGGCCTTGGCCAGCCGCGCGGCCTGGTCGGCTTGTCCAGCCAGAGCCTCACCGCCGAGCCGCATGCCGATCTCGCGCGCGATCATGCGCACGCGCTCGCTGCGCTCGCCCTGCGTGCCGAGCCGGTTGTGATACACCACGCGCGCCAGACCCGCGACCCGCTCATCGAGGCGTTTCTTGCGGTCCTGGTCGAAAAAGAACTTGGCGTCCGCCAGACGTGGCCGTACCACGCGTTCGTTGCCGCCGATCACCGCTCTCGGATCCGCGGGATTGATGTTGCTCACGATCAGGAACTGGTTGGTGAGGCGCCCGTCGCTGTCCAACAGCGGAAAATACTTCTGGTTTGCCTTCATGGTGAGAATCAGGCATTCCTGCGGCACGTCGAGAAACTCCGCTTCGAAGCGCGCCGCCAGCACGTTGGGGCGCTCGACCAGTCCGGTGACTTCATCGAGCAGTGCCTCGTCATCGATCACCTTGAGGCCGGCGCCGGCGCGCACGGCGGCGGCGGCCAGTTGCCGCGCGATCGAGGCGCGGCGCGCGCCGAAGCCGGCAATCACCGCACCTTCGGTTTCTAGTTGCGCGCAATAGCTGTCGGCTTCGTGGATTTGAATCGGATCGATCGCCGCCTCGAAGCGATGGCCGTGCGTTGTGCGTCCGGCGGCCAGCCCCAATGCCGATACCGGCACTATTTCAGTGCCGTGCAGGGCGACCAGCTTGTGCGCCGGGCGCACGAAATGCACGGTATCCCAGCCGTCTGCCCGCTGGTAGCTCATCATCTTTGGGATCGGCAACCTGGCGAGCGCCTCAGCCAGCGCTCGTTGCAGGGCGCTGGCCAGACTGGCGCCGGGAATAATGCTGTCCAGATAAAGCGCCTCGGCTTTGCCGTCGACCTGGCGTCTCAAGCCCGCCACTGCTTCAGGTCCGGAGCCAAGTGCCGCCAGTTTCTTCAGCAGCGCCGGCGTGGCGGCGCCCGCGGCGTCGAGTCCCACCGCCACCGGCATCAGCTTCTGCGCGGCTGCGCGGTCCGCAGCCGTGGCCGCCACGGCCGTCATATGCGCGGCCAGGCGGCGTGGTGAAGCATAGGGTGTGACCACGCAGTCGCTGCCGACCAACCCTTGTGCTCGCAGGGATTGCGCCAGCGAAGTCGCAAACGCCTCGCCCAGGGCCTTCAGAGCCTTGGGCGGCAACTCTTCGACATTGAGTTCCACCAGCAGATTGGCCTTGCCCATCAAGCGGCCTTCTTCGCCAGTTGCAGGGTGACTTCATCGGCCCAGGCCCTGGGTGCCATCGGGAAGCCCAGTCGCGCTCGGCTGTCGAGATAGCTTTGCGCCACGCTGCGGGCCAGGTTGCGGATTCGACCGATGTAAGCCGCACGCTCGGTGACCGAAATGGCACCGCGCGCATCGAGCAGGTTGAAGGTGTGTGCCGCCTTCAATACCTGCTCGTAAGCGGGCAGCGCAAGCTTCTCTTGTATCAGCAATTGCGCCTGCTTTTCATGTGCGCCGAAAGCGTTCAAGAGAAACTCGACGTCGCTCCATTCGAAGTTGTAGGCCGATTGCTCCTGCTCATTTTGCAGATAAACGTCGCCGTAGCTGAGCCCATCGGTCCATACCAGGTCGAACACCCGCTCCTTGCCCTGCAGGTACATCGCCAGGCGCTCCAGTCCGTAGGTGATTTCGCCGGTGATCGGCTTGCAGTCGATGCCGCCGACCTGCTGGAAATAGGTGAACTGCGTGACCTCCATGCCGTTGAGCCAGACTTCCCAGCCCAGGCCCCAGGCGCCCAGCGTCGGGTTTTCCCAGTCGTCTTCCACAAACCGGATGTCGTTGGCCTTGAGATCGAAGCCGAGTGCCGAGAGCGACCCCAGGTATAGATCGAGAATGTCAGCCGGGGCCGGCTTCAGCACCACCTGATACTGATAGTAATGCTGCATGCGATTCGGGTTTTTGCCGTAGCGGCCGTCTTTCGGCCGACGGCTTGGCTGCACATAGGCAGCCTTCCACGGTTCAGGCCCGAGGGCGCGCAGGAAGGTCGCGGTATGCGAGGTGCCGGCGCCGACTTCCATGTCGTAGGGCTGGAGCAACGCGCAGCCGCGTTCGCCCCAATACTCCTGCAGGCGCAGGATGATTTTCTGAAACGTGAGCATTGGCCGCAGCCGCAAAGACAAAGGAACATTTTAGCGGAATCACCCTCTTCGGCTCTCGGCACGACGCATGGTGCAGCCGGCAAGCCGAGCCCGCGGGGCTTATCCGGGTTCCGGCCCGGCCCGCTGCGTCACCGGCAGGTCGACATCGAGCCAGCGTTCGCGGATCTGGCGGATCACGTCGCGCATGCCGGTGGCGGTCATGGGCTTGCAAATGAAAGAATTGGCGCCCAAGTCGTGGGCTCGCATGATTTCGTCGGGCTCGTCCGACGCCGAGAACATCACCACCTTCATGCCCGAAAGCCGCGGGTGGGCGCGGATTTCGCGCAATACGTCGAGGCCCGATTTGCCCGGCATGTGCAGGTCCATCAGGGTCAGGCGCGGCAGCACGGAGGTGTCGCGCCCGCCGTGCAGGCCCCGGCCCAGCAGAAAATCCAGCGCTTCGTCGCCGCTATTGACCGCAATCTGCGGCAGGGTGACACCAGCGCGCTTGAGGCCCAGCTGCATCAGCAGCAACTCTTCGGCGCTGTCATCGACCAGGAGCAGGGGTTGAAGCGTTTGGGAGGGTGGTTCGGGCAAGTTCACAAATCAAGCGATTTAAAAGGCATGGCTGCCCCGCCAGACGTATTTGTAGATCACAAATCCGCAATTCTCTACGGGCGGCAGGCAGGTGTCACGTCATGAGCACGGCACGATTCTACTGCCCCGGGACAGCGACCCTTGCGTGGATAGGGCGACCTCGCGCGCGCGCCGCTAGAATCGGGACTTTCACGGGATTATCAGGAGACCGGCATGTGGCGATGGATTTCTTTGATTGCGATGGGGCTTCTGAGCTTGAGTGCGCAGGCACAGGAACCCTGGCCGGCGGCGCGGCCGATCAGTATGGTGGTAGCGTTTCCGCCGGGCGGCGTGGCGGACCTGACGGCGCGGCCGCTGGCGGTGGCCCTTGAAAAAATTCTCCGACAGAAAGTGCTGGTGGAGAACAAGCCGGGCGCCGGTGGCGCGGTCGGCAACGCGCTGGTGGCCAAGGCGCGCCCCGATGGATACACGGTGTTGATGGCGCTTTCCAGCGTCACCATCCTGCCCGAAGCCGACCGAGTCAATGGCCGCGCCCCTGGCTACACGCTCGAACAATTGGTGCCGGTGGCCCTGGTCTCGGCGGACCCGACGGTGCTGGTCGTGCGCAGCGAGTCGCCCTACAAGTCGGTCAGGGATTTGATTGACGCGGCCAAGGCCAATCCCGGCAAGATCAACTATGCTTCATCGGGCTACTACAGCGCGCTGCATACGCCGATGGAAATGTTCTCGATCGCCACCGGTGCGAAGTTGTTCCACATTCCGTACCAGGGCGGCGGGCCGGCGGTCACCGCGATCCTGGGCGGGCAGGTCGACGCACTGGCGTCCGGCCCCGGCCCGGTGCTGCAGCACATCAAGGCGGGCAAGCTGCGCGCGCTGGCTTCGTGGGGCGAGAAGCGCCATCCGGCCCTGCCCGAGGTGCCGACCTTGAAGGAATTGGGTATCGACAACGAGTTCTACATCTGGGCCGGGCTTCTGGTACCCGCCGGTACGCCTGAAACCCTGGTGCGCCAGTTGCGCGATGCGGTCAGGCAGGCGGTGGTCGATCCGCAGTTCCAGAAGGTGATGGAGGGGGCGGGTCAGCCGATCCAATACCTCGATCAGGCCGAGTTCCGGGTGTTTTTCGACAAGGACGCGAAAAAGATGGCGGATGTGGTGCGGCAGATCGGCAAGGTTGAAGAGAAAAAGTGATATTGCGGCGCCTTGCGCCGCAATATCTCGCGGCATTCGAGCGCTCGCCTTTGGCGACGCTCAATGCCGCGGTTGCCTGGTCTGTTGCTGGTCCTCGATTTGGCTAGCGGCTTGCCTGGCGTATCGCTTTGGCCCAGGTCGCCATGCGATCGTGCGCTTCGTCGCGGCCCATTTTCGGCTCGAACGTGACGTCGCGCTGCCACTGGCCTGCGATCTCGGCCTGGTCCCTCCAGAAGCCGACCGCCAGACCTGCCAGGTAGGCCGCGCCCAGCGCGGTGGTCTCCAGCACCTTGGGGCGCACCACCGGCACACCCAGCAGGTCAGCCTGGAACTGCATCAACAGGTTGTTGGCGGTGGCGCCACCGTCGACCCGCAATTCGGCCAACGGCAGGCCGCTGTCGGCCTGCATCGCGGCCACCAGTTCGGCCGACTGGAAGGCGATGGCTTCAAGCGTGGCGCGCGCAATGTGGGCCGCGCTGCTGCCGCGCGTCAGGCCGGAAATCGTGCCACGCACGTTGGGGTCCCAGTGCGGCGCGCCAAGACCTACAAACGCGGGCACGAATGTGACGCCGCCACTGTCCGGCACGCTCGCCGCCAGCGCCTCGACATCGCCTGAATTCTTGATGATGCCCAGGCCGTCGCGCAGCCACTGCACAGCGGCGCCGGCCACGAAAACGCTGCCTTCCAGGGCGAAGCCGCGCGTATCGCCCACCTGTGCGGCAGCGGTGGCGATCAGGCCCGACTGCGACTTGAGCGCCTTGCCGCCGGTGTGCATCAGCATGAAGCAGCCGGTGCCGTAGGTGTTCTTCGCCAGGCCCGGCGTGACCGCACCCTGGCCGAAGAGTGCCGCCTGCTGGTCGCCGGCGATGCCGGCGATCGGCACTTCGGCACCGAAGATATCGGCATGAGAGGCGCCCACCACTTCGCTGGAGCGCTTGATCAGCGGCAATACGGTGGGCGGTACGTTGAGCGCCAGGCACAGGGTGTCGTCCCAGTCACCCTGCTCCAGGTTGTAGAGCATGGTGCGCGAGGCATTGCTCACGTCGGTCACATGCAGCGCACCGCGATGTTCCATGCCGCCGGTGAGCTTCCAGATCAGCCACGAATCGATGGTGCCGAAGGCGATGTCACCTGCGTCCGCGCGTTCGCGCAGGCTCCTGCCGCTGGCGTCGGGCGCGGTGTTGTCGAGGATCCAGGCAATCTTGGTGGCGGAGAAATAGGCGTCCACCACGAGGCCGGTCTTGGCGCGAATCACCGGCTCGCGACCGGCTGATTTCAATTGCTCGCAATGCGCCGCGGTACGCCGGTCCTGCCAGACAATCGCATTGCCGATCGCGCGCCCGGTCTTGCGGTCCCACAGCACGGTGGTTTCGCGCTGGTTGGTGATGCCGATGGCCGCCAGTTGTCTGGCCGACACACGCGCGTTGAACAGCGCGTCCATCGCGGTGTCATGCTGGGTTTTCCAGATTTCCTCGGGGTCGTGCTCGACCCAGCCGGGCTGCGGGTAGATCTGGCGCAATTCCTTTTGCGCCATCGACACGATGTTGCCTGCGTGGTCGAAAACAACGGCACGCGAGCTGGTGGTGCCCTGGTCGAGCGCGAGAATGTAGTTGCCCATGAGAACCCCCGAATGCCGGTCGGTGCGCACGGCGGTCGCCGTGGGCCGCGCGGATTTGGGATTCTAGGTTCTGCTATGCCGGCGCCGGCGGCCGCGCCGATGAAAGGTCAGGCGTGCAGGACGGAAGGCGCCCGCAATGCCATCAAGGCGGGCGTGCCCCTGTGTTGCATGTCGTTTCCGGCCGGCATCCAGTCGCTGTCCGGCAGATCGACGCCAAGCAGTTCGAGTACCTGCAACGCGATCGCGCGCGAGGCGATGTGCAGCCCGCGCGGCAGGGAGGTCGGCGGGAAGTCCTGCAACAACAGCTTGCTCGAGGACAGCGCGTATACCGGGGCCGGGATGCGGTAGCCATAGTGGGCCATAAGGCTGGTCATGGATCGCTGCGCCGTGCCTTCGGCCAGGCTGTTGGTCGGCCATTGCGAGGGCAGCGCGAAGGCGTTGGGAAAACGCTCCAGGTCGAGGATCACGGTGCGCATGTCTTCATGCGGGTCGCGATACGGCAGGATCACCGGATCGGCCAGGTCGGCCAGTTTGCGATCCATCTCGGGGCGATTGCCGCCGCCATCGATGATGCCGTTCCAGTGCTCGACCGCGCGCAGTCGGGCCGCCGCTTGCGCGAGGTTTTCGTCCGGGCGCGCGTCGAATGGCAGGTAGTTGCGGTTGAGCTTGGAGAGCTTGTCGCGCAGATGGTCGGTGAGAATCGCCACCGCGTGCATGCCGAACAGGCCCAGACCGTGCGCCATCATGTGTGGCAGCGTGGTCTTGCCGGTACCGCCCCTGTTGCCGATGACACTGACGATTTTGCCCATGGAAGCTCCCGCAACAGGTTGCAAGACATCATCGGCGGGCGCGAATATCGCAATTGTCGGTTGCGACGCGCTTGCATCAAGCTCGAATCAGGGCGCGAAAACGGCGATTGTTCGCGCTTCGGGGCATGCTTTGCAAGAGAGGAGCAAGCCTCGAATGCTATAATCCAAACGATTGATTTTCATACGAAAAACACATGAACGCCGCTGAAATCCGGGAAAAATTCCTGCAATTTTTCGAATCTCACGGGCATACCCGCGTAGCTTCCAGCCCGCTGGTGCCGGGCAATGATCCGACGCTTCTTTTCACCAATTCGGGCATGGTGCAGTTCAAGGATGTCTTCGTCGGCCGCGACGTGCGCTCCTACAAGCGCGCCACCACCTCGCAGCGCTGCGTGCGCGCCGGTGGCAAGCACAACGATCTGGAAAACGTCGGCTATACCGCGCGGCACCACACGTTTTTCGAGATGCTCGGCAATTTCAGCTTTGGCGACTATTTCAAGCGCGATGCGATTCGCTACGCCTGGGAGTTGCTGACCGGGGTGTACGGATTGCCCAGGGAAAGGCTCTGGGTCACCGTCTATCACGAGGATGACGAGGCGTATGGAATCTGGGCCGACGAGATCGGCGTGCCGGCGGCGCGCATTGTGCGCATCGGCGACAACAAGGGTGCCAAGTACGCTTCCGACAATTTCTGGCAGATGGCCGACACCGGACCCTGCGGTCCGTGCACCGAGATTTTCTACGACCACGGGCCCGATGTCGTCGGCGGCCCGCCCGGGTCGCCCGACGCGGATGGCGACCGCTATATCGAAATATGGAATCTGGTGTTCATGCAGTTCGACCGCCAGCCTGATGGCTCGATGCCGCGCCTGCCCAAGCCCTGCGTTGATACCGGCATGGGGCTGGAACGCCTGGCGGCGGTGTTGCAGCATGTGCACAGCAACTACGAGATCGATCTGTTCCAGAGCCTGATCCGCGCCGCGGCGCGCGAAATCGGCACCGATGATCTGGCGCTGCCTTCGTTGCGCGTGATCGCCGATCACATCCGCGCCTGTTCGTTCTTGATTGTCGACGGGGTGATTCCGTCGAATGATGGCCGCGGTTACGTGCTGCGGCGCATCATCCGCCGCGCGCTGCGCCATGGCCACAAGCTGGAACAGACCAGGCCGTTCTTTCACAATCTGGTGAAGGACCTGGTGCTGGTCATGGGCGCGGCCTATCCCGAATTGACGGCCAACGCCAAACGGGTCGAGGACACGCTTCTGGCCGAAGAGGAGCGTTTCGCTGAAACTCTGGAACACGGCATGAAAATCCTCGAGGGCGCGCTGGCGCGCGAGGGCAACATGGTCGATGGCGAGACCGTGTTCACGCTCTACGACACCTATGGTTTCCCGGTCGACCTGACGGCGGACGTCGCGCGCGAGCGCGGCAAGAGCATCGATATCGCCGGCTATGAAGCGGCGATGGACGAGCAGCGCAAGCTGGCGCGCGCTTCCTCCAAATTCAAGACGGTGCATGGGGTCGATTACTCCGGTGTGCGGACGTCTTTCGAGGGCTACGACAAGCTGCGGCTTGAAAATTGCACGGTGGTGGCCCTTTATATCGACGGCTCCCCGGTCAATGAGTTGGGGAGTGGCGACGCCGGCATCGTGGTGCTTGACCGCACGCCTTTCTATGCCGAATCCGGCGGCCAGGTGGGTGACATCGGTGCGCTGCTGGGGCCTGGCGCCAGCTTCAGTGTCGAAGACACGCAGAAGATCCAGGCCGAGGTGTTCGGCCACCACGGCCGCCTGTCGGCCGGCGTGCTCAAGCTGGGCGATGCTGTCAGCGCTCAGGTGGATGCCGAGGCGCGCGCGCGCTCGGCGTGGAACCACTCGGCGACGCACCTGATGCATGCGGCCTTGCGCCAGGTGCTGGGCGATCACGTGACGCAAAAGGGATCGCTGGTCGATCCCGACAAGACGCGCTTCGACTTCTCGCACGGCAAGCCGATGAGCGCGCCTGAAATCGCCGCGGTCGAAACGCTGGTCAATCGCGAGGTGCGCGCCAACGCGCCGGTCACCGCGCGTACCATGAAGCATGCGGAAGCGATCAAGGCCGGTGCGATGGCCCTGTTCGGCGAGAAGTACGGTGAAGAGGTGCGGGTCATCGGCATGGGCGAGTTTTCGACCGAGCTGTGCGGCGGTACCCATGTGGGCCGCACCGGCGATATCGGCTTTTTCAAGATCACCGGCGAAACCGGCGTTGCCGCCGGCGTGCGCCGGGTCGAAGCGGTGACCGGCGCCGGCGCGATCGAGTACGTGCAGTTGCAAGCCGCGCAACTAGCCGAGGCCGCCAGCGCGCTCAAGAGCTCGCCGCAGGAATTGCCCGTGCGCATTGCCCAGGTGCAGGACAGCGTGCGGGCGCTCGAAAAGGAACTGGCGCGGCTCAAAAGCAAGATGGCGTCCAGCCAGGGCGATGACCTGGCCAGCCAGGCCGTCGAGGTCAAGGGCATCATGGTGCTGGCCGCCGCGCTCGACAATGCCGATGCGAAGACGCTGCGCGAAACGCTCGACAAGTTGAAGGACAAGTTGAAGACGGCGGCCATCGTGCTGGGCAGCAGTGCGGATGGCAAGGTGAGCCTGATCGCCGGGGTGACTGCGGACGCCACCGGCCGCATCAAGGCAGGCGACCTGGTCAACTTTGTGGCCGCCCAGGTGGGCGGCAAAGGTGGGGGGCGTCCCGACATGGCGCAGGCCGGCGGCACCGAACCGGGCAAGCTGCCCGCGGCATTGTCCGGTGTCAGGGCATGGGTCGAAGGACGCGTTTAGGCGGCCGGCGGAACGTTTTTGCCAGAGGCGCAAATGATGGGCAGCGGAGATACTGGAATGGCACGACAAGCGATCAGAAGCATCTTCCTCGCCGCAGCCTTGGCCGCCAGTGGCACGCTGTATGCGCAGACCTCGTCGATCGAGGCGACCACGACGGCAGGCGAGCGGGTGCGCCTGTTGCCCGACGGCCGCTGGGAATGGGTCGATGGCAACAAGGCGGCGCTGCAGCAAAGCGAACGTGAAGTGGCGGCCAGGCGCCAGGATGAGCAGCGCCAGGCGGAAATCAAGCGCGAACGCAACGCCCAGGGTGGAGGCCTGCTAGGCCTTGGGCGAATCGTCTACGAAGGCGACAAGGACTACAACCGCGGCACCCTCAATCCGAAAATGCGCTGATCATCATGAGTAAATCCCTCAAGCGGCTTGCCTTCGTTTCAGTGCTTGTGCTGTGCGCAGGCGCGGTGTCGGCAGCCGACCTCAAGGTGCTTTCGGCCGGCGCTGCCAAGGCTGCGGTGGTGCCGCTGGTCGAAGCTTTCGCGCGCGCTTCAGGGCACAACGTCGACATCGATTTCGCCACCATGGGGCTGATCCAGCAAAAGCTGAAGCAGGGCGAACGTGCCGACGTGTTGATTCTGGCTGCCGAGGTTGGCGAGGCGCTGGCCAAGAGCGGCGCGATCGTGCCGGCGTCGCGCAAGGCCCTGGCCAAAGTCGGGGTGGGTGTGGCAGTGGGCGAAAGCGCACGCGCCCCCGACATCTCGACCGCCGCCGCGTTTCGCAAAACCTTGCTGGATGCGAAGTCGATCGTCATGATCGACCCGGCCTTGGGCACCAGCGGCAAGCATCTGGTCGAGGTGTATCAGAAACTCGGCATTACCGATTTGCTTAAAGCCAAGATGCGTTACGGGTCTGGTGGTTTCATCGTCGAGCCAGTGGGCAAAGGCGAGGTCGAACTCGGCTTGCACCAGATCAGCGAGATCCTGCCGGTCAAGGGCGTCAAGCTGGTGGGCCCGCTGCCGCCCGAGTTGCAGAAATGGACCGTCTATGTCGGTGCGGTCACGCCGTCTTCGACCGCAGCCGACGCGGCACGCGACCTGATTGCCTATCTGTCGGGATTCCAGTCCAAGGCGACCTACCTGGACAAGGGCTTCGTGCTCGCCGATTGACTGGCGCAAGCACACTTTTCGCAAGCCCCTGGCCGTTGCAGAATCCCGTGTGGCGCGACTACGCGCCAGTGCTCATCTGCGCGGTCACTTATGCGTTCGCGGTGGTGTGCGCGCGCGTGGCCTTCGAGGACGGCAGCAACGCGTCCACCGTGGTGACGCTGCGCTGCGCGTTCGCGATGGTGGCCATCGGCATCGCCGTGCGTTTCGCGCGTGCGCCAGACCGCAGCAGCGCACGCGATCGGCGCCTGATCCTGATCCTCGGCATTCTGTTCGCCGCCAACGTCTATGCGTTCTACAAGGCGATCGAATTGCTGCGGGTGCCGCTGGCGATCCTGATCTTCTACGTCTATCCGCTATTGACCGGCGTGATTTCCGCGCTGGCGGGCCTGGAGCGGCTCAACGTGCCCATGGTTCTGTTCAGCCTTTTGTCGCTGGCCGGGATGGCGCTCGCCACCGGTGCCTCGCCGGAGGCACTCCAGCCGCTGGGCCTGCTGCTGGCATTGTTCGCCGGTGGCGTGGTGGCGGTGTCGCTGGTCGTGACTTCCCGCTACGTGGCGCATGTCGACGCCTTGCGCCGCACCTTCTGGATGATGGTCTCGACCTCGGCTACGTTGCTGGCAGGACTCCTGGGATCGGGCTCCTTCGAGTGGCCGCACAGCGCGGTCGGCGGCATGGCGATCGCCGGCGTTTGCGCCTTCTATGCGGTGGGCCTGGTGGGGCTGTTCACCTCGGCTACCCGCATCGGCCCGATACGCACCGCTGTCATGATGAACCTCGAGCCGGTGCTGGCCATCGCCTTGTCGACGCTGGTATTGAAGCAGGGCTTGAGCGGCTTGCAGTATGCCGGTGGCGCCCTGGTGATTGCAGGGGTCATGGGAGCCCAGCTGACGCGGCGGCCGGCGTGAGGATCGCGGGCCAAGCCATTTTCCCGAAGTCCCGCCGTTTGCGCAGTTTCGCAAAGCCAGTGCCAGGCATTTTCTTGTGCGCGGATTCTGCACTTCTCGGGGTCTTTTTGCGATCATCGTGAAGTCAACAAAAGCAGCCGGGATGCTCCCGGTTGTCAGCCCTCCAGGAGGGTCGGACCGGGGCGCGACTTCGTCAAGACCCTGGCGCTTACCCGCACGGCTTGCCGGCGCAGCCCGGCTTTAGGCGGCATACTATTGACCATGACTACTATCCAATCCGAGCTGCGCTTTGCCTTCGACAACAGCTACGCGCGCGACCTGACCGGCTTATACGTTTCCTGGAAGCCCGCCGCGGTGCCCGCGCCACGCCTGCTGTACCTCAATGACGAGCTCGCGGCCGAGTTGGGCCTGCCGGCGGCGGCACTGGTGGCGCCCGAACTGGCGGCCGTGTTTGCCGGCAATCAGGTGCCCGCCGGTGCCGAGCCGCTGGCGCAGGCTTATGCCGGCCACCAATTCGGTGGCTTCTCGCCGCAACTGGGCGACGGCCGCGCGCTATTGCTGGGCGAGGTGATCGACCGCCACGGCCGGCGCCGCGATATCGCGTTGAAGGGTTCGGGCCGCACACCGTTTTCGCGCGGCGGCGACGGCCGCGCCGCGGTAGGGCCGATGCTGCGCGAGGTGATCATCGGCGAGGCGATGCATGCGCTGGGCATCCCCAGCACCCGCGCGCTGGCGGTCGCCGCCACCGGCGATGCAGTGTTGCGCGAACTGCCGTTGCCCGGCGCGGTGCTCACGCGGGTGGCGGCGAGCCATCTTCGCGTGGGTACCTTCGAGTACTTCGTCGCCCGTGGCGAACAGGGCAAGCTGCGCCAGTTGGCGGAGTACGCCATCGCGCGCCACGACCCGGCATTGAGCGGCGCGCCCGACCGCGTGTTCGGCCTCTTGCGCGCAGTGGTCGAGCGCCAGGCCGACCTGATCGCGCAGTGGATGAACGTCGGCTTCATCCATGGTGTGATGAACACCGACAACATGACGATCTCTGGTGAGTCCATCGATTTCGGCCCCTGCGCCTTCATGGAAACGTTCGATCCGGCCACTGTCTTCAGCAGCATCGACCATGGCGGGCGCTATGCCTACGGTAACCAGCCGCATGTGGCGCACTGGAACCTGGCCAAGCTGGCAGAGGCTCTGCTGCCGCTGGTCGCCGACGGTGGCGACCAGGCTGGGATCGACAAAGCGGTAGCCGAAGCCACCGCGGTGCTCGACGCGTTCCCGGCCCGCTACGCCGGCGCTTTGCTTGCCGGCCAGCGCGCCAAACTCGGCCTTGCGCATGCCGGGCCGGCAAGCGACGCTGGCGACACGGCGCTGGCGGACGACTGGCTTGTCTTGCTCAAGCGCGGCCGCGTGGATTTCACTTTGGCTTGGCGGCGGCTGGCCGATGCTGCCCAAGGCAACGATGTGCCGCTTGGCGCACTGTTCACCGATTCACAGGCGCTTGCTGCCTGGCTCGCACGCTGGCGTGCGCGCTGTGCGCTTGACGATGCAGCCAGCGGTGCCTCGGCCAGCGACCCGGCGCAAGCCGCACAGGCCCGCGCGCGGCAAATGCGGGCGGTGAACCCGTTCGTGATTCCGCGCAACCACCGTGTCGAAGAGGCACTGGCCGCTGCCTCCGAACACGATGACCTTGGCCCCTTCGAGCGTCTGCTCGCAGCCGTGCGCCGGCCTTTCGACGAGGCGCCCGATCAGGCACCCTACGGCGAACCCGCGAGCGCCGCGGTGACGGCGGGCTACCAGACCTTTTGTGGCACCTGAGGTGTCAGCGCCGGAGCGCGGGCGCCAGCGGCTCGTCCTGAAACAAAAAACGCGCTCGCCGCGCGGCCGAACCTCGGCCTAGAAGCCGATACGCTGCTTGCGCGTCAGGCGCGAATCGGCGATGTCGCGCGCCTCGATCACGTCGCGGCCTTCGAGCTTGGCGGCGCCGAACGCATTGAAGATGATGCGCCGCATGTCGCGCGGCGACAGTTCGGCCAGCTTGGCCATCGCCGACTCTCCTGGTTCTGCGGGAAACGCCAGGCCCCAGGCGTGGCTGTTGCGAATGTCGCGATAGATCGAGCGGGCAATCTGGATTACCCCGGCTTCGTCCGGCGCCGGTACTTCGAAAACGTTCATGCGCGAGAGGATCGGCTGCGGAATCGCCCTGTCGTCGTTGGCGGTGGCGATCCAGATCACGTCAGCCGCGTCGACCGGCACTTCGGCGAATTCGTCGATGAATTCACGCGCGGTATCGTGCTCCAGCAGCGTATACATGGCACCCAGCGGGTCGTATTCGCCATGGCCGGCCTTGTCGATCTCGTCGACCACCAGCACCGGGTTGGCATAGTGGCCGCCGACCAGCGTGTCGAACACCTTCCCGGGCTTGGCGTTCTTCCATCCGGAGGACGTGCCGCTGATGATCCAGCCGGCGGTCAGCGCGCTCATGCCCAGAAAGCCGAAGCCGGTGCCCAGCAGTTGCGACAGGCGCTTGGCGAAATGGGTCTTGCCGATGCCGGGTGGGCCCAGCAGCAGGATCGGCGAGATTTCCAGCGGGTCGGAGCTTGAAGCGGCCAGCGCCAACTGCTTGCGCACGTCGTCCAGCACTTCGCGGAAGTTGGGCAGCTCCACGTAGAGTGCGTCGAGCGCGTCGCAGCCCGAAGGCTTGACGTTCAAGCGTTCGCCGCCGGTGGCAAGCATTTTTTCGTAGGTTTCGCGCAGGTTTTCGTGTGCTCCACGCGACAGATCGGCCAGGGCTTCACGCACCACCGAGGTGTTGTAGACCTGCTTGAAGCTGCCGATGGGCAGCGCCATCCGGCCGGTGTTGGACGTTTGAGCGCGCGCGGAATCCGATGTTTGGGGTGCGATAGCCATGCCGAACCTTTCGACTGTCCTCGGGCTGCGGCGTGGTGCCGCGTGGTTTACCCGGGCATTCGTATGTTCTACGCGCAGTGATTGGTTGGCCATCAACGGAGGAGCGGGGCGTATGCCCGCCAGTTCCCGGTTCCCGGCAGAAAACGACCTGCGCAAGGAGAGCAAGGGGGGGCAGAAAAGCCGAGGAAAACCCTGAGGTGCGCGCGATCGGCATGCTTCTTGCCAACGCGCCAGAGATGCTCCACAATCCGCGCCGAGTCGGGGCCGGTGCGCCACGGCGTTCACAGGTGTTGCCCAAAAGGAGCCTCCCATTTCATCCTTGGAAAGTCCGGCCATCGCTGCTCTCGCGGCGCGCGGCAGGCGGGCCACGTACCGCAAGAGCAGTATCCTGATCAATGAAGGAGAGATCAGCGACGGGATATACGTGATTTTGTCCGGCAAGGTAAAGGTGTACGCTATGGATGCCGACGCACGCGAGATCACCTACGCGCGGTTGGGTGTGGGTGACTACTTCGGTGAAATGTCGCTGGATGGAGGGCCGCGCTCGGCATCGATCATCACAGAAGAACGAACAGAATGTTCGGTCCTTAGCTATGCGCAAGTACGCCAGTACCTGGCCGAGAACCCGGACTTCGCGTTCGAATTGCTGGTCACCGTGATTCGCCGCGCACGCGAAGCCACGTTGCTCGCGCGCGGCCTGGCGCTGGACGGCGCTTATGTACGACTGAAAGCGTTTCTGGAACGCGAGGCCGTTGTTCAGCCGGACGGGGCACGACTGGTGGAAGAGAAACTCACGCAACATGAAATGGCAAGTCGGATCGGATGCGGGCGGGAAATGGTGAGCCGAATCATGAAAAAACTTGAAGAGGGCGGCTATTTGGGTGAGCGCGATCACAGGATTGTGATTACACGTGCGTTGCCAAGGAAATGGTGATCGCCGGAGCGCGGCGGGTTCAAGGGCGGTATGTGCATGCGTGGCAAGATTTCCGGCTCGCTGGCGACAGGAGTTGCCCGTGAGTGAGACGGCTGGAGATACGGTGATCGGCGCAGGAACCGGGCGCCGCAGGTACCTGACTGTGTTGTTCTGCGACCTGTCCGATTCAACGCGTCTGGCTGGTTTGATGGAAGCGGAAGACTTTTCAACGCTCCTGGCGACCTTGCGTCTCCACAGTCGTGAGATCGTCGCCAAGCATGGCGGGCGAATCGCGCGCATCCAGTCGGACGGTGTGCTGGCGATTTTTGGCTACCCTGAAGCCAGTGAAGACGATGGACGGCGGGCTACCGAAGCGGCCATCGAACTGCATGCGGTGATGGCTCAGTTGACGGTGGAAGTCAGCACCGGCTTGCGTGAGTCGCTGGCCTTGCACTCCGGTATCCATGCCGGTTTGGTCTTTCTTACCGAAGGCGACGTCGAGCGCGGGAGGTTCGAAGTTCTGGGGCCCGTGCCAAATGCCGCTTCATACTTGTCGGACCTTGCCGAGCGCGGCACGATTCTGGTGAGCGAAGAAACGCTTGGAGCCGAAGCGCACTTTTTCGACAAAGGCGCGCGTTATCTCGTCGACCTGCCAGGATTGCCGAATCAGGTGGCGGTCTACCAGGTATTTGGGCGCGCTACAGTCAAGAATCGGTACGAGGCGCGGGCTATGCGGGGTTTTGCACCGCTGGCCGGGCGTGAGGATGACCTGCGTTCGCTTCGGTCACACTTGCGCGAAGCAATTGCGGGAACACCACAGTGTGTCGCCGTCGTTGGCGGACCCGGGCTGGGGAAAAGCCGCTTGATAGCAGAGCTTATGCGACCCGAAAGCACATCCGGATGCCTGGTGCTGCGGGGATACTGCGAAAGCTATCTGGGTGCGGAGCCCCTGCAACCCTTTCTGCAAATGCTGCGTTCGATTTTCCAAATCAACCCGGATCTGCCGGCCGTCGATGCGTCGTCAGCGATGGAAACTATCTTCGCGAAGCTGGGCCCATTGAGCGAGAAATCGCGCAACGCCTTGACGAACGTCGTTTCCAATGCGACGCGGAATTCTGAAGCTCCTCAGGTGCCGCAGGGCGGCACGATCGCTGCGATCTACGAGCTGCTTGGCACTCTGGCGTCGGCGCAGCCCTTGCTGCTGGTGCTTGACGATTGGCAGTGGGCCGACGATGCGAGCAGGAACCTTCTCGACGCGATTCGATTGATGCCGGGCCGGATATTCGTCCTCATGGCCATGCGAGTTTCCGGCGAAGACGACATCGTGGCGCCGGCATCGAGGATCATCGAGTTGCAGCCGCTCAATCCGCAGGAGACAGGGCGGACGGTCGAACATTTGCTGCCTGGTGCTGACCCGTTCATCATTTCCGAGATTCACCGTTATGCGGGCGGCATCCCGCTGTTTATCGAAGAATTGTGCCATTCGATGGCCGCCGGTGGAGGCGATCGGCCACTCGAGCAACGGCTCGTCGGTGCCGCCTGGCTGAATGCGCTGATCGAATCGCGTGTCGCGCGCCTGCCGTCGGTGCAAGCGGAGATCGTGCGTACAGCCGCGGTCATTGGCAACGTATTTCCGGCGTGGCTGCTGGAGCGAGTCACCGGATTCGGTGGGCACGATCCGCAGGTGCGCAGCCTTGCCGCCCTGGATTTTTTGTATCCGGGTGAGCAAACCGGCATGTTGCGATTCAAGCACGGCATCACGCGCGATGTGGTGTATGACGCGATCGGCGTGCATCAGCGCAAGGCGATGCATCTTCGACTGGCCGCGGTGCTCGACAATGCGGATGCGCAAGCGGCTCACGATGGCGCATTTGAAGCCCTGGCCTATCACTACGCCGCTGCGGGTGTACCGGAAGATGCGGCGAAATATGCCGAGCTTGCCGGCGACAAGGCGATGGCGGCGCCCGCGCTTGACCGTGCGCGTGCCCAGTATGCGGCTGCGCTGTCGGCGCTGGACAAGCAGTCTCCTATGAGGCGGGAGACGCAACTGCAATGGTGCGGTGTGGCGCAAAAGCTCGGAATGGCTTGTGTGTTCGATCCGTTGGCGCTTGCCGATGGCATGGCTATATTCGAGCGCGCCGTCGCATTGGCCAGACAAACAGACAATCTGGCGGCCATAGCGCGGGCGGAGTATTGGCTTGGCTACATATGCTATGCCAAAGGCCTCGCGCGCCGCGCGGTCCGGCATTGCGAGGTCTCGCTGGAACTTGCGACGGCCATTGATGATCAGCGTCTGGCCGCCCAGGTGCGGGCAACCTTTGGCCAGGTACTGGTCTCCGCGTGTGAATATGACCGCGGCCTGCTCCTGCTTGATTCTGCGCTTGACAGCAAGCGCAATCTGAGAGCCCCCGGTAGCAGCGTCGCGGTGGGGTCTGCCTATACCCTGGCGTGCAAGGGATGCATGCTCGGAGATCGCGGGCTGTTTGACCAGGCGGACGAGTGCTTTCAGGAGGCAACGTATCTCCTGGGAGATACCCTGCATCAGGTCGCGAGTTCAGTACGTAGCTGGATCAGTGCCGTCTACATGTGGCAGGGGCGCTGGGAGGAGGCGCTGCAAATTGTTCAAGGTTCCGCGCGCATCGCGGAGCATGTGCGCAGCAGGCAACTGCTCGCGATGAGTCGCGCGCTCGGGGGCTACTGCACCTGGATGCTGACCGAAGACCCGGCGGGAATCCAGGCCGTGCGCGAGGCGATCTCGTGGATCGAGGCGCGCAAAGGCGCCTTCCTTACCTCACTGCTCTATGGCTGGCTGGTCGACGGTGCGCTGACGACGGGCGAACATGCCGAGGCGCGTCGCCACGCCGCTCGCTTGTTCATGCGGGCGCGGCAAAGTGACCGCCTGGGCGAGGCGATGGGTTGCCGCGCGTTGGCGCGCAGTGCCGCGATGTCGGGCGACCATGGCCATGCCGACCACTACCTTGGGCTCGCGACGCGCGCCGGCGAGGCGCGCCAGTCGCTTCATGAGGCCGCAGTGACACAACTTTGTCGTGCCGAAATCGAACTCGAAAGAGGCGATGTCGGCACGGCCCGCGCGCTTGTCGAAGAATCCCGGGCAGCATTCGAGCGCATGAAAATGCGCTGGCACTTGGCTCAGACCGAGCGCCTAATTTTTCGCCTTTAACGTTTCTGCCGCTCGCAAATCTGGCAATCTCTGGCACAGGTTATCGACGAACTTTGCAGTGATCTTCGCGAAACCCGCATCGGTGGGGTGGAGTTCGTTGGCCCAATCGCGCTTGTAGTCGTCATCCCTCAATTCTCTTGACAACGTATCTGTAAGGTTCACATGGAATACATGGGACTGGAATTGTTGGGCGACGCCCTGCTGCATTGTGTTTAGACGTTTGATCAGCGCATTCATGGTCACGGCACACGTTGCAATATCGGGCGACTCAATGCCCAGCGACTTGAAAACTGGGTACAACCACGAAAAGATATCGCCGGTAACCCCGAACGCGCCGCGATTGTCCGGAACAGGGTAGTCGTACCCGTGCAGAAAAATGGGAATCGGCTCGCCCCCCACCTTTTTACATTCCGTGGCGATCCTGGAGATTATCTCGACCAAATTCGTCTTCATCGTGCCATCGACCACCTCTTTAACCTTGACTTCGTCGAGCGCAGGTGACCCATTGTCGGCTTTTCTGAGGAGCGGGCGCAGTCGCTCTTTCACCACATCATTACCGCCGGCTGATAAGAGGATCGCCAACGGGGGTCTACCGCGATTGGTCATATCCTTGAAGGTCGTGCATAGAAGATCGAGCTGGGTTTTGGCGATGCTTTGCAATTGATCTGTGGCCAGCGCGAGGTTGTTCACCGAGAATCCGTACGAGTTGGCAAGGTAGGAGGAGATGCAGGGCTTCTGGAAATAGTTGAACCACGAGTCACCTTCCAACAACAGCCAATGGCCTTTGCCAACGGAATTTGCATTTGCGCCGGACTCTGAGCCGCTGGCTTTGGCGGGTATTGCGGACTTGGCGGTTGGCGCGTCGGTCTTCGACGGGCTTTGCGTATCAGATGGAGGCGGCGAGTCTGTAATCTTGAGTGCGTGGTCGGTCAGGCCTTCCAGCGTAAATGCCAACGGCGCCGGACTTGGCCGCATGGTTTCCGGGACTTCAAGAAATGCGCTGAGAATCCCAAGGAGAACTCCTATTGCAGCTTCTTTGCCAGGACAACTGTGTGTGGGAGGGACGTTCCCGTATCGATCGCCGCCAAAGATGGGGTAGACGTTCGTGTAGTCGCCTTCTTCCAGGGATTGGTGTGTCGCCGAGACGATCGAAACAACTACTTTGTCGCCGGGCTCCAGTACTACTTTGCCTAACTTGTAGTGACATTTGACGGTGCGCCAGACCAATTCGGGAGATGGCCGCAATTGCATGGCTTTCAGCAACGCGGGTTCGAGAAGCTTCTTCGCATTCTCGAAAGGCTTTTCGAAAGGGTACAGATTCCGATTGGCAAGCGCGGCCCGAAGGGACCAGAACGTACCGTCCCGCAGCCACTCATTCATGGAAAGGCGCAGGTTGCCATCGACCGTCGGCAAGAATCCCATGAGCGCACCCACCATGGTGCGCGCTACCAGATCGTCATGTTTGCGATCTGGAAAGGCTTCGAAAATTGCCCTTGCAATCCGCGGGTCAGGTTCTGAAGCGACCGAAGGAACCGCCTTCCAACTTCCGTCGGCTGCGCGATTCGTATCGACCCATTGCCTGAAAGCGATCGTGAGGCTCTGGCCATAGTCACGTCCAAAACTCTCCACGGTTGGGCCCGGACGCGGTTGAAAGAGATAGCGTGACGGCGCACTGAAGTTGCCTGGGTAGCGCGGCGGATCTGTCGGATCGCCCGACGCCCAATCCCAACGCGCACCGCCGGGCTGCAGTTCGGCCTTCGCTGGGGGCAATCCGAACCAGTGCTGACACAACCGTTCCAGGACTTTGTCCACAATCTCCTTGACGTTAAGGTTGAGCTCCCAGCGCTTTTCGCCCGCTTCGGTTGCAATTGTTTTCTCACCAAGCGGACCAGAGATGAAGCCATCGATCAACTTCTTCGCATAGTCGTGGGACGCGGTAAACGCATCCTTCTTTTCCAAGGCGGATATTGCGGCGTTGGCTTTTTCCGATTGCTGGCGATAAGGGCAGCCCTTTCCTTCATCGTCGAGGCCAAGATAAATCTCGCCGATGGATTGTTGCATTCGCTCGTGGTAGCCGCATACGGAAAATACCTTGTCGTTGCCGAGGACCTGCATTACGTGCTCGTAACTTGCCGCGATCGTGCCGTACGGCGTGCGTAGGACGCCTTCGTGGCTGTCGCGAATGGCGGCCCATATGGACGCGCTGGCGAACGTTTCCTGGGCATCCGTATCTTCGAGTGCGGCCTTCCAAGCGTCAGCCGCGCGTTCCGGCCCATCCGTATATTCGATTTTTTGCAGGGTTTTGATTGCCTCCAAGCCTGATTCCCCCGACCAGACGGGTGCATCCGTGCCGTCGCTTCTCATGGCTGAATACTGGAGCTTGCGCAATGCAGTAATCGACGGTGTGAACAGGTAGGCGCCCCACTCAAGGCGTACAAATGGTTGTGGTTCCGCCAATGGGGTGTCGGCGCCGTCGAGCGCGACCTTGTGGACTTTGTTGTCATGCTCATATCGAAAGAAGCGTTGCTTTCCGTGCGGGTCCAAGCCCATAAACGGATCACTTTGGCCGGAATAGCCGCCGGTACTGTTGCCGCCCGAGATCCATCGTTGAATGACTTCAAATTGCTCGCTGATGCTGGCGTTGTAGGCCATGAACACCAGACCGCGCGGCTGCGCGTTGTTCTTGTCTTGGGGATCGCTTTCATTGAACAGCGGACCGTAGGACATGCCGCGCCGCATGATCCGTGGCGTACGACCGCCGGGGGCCGAGGGCAGTTGCGGATCGTCTTTCCGGCGTGGGTTGGAGCGACGGATGTGCGAGTGAAGCGGGCACACCGCACCGTCCTTGTCATCTTCGAAATCAAAATCGTTTATGTTCGCGGAGGGCTGCGAAGGTTCCTCCCCATTTTTCGTGAGCGGCTCGCCTGAGAGATGTCGCCCCATCATCTTGGCTTTGATCAACTTGGGCTCAACGGAACCCGATGCATCTTTAACGACTCTGTTCAGAGCCGCGACGTCCTGACTCAATTTCCGGACAACCAGAAACGTGCCATTGCGTAGCCACTTGAAGCGTTCCGATCTCTTAGGCCAGCCCGGTTCCTCGTCTGCGTCGTTCGGGTAGCCAAGCAAAAACTCCCCCAGATGCGCCAGGTTGCCGTTGTATATTTTGTTTTCGTTCTCGGCCGGATTGATGATCGGTTGTGATTTGCCGTCCACGAAACCGAAATGCTCGCGTACCTTACCATCGCCATGCAAGTGACGGAGAAGCGGCTGAACATGCAGGACGTCAAGCAATGCGCCATGCTCTTTCATCAATTTGTCCGCCTCGCTTTGGAGCTCACTTGCGCCGAAGACTTCAGGTTCGTCCGCGCCGGTCGAACCGGCGATCCGTATCTGGATCACAGCATGTACCGCGGAAAGTTCTATTTCCGTTTTCGCAGCGTTTGAAGCGGCAAGATAGTTTCGCTTCGGTAGTTGCCAGCGCCGCGGGTGATTGATGCGAATGTCCCCCAGCACGCTGGCACGCGCCTCCATTCCTTGTCTGAAATCTTCCGGGAACAAGGCGAGCTGTTCCTCTGAAAGCCCCACGGCACGAAGCCCTCCGTAGGTGAAATGAATGTTGATAGCGGGCTTGTCGGCTGTTGGCTGCTTGCCGTCGTGGGTGACTTTTTTGGCCATCGTTTCAAGGAACCTTGCGAGTCCGGCTGATCCCTTGAATGCGACAAGCAAAAGGCATCCGTGTGTCACGCCTTGGTAGGCTGTCAATACGCCGCCTTGCACATCCGCTTCGTCGTAGGCCGGCTTTTCAACCGGGCGCGGCGGGATCATCCTGGGCTTGACCGCTCCCTCGAGCCAAGAAGTCTGCTCGGGAAACCGCCTTCTCGCTCCTTCGAAGAAGCCACGCAGGGGGCCCGCTTCGACAAGTTCCATGAATTCCTTCAGGAGGTCGCGTGTTGCACGATGCAAGAAATCGCCGTCGGGGGTGCCCGGCAAATGCATGCTCGTGAGCCGATGCAGGACCGAGAGCGCACGCACGCCTTGTCTTCCGGCTTCCATCAGCGTCGATTCACTCGATAGGGCGCCATGCCATGCGGATTGTTCCACGCTGGTGGTCGTGGTTCGGGTTAGCTGCAAATCCGTATCGGAATCGGGATGACTTCTACGGACAGCGAGTTCCGTTTTCTTGAGGTACTGAACATCGTCAACCGTCAGTGCCGGCATGGCGTAAAAAAAGTTGGTCTCAATCTGGGCGCGTTGAACCCAGGCGGCCCATTGCTCATATGTGTGGCCGTATGCATCGACGTAGTCAACGGTATTGCAGAAAATAATGTCCAGCAGGGGACCTACCTTCTGCCAGAGTGCGCGAAGGTATGAATCCCAGGAGCCGTCGAAAGTGACGGACAGCAAAACCTGGTCCGGCTCCACGATCGCTACTCGGACCGAATGGATTTTCCCCACCCGTTCCACCGCGTCGGAAAACGGACGAAAGAGCGAATACTCATGCGATGAAGTGCGTCCGGAATTGAGTGTTCTGAGGACTGCTTTCACGCGCGTCTTGTAGGTGACCGTCTCGAGGGACGGAATCAAGCCCGGCTTGATTGGCGCCAACACCGTCAAGTCAGTTGAGCCGACCAGGCTCTTGCTCTTGATTATCAGTTCTTTACGCACGTATTCCTCCCGTAGATTGCACGTCCGAATGGTCTGGTTTGCCCAGCACTCTGTGATCGGACCAACGCTTGCCATTTAAGCTGGTTCAGGGGCTTGGTCGGTCGATTCTAGTAGACGCCTCGATTGGCTTACAAGCGCGCGGAGCCATGTCCTACCAAAATGTTGTGATTGACCTCGCGTCCTTTTGCCGCTCACTATTTGCCGCGCGTTCTTCCGCGTTTCCTTTCGCGGCCAATCATCGAACCTACCTTGGTCGGGCGCTGCCAGGCAGAAGTGGCCAACGCAGGAGCGTCCGCCGCATGGAGCATCAGGCATAAGCGCGTTCTTTGCGAGACACGATCAGCGCCCGGGGGCTGTGGCTGACGTCCCGCCAAGCCGCGATCGCGGACAGTCGGGGCTGACGGCTCCCGGTCCCGGGCCAGACAATGCCAATGTCATGTGAATTTGTCACACACTTTGTGTGTCCAGTGCCCGCGACTTCTCCAATCCGGTTGCGTACGCTTCACCCATAGTCATTTTTTGGGAGCGAAGCAAAATGAAATTCGAAGACCAACGCCAGCATGACTGGAGTGGCGCCGGGTCGGGCGACGCCGGGATGGAGTTTGCTGCATCGTTCGCGCTGGCGGCGGTTGCAGGCGCGATCTCTTCACCGCTGGCCGCACTGTTCGACGAGTTGTCGTTCGGCATCGCGGTGGTCGATCTGGACGGCGCCTTGCTGCATGCCAGCCGGGCGGCGCGGATGCAATTGCAGGCCAGACGTGGGTTGCGCCTGGCAGGTGAGAAGTTGGAGGCGATCTTCCCGGAAGAGGCGGCTGCATTGCACAAGGCCTTGGCCGGCGCCGCGGCGGGGCGGCGCTGCTATCTGGCCTTCGGGCGGGCGGCAGACCGGCTTGACGTCGCGGTGTTGCCGCTTGACCTGCCCGGCTCTGCGCCGTCGGCGGCGGCTCTGGTGTTCGAGAAGAGCGCGGGCAGTGGCGGCCTCGGGCTGTACTTCTTCGCGCAGGCCTATGGTTTGACCCGCTGCGAACAAACGGTGCTCAACGAACTGTGTGATGGATCAAGTGTGATCGATGCCGCCAGCCGCTTGGGCACCAGCGTGCACACCTCGCGCACCCACGTGCGCAACATCTTGCAGAAGACCGGCCAGCAGAATCTGCGCGCTTTGATCCGTCGGGTTGGCATGTTGCCGCCGGTGGGGGCACGGTTCGCGATCGCGCATGCGCGTGGCGAGGCCTTGGGAGCTGCGCGTTGAACCCGGGTTGCCGGCGCGTTGCAAGCCGCGTCGGCTACGTGTTGTTGCAAGGCCGGCTCGCATCGCGGATGTTGCTTACGGGTCTTGTGAATCAGGAGGGACCATGACTTCAATAACCGCGTTTTCCCCAGCCGAGTTGACTGGCTTCGCCGGGACCACCCGGCCCGACAACGCGGCGAGAACAGAGGCGCCACATTTTGCAGTGCCGTAGGCGCCGATTGACGGGCGAGTGGGCCGGGTGGCCGCGGCGTCGGTCAGTGGCGCCAAAGTGAGCGCCAGAACCGAGTTCGAGCGCCAATTGATGGCGCGTGCCGCCGAGCTGCAAGAGGCCAACGCCACACCCGAGGCGTTTTCCTTCATGGTGGCGCAGGAACGGCGTGAGCCGCTCGATACGATCGAACACCTCAGCACATCTCTGGCCAAGCGGCTGGAAATGCTGGCCCCGAGATTGCAGGCAAGCTGTGATCGCATGCATGCGGCCAGCCAGCGTGTGAGGGCGATGGTTTGCGGCTTGCTTGATTATTCGCGCGGCCTGGCGGATCAGCAACGTGCAACGGCAAAGGCATGTCCAGCGGTACCGCGCGATACAGCGGCAGCAGTTCCCCACTCGCTTGGCCAGGTGCAGGCTGCGACGGCACAGAGTGTCGTGCCGATACCGTCACCGCTAGCGGTCGCTTCGAGGGGAGGACGGTCTGCGGAGCCGCAAGCCGCGACAGCCGCAAGACGTGCGCGCATGCTGCGCGAACCGGGTCCCGTCTCGACTGGCGGTGTGCTGGTTTTCGCGGTCGGCTTGTGCTTGATCGGAATCTGCATCGCAATCCTTTGGCCCGGCGCCAGTGATTCAGGCGCGCCGGCCGCTGCCCGGCCGGCGCTCACCGGGTGTGCCTGAGGCGGTCAGCGCCGCCATTTTCTAGACCTGCGCACGGCTGGCGTCGGCGCCGCAGCCTAAGTGTGCGGATTGGCCGAATAGCGCAACAGCGATCCGGCTGCGCCCAGCGGGTCAATTCCCGGCGCTGAGCAGGAATCTACCTCCCCTGTGCATGGCCGTTCCGGGGTTAGGCACCCAATTGGCCGCGCTGCCGGCATGTCACAATACTTCTGGTGCCGCCGTATGGCACCGTGCTTTGCATGCGTTTCCCGCGTTTACTTCAAGGAGACCCCATGTCTGCTGTCTTGTCCAGAGCGCTTGTGTCGCCCGTAGCCCCGGCCGCGGTCCCGGTCAAGGGCCTGCACCATTTCGCCTGGCGCTGCCGCGATGCGGAAGAGACCCGGGCTTTCTATGAAGACTTGCTGGGGCTGCCCCTGGCGCATCTGATTCGCGCCGACAACGTGCCCTCTACCGGGGAATACTGTCCCTACGTGCACCTGTTTTTCCAGCTGCGCGACGGCTCCTACATCGCTTTCTTCGATCTCGGTGACGACACCGCCGCCTTGCCGTCGCCCAACACTCCGGCCTGGGTCAACCACATCGCCTTCGAGGTGGGCTCGATGCAGGAACTACTGGATTCCAAGGCACGCCTGATGGCCGCCGGGGTTGAGGTATTGGGGCCGACTGATCATCATTTTGTGCATTCGATCTATTTTTTCGACCCCAACGGCTTTCGCCTGGAATTGACGGTGCGCCTTGAGCCACCGGGTTACATGGCGAAAAAGAAAGCCAGCGCGCATGCCGAGATCGCGGCCTGGACTGCGGAAAAGCAGGCGCTGCGCAAGGCCGCACATGCATAGGCAGGTCGTCGCGCGGTTTGCGCAAGCTGCCTGTTGGTCGGTGGCGAATCCGTGGATGGGGCCTGCTTTGAGGAGGCTGCCGTGAAGTTTTGTGTTGTTGGCGCCGGCGCCATTGGTGGTGTGCTCGCCGCCCGCCTGGCCCACGCCGGATTCGAGACCAGCGTGGTTGCGCGGGGAGCGCATTTGCAGGCGATCCGCGAACATGGCCTTACGCTCAAGAGCCTTGAAGGAACCATCAACGTCAGCTTGCGCGCCAGCGATGACCCGGCCGCGCTGGCGGCCGAAAGCGGGCCGCAGGAGGTCGTTTTCATCGCCCTCAAGGCGCACCAGATCCCGGCCATGCTTCCGCTTTTGGCGCCGTTGATCGAACCTGAAACCGGGGTGGTGCCGGCGATCAACGGTGTGCCGTGGTGGTACTTCTTCCGTGAAGGCGGGCGCTTCGACGGTGAACCAGTACGCACCCTCGACCCGAAAGGCACTCTCTTCGGGCAGCTTGATCCGCATCACATCCTGGGCTGCGTGGTGCACGCCTCCGGCGAAGTCACCGCGCCCGGCGAGGTCACCTGGAACGGGCAAAAACTGTTTGTGCTGGGGGAGCCCGACGGCAGCCTGTCGCGGCGTCTCAATGGCCTGGCGGACGCCATGCATCGGGCCGGGCTTGAACCCAGGATCAGCGAGCGCATTCGCGACGATGTGTGGATGAAGATGATCGGCAACACCTCGTTCAATCCGGTCGCCGCATTGACGCGCGCGCGCATGGACCGCATTTGCGCCAATCCCGAACTGATCGCCTTCATCCGCACGGTGATGGAGGAGATGACGCGGGTGGCCGACGCCTACGGGATTCGGCAACTCGTCACCATCGACAAGCGCCTGGAAATCGCCAAATCGATCGGGCCGGTCAAGATATCGATGCACCAGGATCTGGATCTCGGGCGAGCGATGGAGGTCGACGCGATCGTCGGCGCCTTCATCGAACTCGCGCGCAAGGTAGATGTACCCACGCCGCTGACCGCGGCCCTGTATGGAATGCTGGCCGAACTCGCGCGCAACGTGGCGCCGGCCTGAACCAAGGAGAATCACGTGGACAAATTCGAATCGGCACTGCGGGCGCGCCCCGCGCATATCAGCGAGCCGGAATGGAAGGCGCGCCTGGAACTGGCGGTGTGTTATCGCCTGTTCGCCCATCTGGGCTGGACCGAGCTGATCTTCAACCACATCACGGTACGCGTGCCGGGTGAAGCCGATGGCGTGCGGCACTACCTGATCAACCCCTTCGGCCTGCATTACAGCGAAGTCACCGCCAGCAACCTGATCAAGGTGGGCATCGATGGCGAACCGGTGCACGCGACGCCTTATACCGTCAATCGCGCCGGTTTCGTGATCCACAGCGCGATCCACGCCAATCGCGCGGACGCGCACTGCATCATGCACGTGCACACCACCGCCGGCATGGCGGTGTCCTGCAATGAAGCGGGCCTGACCTACGACAGCTTTTACGGCGCGCAGCTGTGGGGGGATCTCGCCTATCACGACTACGAGGGCGTCACAACCCGCACCGACGATCAGGAGCGCCTGGTCAAAAGCCTGGGTGACAAG
>JBEIFV010000018.1:0-58356 GCA_040382235.1 Burkholderiales bacterium
CGTCGGCTGCAAATCGGCCGCAGCGGTCCATTTTTCACCGTCTTCTTGGCCCATAGCTGGGCTATGGGCCTTCGAATCCCGCAAAAACTGTCCTCGCTGGGGCCAATTTTCGCTCTCGACGCCCTAAGTCCGACAGCCTGCCAGAGCACACCGGACTCACGATGAAGCGACGGTTGAAATGTTTTGCCGCGACCCGGCGCTTGCGGCCGGGTATCTGAACTCCGTACTGGCCGATGGCGATGAAACCGACCTGATGCTTGCCTTACGCAGTCTCAGCAAGGCGTTTGGCGGCGTTCAAGAGATAGCACGTCAGGCAGAGTTGAATGCGCATACGCTCTATCGCACACTCTCCCTGCAGGGGAATCCTGAATTGAAAACGCTTTCTGCGATTCTCAAGGCCATGGGGATGCGATTGGCCATACAGCCAATTCATCAGGAGCATGTTTAAGGGAACGCTGAATCGGTACCCGGAATGCAATCTATCGAACGGAACTGCGTTTGAATTCAACCGCTTGCAAAGACGGTGTTTTCAACCCTGAGACGCATGCCGTGCTTTCTTGGCCAACTCCGCTCTAGTGATTGGCATTTGCGGGCGACAACACAGCAAGATTCCACCATGGTCGCGCAAGCAAATCCGAGCAGGCATTGAGGCTGCCACCTCCTTACAATTGCAGATTGGCGGCAAGAATACGCCGCAAGCCCACCCCGGACCGAGCCCTTCGGCTCGGCACCGGCGCGGCGAATCAACGAAACAAGGCATCCCATGACTAGAGTATTCAATTTCAGCGCAGGACCGGCAACCCTGCCGGAAGAGGTGTTGCGCCAGGCAGCCGAGGAGATGCTCGACTGGCACGGCAGCGGCATGTCGGTGATGGAAATGAGCCATCGCGGCCGCGAATTCATCAGCATCGCGGACGAAGCCGAGGCGGACCTGCGTGAACTGCTGGCGGTGCCGGCCAATTACAAGGTGCTGTTCCTGCAGGGCGGGGCGCTGGCGCAGAATGCGGTGGTGCCGATGAACCTGCTGCGCGGCAAGAGCGTGGCCGATTATGTGAACACCGGCGAATGGTCGAAGAAATCGATCAAGGAGGCGCAGAAATACTGCAGCGTGAACGTTGCCGCCAGTGGCGCCGACAGCAAGTTCACCGCCATTCCGGCGCGCGATACCTGGAAGTTGAGTAGCGACGCGGCCTATGTGCACATCTGCACCAACGAGACCATCGGCGGCCTTGAGTACCACTGGACGCCGGACACCGGCGCTGTGCCGCTGGTGGCCGACATGTCATCGCACATTCTGTCGCGCCCGGTGGAGGTGGCCAAGTACGGGCTCATCTACGCCGGTGCGCAGAAGAACATGGGCATGGCGGGATTGACCGTGGTGATCGTGCGCGACGACCTGATCGGGCAGGCCTTGCCGATCACGCCTTCGGTATTCGACTACAAGCAGCAGTCCGAGGCCGACTCCATGTTCAACACGCCCTCGACGTATTCGGTCTATATCGCCGGGCTGGTGTTCAAGTGGTTGAAGCGCCAGGGGGGCCTGGCGGCGATGGAGGCGCGCAATATCGCCAAGGCGCAATTGCTGTACGACCTGCTCGATCAAAGCGCGTTTTACGCCAACGCCGTCACTCCGGCCGACCGCTCGCGCATGAACGTGGTGTTTACCTTGAAGGATGCGGCGCTGGACGAGGCTTTTCTCAAGGCCGCGAAGGAGCGTGGCATGTCGCAGTTGAAGGGGCATCGCGCGGTGGGCGGCATGCGTGCCTCGATCTACAACGCCATGCCGATCGAAGGCGTGCGCGCACTGGTCGAATTGATGCGCGAATTCGAGGCCAAGCATGCATGACGTGTTCAAGGTGCTGGTGTTGAACCAGATCTCCTCCGTCGGCCTGAAGCGCCTGCCGCAGGAGCGTTACTCGGTCGGCAAGGGGATCGCCGCGCCGGACGCTATCCTGGTGCGCTCGCAGGACATGCACGCGATGGAGATTGCGCCGTCGGTGCGCGCTGTCGGCCGCGCCGGCGCCGGCACCAACAATATTCCGGTCAAGGCCTTGTCCTCCCGTGGTGTGCCGGTGTTCAACGCGCCGGGCGGCAATGCCAATGCGGTCAAGGAACTGGTATTGGCCGGCATGCTGATGGCCGCGCGCAACCTGGCGCCGGCATTGAGTTTCACCGGTGGCCTGGCCGCGCAGGGGGATGAACTGGAGCGGCAGGTCGAAGAAGGCAAGAAGCAGTTTGCCGGGTTCGAATTGAGCGGGCACACGCTCGGCGTGATCGGCCTGGGGCGGGTTGGTTGCCTGGTGGCGGATGCGGCCATCAAGCTGGGCATGCAGGTGCTGGGTTACGACCCCGACATCACGGTGGACGCGGCCTGGAGTCTGCCGGCGCAGGTGAAGCGCGCGCACAGTGTCGACGAGGTGCTCAAGGCTGGCCACTTCGTCACCCTGCATGTGCCGCTGTTGCCGGCCACGCGCGACCTGGTGGACGCGCGCAATCTTGAACTCATGCGCCATGGCGCGGTGCTGCTCAATTTTTCGCGCGACGGCATCGTCAATGAAGAGGCGGTGCTTGCAGCGCTCACCGCGCACAAGCTCAAGGCCTATGTGAGCGATTTTCCCAGCGCCGCATCGCGCGGCCATGCCGGGGTGGTCGCCCTGCCGCATCTCGGTGCCTCGACCCGCGAGGCCGAAGACAACTGTGCGGTGATGGTGGCCGACGCCTTGCGCGACTATCTGGAGCACGGCAACATCCGCAATACCGTCAACTTTCCGGAAGTGGTGATGGCGCGCGAATCGCCGTATCGTGTGGCGATTGCCAATGCCAACGTGCCCAACATGCTGGGGCAGATATCGACCGCGATGGCGCATGCGGGCTTGAACATCCACAACATGATCAACAAGTCGCGCGGCGAGATGGCCTATACCTTAGTCGATGTCGACAGCCCGGTGCCGGCGGCAACGGTGGCGGCGCTGGCCGCTATCGAAGGGGTGCTGGTGGCTCGCTACCTGCCGCTCAAGGACCAGGCGTGAGCCCCCAAACGCCTGGCAAGGACGCCGTTCGCGTGACGCACTGCTGCCGAGGAGCAAGATAAGCCATGTCCCACGAACATCATGATCACGATCACGATCACAGCGAGCTCGATGCCAACGAGCTGCGCGTGCGCGCGCTTGAAAGCGTTCTCACCGAGAAGGGCTATATCGATCCGGCGGCACTGGACGTGCTGATCGATACCTACACCACTGCGGTCGGCCCGCGCAACGGTGCGCGCGTGGTGGCGCGCGCCTGGGTCGATACTGCCTACCGCGAGCGCCTGCTGGCCGACGCCACGTCGGCGATCGCCGAGCTCGGCTATTCCGGGCGCCAGGGCGAGCACATGATCGCGGTCGAGAACACGCCCGCGCGTCACAACATCGTGGTGTGCACCCTGTGCAGCTGCTATCCGTGGCCGGTGCTGGGGCTGCCGCCGACCTGGTACAAGAGCGCGCCTTATCGTTCACGGGTGGTCAAGGATCCGCGTGGTGTGCTGGCCGATTTCGGCGTGAGCCTGCCTGCGAGCACGGAAATCCGTGTCTGGGATTCCACCGCGGAAGTGCGCTATCTGGTGATTCCGCAGCGCCCGGCCGGCACCGAGCTACTAGCCGAAGCGGCGCTGGCGGCACTGGTCACGCGTGACTCGATGATCGGCGCCGGGTTGGTCGGCAGCACACCGGCGCTGCCAGCATCATGAGTTACACAAGCCATGCCGATCTTGGCGGCCGCTCCGGTTTTGGCGTGGTCACCCCCGAGGCCGAAGGCGAGTTGTTTCATGCGGCGTGGGAGCCGCGCGCGTTGGCGTTGACCCTGGCGATGGGCGCCACCGGCTGCTGGAACATCGATGCCAGTCGCGCCGCGCGCGAGAGTTTGCCCAATTACGCGGAACTCGGCTACTACGAAATCTGGCTTGGCGCGCTCGAGAAGTTGCTGGCCGAGCGTGACCTTGTAAAGCCTGACGAACTGGCGGCCGGCCACGCACTGCATGCGCCTGTGCCGGTGGCGCGGGTACTGAAATCGGCTCAGGTTGCCGCCGCGCTGGCCAAGGGTTCGCCCACCGAGCGCAGCGCGACTGCGCCCGCGCGCTTCGCGGTCGGGCAGCGCGTGCGTACACACATGGAGCCGGCGCCGCACCACACCCGCCTGCCTGGATATTTTCGTGGCAAGGCTGGCCTCATTGAGCGCGTACTGGGCCCGCATGTGTTCGCCGATGCCCATGCTCGGGGGCTGGGCGAGGATCCGCGCTGGCTCTACACAGTGGTGTTCGATGCGACCGAGTTGTGGGGAGCGGACGCCGACCCGGGCCACCGCGTTTCGTTTGATGCCTGGGAACCTTACCTGGAGCCGGCATGAGTGCCGCCGGCGTTGATCTGCGATTGTTGCCGCTGCTGCCGCACGATGCCGACGGGCCCGTGTTCAAGGCGCCGTGGGAGGCGCACGCCTTCGCCATGACCTTGAAGCTGCATGAACGCGGCGTATTCACCTGGGCCGAATGGGCGGCGGCATTGTCGCGCGCGATCGCCGCTGCGCAGGTCGCCGGCGACGCCGATCTGGGTGATACCTACTACCGGCACTGGCTTGACGCGCTGGAGGCGCTGGTCACCGCCAAGCAAGTCAGCAGTGCGGACGAATTGCAGCGTTACCGGGCGGCCTGGGATCATGCCGCCGATCGCACGCCGCACGGCCAGCCAATCGTGCTTGCACGGTCCGACTTCGCGGCCTGAGGGTCGAACCCGCTCGCCTGCGGTTTTGAGAGGTGCATACTCGTCGGGCCTGCCGCGAGCGCGGCGCCACCGCCACATGGCGCAGTTTGGCGAAAGCGACGGCCCATCGCGCTGCGGAGCAGATGCAGCTGGGGGACACCGTTTGCACGGCTAGAATCAGGCTCGATTGACGCGTGGCGGGCGCGCGGCGCTGGAGCGGACAACAAAGGGAGCACTACGATGTCGGCAATCGGGCGGATTGGATTCATCGGCCTGGGGGTGATGGGGGAACCGATATGCCGCAATCTTGCGTCCAAGAGCGGCGTCGCGGTGGTCGCCTTCGACACCCAGGCCGCGCCGCTTGCGCGCCTGCGCGCGCAGGGGGTCAAGGCGGCGGGGTCGGTGCGCGAGGTCGCCGACGAAGCTGACGTGATCTTCATGTGCCTGCCCAGCGGCGCCCACGTGGAAAGCATCTGCGACGGCCCGCAAGGTTTGCTGGCGCTGGCAAGGCGCGGCCAGATCGTGGTCGACCTCGGCACTTCTCCCATGAGCCTGGCACGCCGTCTTGCGGCGGCATTCGCCGAGCGCGGCGTGGGATTCGCCGATGCGCCGATCGCGCGCACCCGGCAGGCGGCACAGGAAGGAACGCTGAGCGTGATGGTCGGTGGCGATGCCGCGACCTTCGCACAACTGGAACCCCTGATTCGCTGCTTCGCGTCCGACATCACCCATTGCGGCGCGGCCGGCAGCGGCCAGGCGATCAAGATCTTGAACAACATGGTGCTGATGCAAACCGTCAATGCCTTGGCCGAGGCCATCGCCATGGCGCACCGTGTCGGCATCGCACCGGAGTTGCTGTTGTCGACCCTGGCCAAGGGCTCGGCCGACAGCTTCGCGTTGCGCAACCATGGCTTGAAGGCGATGGTGCCGGATGTGTTTCCCGAGCAGGCGTTTTCCACCGAGTATGCACAAAAAGACATCGCTTACGCGTTGCGACTGGCCGCTGAAACCGGGGTCCACGCACCCGGCGCGGAGTTGGTGGCGCAGGTGTTGCAACAAACCAGCGAGGCCGGCTATGGCAAGCTGTATTGGCCGGTGCTGGCGCGAGTCGTCGACAGGCATGTGAAAGGAGAGTTGAAATGAACGGCTTGACAGAATCGATTGCGCAGTTCGTCAGCAGCGGTGTTGCCGTACCGGAGGCCGCGGCGCGCTTCGTGCGCTTGGGCTTCACCGATACCATAGCCACCATGATCGCCGGCCGCGATGAGCCGGTGGTAGGCATCGTGCGGCGTTTTGTAGGCGAGCGTCGTTCCTCCGCGACCGAAGCGCGCGTGCTGTTCGGCAGCCTCTTCGTCGCAGCCGCTGATGCCGCCCTGATCAACGCCACCGCCGCGCACGCGCTCGACTATGACGATGTGGCGCTGGGCGGCCATCCGAGCACGGTGCTGGTGCCGGCGCTGCTGGCCGAAGGCGAGCGCCTGGGCGCATCCGGCGCGGACGTGATGCGCGCCTATCTGGTGGGCTATGAGGTGTGGGCGGAATTGTTGTCGCGCGAACCGGATGCCTATCACCTCAAAGGCTGGCATCCAACCGCGGTGCTCGGTACTGTCGGAACCGCGGCAGCGGTGGCGCATCTGAATCGGCTTTCGCCGCAGATATGCCGCAACGCGCTGGCGCTGGCGGCCAGCATGGCCGCTGGTCTGGTGGCCAATTTCGGCACCATGACCAAACCGCTGCACGCCGGGCGTGCTGCTGCCAACGCGATCGAGGCGGTGCGTCTGGCGGCGCTGGGCCTGACCGCCGCGCCCGATGTGTTCGAGCATCATGCGGGCTTCTTGGCCGCGCTCTCGCCCAAAGGCCAGGCCCGGCGCGACGGGCCGGCGGCTGATCTTGGCAGTCAATTGCGCATCCTCGAAGCAGGCCTGTCGATCAAGAAATACCCGATGTGCTACGCCACCCACCGTGTGATCGACGGCGTGCTTGACCTGGCGACCGCGCATGACCTCAAGCCGCAGGACGTGCGCCAGGTCAATGCGAGCATTGGCGTGGCGCAGGCCTCGATGCTGCGTAATCACAATCCGGTGACCGGTCTTGAAGCCAAGTTCAGCCTTGAATTCGCCGTGGCGTCCGCGCTGGTGGCGCGCAAGGTGGGCTTAGGGCAGCTCACCGACGCTTTTGTAGGCCAGGCCGAGGTGCGCGCGGCGATGGCCAAGGTGAACATCGCGACGGTTAAGTCGGTGTGCCCGATCGAGCCGGTGTTCGCGCTCAATGACGGCGTGGTGATCGAACTGAATGACGGCACGAAGCTTGACGCCGGCGAGATTCGATTCGCGCGCGGCAACGCCATGCTGCCCTTGCGGGAGGCCGATCTTGAGGCTAAATTCCTCGATTGCACTGCAGGTTTCGCGGACTTCGATGCCGAAGCCCTTTACCAACAACTTGCAAGGCTGGGCGAGCAGCGAAGCTTGGGCGCGCTTGGCCGCGTCGGCGCCATTCATTGAACAAGGCCGTAGGTCACAAATGTCACTTTTGCAACCTGCGGAATCGAAAGGACTTTTCGTTCGAGGGCCCGCATTACAGAGACTTGTTCAGCGTTATCCTAGAACTTTTCCCCGTTGGGCAGATAGCGCCACTGCCCCGGCGCCAGGCCGGCCATCGGCACCCGCCCGATGCGGATGCGCTTCATGCCCAGCACATTGAGGCCCACACTGGCGCACATGTGCGCGATCTGCCCGGGCCGCTCACCCTTGAGCGCGAAGCGCAGCCGGCGCTCGTTTTGCCAACTCGCCTTGATCGGCGGCAGCGCCTTGCCGTTCCACTCCAGCCCGTGATTGAGGCGCTTTAAGCCGTGCTCGGCAATCTCGCCTTCGACTTCTACAATCACCTCGTGTTCGATGCCGCCGGCGTCCTGCGTCAGCTTGCGCGCGATGCGCCCGTCCTGCGTGAATACCACCAGGCCGCTGGCCCTCTTTTCCAGCGGCGCCACCGGCTTCAGATGCATGAAGTGGCTCTTCAGAACGCGGATGCCTGAGCGGTCGTCGCTCGCCCGCGCAGAACTTTTCAGGTATTCCATTGCCGGGTCGCCACCTGACGCAGCGGCTGCGGCATCGCCCGCGTGTGCCGCCGGCTGGTGCAACAGGATGGTGACGGGCGCCGCCGGCTTGAGCGTCGCATGTGCATCGAGCTCGACTTTCTGCGAGTCGCCGACGCGGGATTCCGCCACCAGCACGACCCGCCCGTCGACCCGCACCCAGCCGGCGCTGATGTAGTGCTCCGCATCGCTGCGCGAACATGACACCTGTGCCGCGAGGCGCTTGGCGAGGCGAATGGAATCGGTCATGAGATCTTCACCGGTGGCGGGACGCCGGCCAGTTCTCAATCGCTGCTCTTGGGCGTCTGCTTCGACGCTTCGTAGCGCTGCCTGTTTTCCGCGTTCGGTGGGTACAAGCCGGGCAGCGCACGGCCAGCCTCGACCTCGGCCATGATCCATGCCTCGAGGCGCTCCTGCTCCTCCGCGGCGTCGATCACGTAGTCCAGCAGCGCCGCCGGAATCAGCACCGCCCCGTCGGCATCGGCCACCACCACATCGTTGGGCAGCACCGCCACGCCGCCGCAGGCGATGGTTTCCTGCCAGTTGACGAAGGTGAGGCCGGTCACCGACGCGGGCGCGGCCGTTCCCTGGCACCAGACCGGCAGCCGGGTTGCGAGCACGCCGTCGACATCGCGCACCACGCCATCGCTGATCAGCGCGGCGACGCCGCGTTGTTGCATGCGCGCGCACAGAATGTCGCCGAAGATTCCGGCGTCGGTCACGCCCATCGCATCGACCACCGCGATGCAGCCGGCCGGCATGGCCTCGATCGCGGAGCGGGTCGAAATCGGTGCCGACCACGATTCGGGCGTGGCAAGGTCCTCGCGGGCCGGCACGAAGCGCAGCGTGAAGGCGCGGCCCACCACGCGCGGCTGGCCGGGACGCAAGGGCCGCGTGCCGCGCAGCCAGACGTTGCGCAGCCCCTTCTTGAGCAGCACCGTGGTGAGTGTCGCGGTGGCGATTTTCTCGAGCACGCGCACGGTTGCCGCGTCGAGGGTCTGGACTTCGATGGTCATGCCTGGTCTCCCTTGAAGGATGTGAACACGAAGCGGGGTGCCTCAAGCGTCGCGCCCCCCGGCGAACTGCAGCCCGGCCAAGCGCTGCTCGCAAATGTATTCGCACATTCTGTCACGGACCGCCGTAGTAGACCTTTGCCGGTCGGCGCGGCAGGCCGGGCGGGCTCGCGCGCGCAGTCGCGAAAAGGGGGGGCGGATGGACATCGCATGTCGGCTGTCGCGGGCCGTATTCCTGATGTCAATCCGGACTTTCACGGAAATCGCCATCGGCAGGCGCAAGGTCGGGTTGCTGCGCAACCTCGCGCCGTCGGTCGCAGGCCCCACACCCCGGGTATCGGTGGTCCTTTCCGCCCTCAACGAGGCCGGCACCATAGTAGAGCCGGCGCTGCGCTCGCTGCTCGCGCCTGGCTATTTCCCGACCTGGAGATCATCGCGATCAATGATAGGTCCACCGACGGTGTCGGGGTCAATTGAAGTGAGGTGCAAAGGGTAAGAGGTCCGTGGGGAGAAGCTTGGAAGCGCTATATCGCCTAGTTGTGCTTGTGTGATTACTCTGTCAACGGATTGCGTGTTCGCAAAGCGGAAAACCGGGAAAAATCCCGGTCTGCTGACCACAGTTCGGAGACACCATGATGCAGACAAAGCGCGGCAATGCGCGCGTCGTGAATCATGCCGCCGCGTGATTGCGCGGCCAATACCACTTTTTCAGACTGCGTCAGATAGCCATCGTCCTCGGCTAAAAAAACCAGTTGGGGCAATGCCGCCAGATCACCGATCTGTTTAAGTGCGCGTTGCACCGGGGTGGGCGTCTTGAAGATGCGCGCATTGGTCACGATGGCGGCGAACTCGTGCACACAAGGCCATGGAATCGCCCACTGCGCCAGGCCGCTGCCAAGCGACTCGATCAGCGTGCGGGCCGCAGCATGGAAGGGCGAGTCGGTGCGATGCGCGTAAACGAGCAGATTGGTGTCAACCGCGATCACGGTAAATCTCGTCGCGCAGCCGCTCCCAGCCTGCCTGTTGAAATTCCGGCGTCAAACCATCGCCGCGAAATGGCTGGACCCGCAAAACGGCGGCGCGTTTTTGCGCACGGGCACGTAACGCCAGATGCAAGCCCTCTTCCAGCAATGTTTTCAGCGTGGTGCCGTCGCGCTGCGCCACTTGGCGCGCGCGCGCGAGCAAGTCGTCCGGCATCTCAATGGTGGTTTTTATATGGGTCGCCCATATTGCGAATATGGGCGATATGGTACATGAAATCATATTTTCCAACGCCTGCTGCAGGCGCATCCGGAAGTCCACGGCGCCGCCATAAAGCTCCGGTATCGCTCCCCTGGCAGAACCTGTAGCCGGGAACGGAGCCGCGGGCGGCGACCTTCCGGACTGCCGAAAAGCAAGTCAACAGAATTTGAATTCGTTGATTGATCAAACGGCAAGGGTTCATATGCAGTACGCACACAGCATGTGGCTTCCCAAAGGTCTCGAAGCAAACCATCCGGCCCGACGCGCCGCTGGCGCTGACATTCGACGACCCTGCGCGCGATCGCAGCCTGTGCCTTCATCTTGGCCCGGCCCCTGACCTGCGCTTTTGCGTGGCCGCCATTGGCACAGCGGGCGTTCTGGTTCGGCTGGTATGCGGCCTTTCCCGCGACCCGGCTGGTGAAAAAGGTTGCCGGAAAGCGCGTCAGCCGCCCTAAAAGGGTTTGTCGCCGGCGATCGTCACCCGGTCCATCACGCGGCGATAGCCGGGATAGTCATTGACCGCGATGTGCTGGGTCGAGCGGTTGTCCCACAGTGCCAACGAGCCCTGCCGCCAGCGGAAGCGGATCTGGAATTCCGGGCGCTGGCTGTGGCGGTTGAGGAAATCGAGCAGCGGCGCCGATTCCTCTTCAGTCATGCCCTCGAAGCGCACGGCGTAGACCCAGTTGACGAACAGGATCTTGCGGCCGCTCTCAGGATGGGTGCGAATGCACGGGTGCGCCTGCTCCTTGAGTGCATCATCGCTGACCTTGATGCGCATGCTCTTCAGGTCATCATCGGCATAGGTGCCCTGCGGTCCGTAGGAACGCTTCGCGCTGTGCATCACCTTGAGGTCTTCGAGCATCTTCTGCATCGCCGGCGACAGGGCATCGAAGGCCAGCATCTGGTTCGACCAGATGGTGTCGCCGCCGACGGCCGGCGACTCGCGTGCGTAGAGGCAGGTTCCCAGCACCGGGCTTTCCGCAAAGGTCATGTCGGAATGCCAGCGCCCGCCGAAATTCAGGCGCTTTTCTTCCTGTGGCTCGCGCACGATGCGCATCATCTCGGGGTGCCCTTCCAGAGGCTTGATGAAGGGTGTCTGTGCGAGCGGCCCGAAATGGCCGGCGAAGGCCTTTTGCTGGTCTGGCGTGAGGGTCTGGTCTCGCAGGAAAATCACGCAGTGCGCGGCCAGCGCGCGGCGCAGTTCGGCGACCGTTGCGGCGCTGAGCGCAATAGCGGCATTGACGCCGGAGATTTCGGCACCGCCGGCGCCGCACAACAGGTTGATGTCGAAGGTCTTGAATTCGCACATTGCGTGCTCCGGTGTATCGAATGGGTTGCCCGGCTCTTAGCCGCGCAGCAGCATTTCGGCGCCTTTTTCGGCGATCATGATGGTGGCCGCATTGGTGTTGGCCGAGGTCATGGTCGGCATCACCGAGGCGTCGATCACGCGCAGCCCTTCGACGCCGCGCACGCGCAACTCGGGGTCGACCACCGAAGCTGCGTCACTGCCCATGCGGCAGGTGCCGCTGGGGTGGAACACGGTGCCGCCGCGGGTGCGGGCGAATTGCCACAGGTCGGTTTCACCCGGCAGGGTTTCAGCCTCCCACAGGTCGCGAAACGCCGCTTGGCGATAGATATCGCGCAGCATCTCCAGGCCCGCGACGATCACCTTGCGGTCATGCTCTTCGGTGAAGTACCCGGTCTCGATGCGCGCCTGGTCGAACGGGTCGGTCGAGCGAATCGAAATGCGGCCGCGCGAATCCGGCCGGCATTGGCAGGCCGAGGCGCTGAATCCCGAGTAGTCGTGCAAGGGATCGCCAGGCTTGTCGACCGACAGCGGCATCACGTTGAACTGGATGTCGGCGCGCGCGTCGCGCGCATGCAAGGTGCGCGCGAAGCCGCCGACCTGCCCGGCGCTCACCGTCAGCGGGCCGCGGTTCTGCAACAGCCACTGCAGGCCCATTTTCGCAAGACCCAGCGGACTGCGCACCTGGTCGTTGAGCGACATTTTCTTTTTCAGCCGCACGATCACGCGCGCCTGGTAATGGTCCTGCAGGTTGCTGCCGACGTCCGGCGCATCGGCTATCACATCGATGCCGTGTTGCCTGAGCAATTGCGGCGGGCCGATCCCCGAGAGTTGCAGCAATTGCGGCGACTGCAGCGCACCGGCCGACAGGATCACGTAGCGCTCCGCGCGCGCCTGCTTTGCCGCGCCCGCTTCGATCCATTCCACCCCCACTGCGCGCGTGCCCTCGAACAGCACCCGCGACACTTGCGCGTGCATCACCAGATGCAGGTTGGCGCGCTTTCTTGCCGGCTGCAGGAAACTGGTGGCGGCCGAAGCCCGCCAGCCGCCCCGCAGGGTGAGTTGGTAAGTGCCGACGCCGTAGTCGGTAGCACCGTTGAAATCGGGATTCAGGGGCAGGCCCAGTTGCTGCCCGGCCGCCAGCCAGGCCGCGCAATAGGGATGATCTTCGCGCAGATCGGAGACGCCCAGTTCACCATCGGCACCGTGATAGCTGCTTGCGCCACCCGCGTACTTTTCCGAGCGCTTGAAGTAGGGCAGCACTGAATCGTAGTTCCAGCCGGTGGCACCGGCGGCTGCCCAGTCGTCATAGGTTTCGTGCTGCCCGCGAATGTAGATCAGGCCGTTGATCGAGGACGAGCCGCCCAGCACGCGGCCACGCGGCCAGACGATGTTGCGCCCGCCGGTTAACTCCGACGGTTCGGTCGAAAACTGCCGGCTCACGCGCGGGTCGACCATGGTCTTGAAATAGCCTACCGGCAGGTGGATCCAGAAGCTCTTGTCCGGCCCGCCAGCCTCCAGCAGCAGCACCCGTTGGCCAGCAGCAGTGAGCCGGTTGGCCAGCAGGCAGCCGGCCGAGCCGGCGCCTACGATGATGCTGTCAAACGAAATTGTATTCAAGCGATCAGGTTCTTATGCGATGCATTGTTGTCACGGGTTCTTGGTCGCCGCTTCCATCCATCCGGGAGGCCTGGGCCCATCAACGTGCCGGCCGCATATCCTTGATCTTGAGGGCAGCTTCCAGCAGGGAGCGCGGGGCGATCAGGTCTTGCGGATTCGCCGGCTCCTGCTTGATCGCCTCTGCTTCCACCGCGATCTTGCCTTGCTGCGCGATCTGCGCGAACAGGCCCGTCTTGCTCACCAGCGACAGCGGCGAATCGTTTGACAGGAGTGACTGGATGGTGGCCGGGGGTTGCGCCTTGAGCAGCTGTTCGGCCGCCGCCCGGTCCACGCCGTTGGCCTTGCCGATCGCGGTGTACACGACCTCGGCGGCAGCGCCGCCCTTGGCCAGCGCATCCAGCATCTCGACATTCGCCTGGTTCAGAGTCGCGACAAAGCGCGCCGCGGCGTCCGGGTTCGACGCCAAAAACTCGCGGGTCATGGTCCAGATCGAGCTCGATGCGAAGCCGACGTCGACCGCACGTTGCACCAGCTTGGCGCCTGATGCCTCCAGCCGCGCGCCCCACACGTCCCAGACGTAGTAGCCGTCGATCTGGTTGCGCTGGTAGGCCGGTACCGCGACTGGCGGCGCCAGCACTACCATGTTCACATCCGACGGTTTCATGCCGGCCTTCTGCAGCGACCAGCGCAGCGCGTAGTCGGCCTGCGAATTCTTGGCGATGCCGATGTTCTTGCCTTTCCAGGTTTTCGGGTCCGAGGTCATGCCCGAGGCCGGGTTCGCATACAGGCCCAACTTGGTAGTGCTGGCGTCAGCGTAGACCACGCGCAGATTGATGCCGATCGAATTGGCAACGATCATCGCCGATGGCGCCATGGTCGCGGTGTGTATCTGGCCGCTGCCGAGGAAAGACAGCAGCGCGGCACCATTGGCGCCCTCGACCATGTCGATCTTCAGGCCGAAGCGGCGCCAGAGGTCGACATGCTGGGCGTAGGCGAAGTCCCATGAGGCGCCCGGCCCCCAGGCCAACTTGACCACCTGCAGCCCGGCATCCGAAGTTACCCCCTTCGGCGCGTCCGCCGCCTGCATCGTGCAGGCGAACGACAACGAGGCAATCGCGGCAAGACCTCTTGCGATCACTGACAGTTTGGTGCTGTTCGACATGCTGCTCTCCTTTTTGGTGGTTCGGTTGCTTGTTTGCGACTTTCAGGCTGGTACCAGGCGTTCCAGTTGATCAATCAGTTCGTGCTTCAAATCGGTGAATTCGGGGCGCAACACGACGTCACGATAGTTTTCACGCGCGCCGAACGGTACTTCGACATGGCGGACGATGCGACCCGGCGCGGCCGACATAAGGAACACGTGATCCGAAATCAGAAGCGCCTCTTCGACATCATGAGTGATGAACAGCACCGTGCGCAGGCCTTCGGACTTGACCACGCGCTTCAACAGTTGCTGCATCGACAGCCGTGTCTGCGCATCGAGTGCCGCGAAGGGCTCATCCATCAGCAGTACCGGACTTTCGGCGATCAGAAGCCGGGCCAGCGCGGCGCGCGACTGCATGCCGCCTGACATCTGGTGCGGATAGAGGTCGCGCGCATCGCGCAAGCCCACGGCGTCCAGGTAGTGGCTGACTGCTTCGCTGATTTGCGCAGCCGAACGCGTGCGCCCCAGGCCGTGACCGTGGCGGCACGGGAACGCGACGTTGTCGAACACCGTTTTCCATGGCAGGAGCGTTGGCCGCTGGAACATGAAGCCGCGATCCGGCCCGGGCTCCTTCACCTCCTGCCCCCCCACCATGACCTGCCCGGTAGTCGGAACCGTGAAGCCCGCCACCAGGTTGAGGATGGTGGTCTTGCCACACCCGGTCGGGCCGATCACGGTGGCGGTCTCGCCGGCCTTGACGCTGAAGGTCACAGTGTCAAGCGCCAGTCGTGCGCCGCGGCCGGTATCGAAGGTCTTCGATACCGCGTCAAGTGCGATTTGCGGGTGACCGGACTCGTCGCTCATCGCCCGACCCAATGCAGCATGCGCCGCTCGACCAACTGGAACACGATGTCGATGGTCACGCCCACCAACCCGATCAAGGCCACGCCGACATAGACCTTGTTGATCGCGTAGACCTGCGAAGCGCTCTGGATCAGGAAGCCCAGGCCGACCTGTGCGGCGATCAGTTCGGAGGCGACCACCACCGCCCAGCTGAGCGCCATGGCAGTGCGCAAGCTGACGAAAATCTCCGGCAGCGCCGCTGGCAGAACCACTCGAACCAGGGTGGAGTAAGTTGACAGGTGATAGTTGCGGCCCAGGCGGAAGTAATCGGCCGGCACCGAGCGCACGCCGCTGACCGAGCCGAGCAGGACGTAGAGGAACGCGGTCATGAAGATCACGAACACCTTGGCGAATTCACCGATGCCGAACCAGATGACGACTATGGGTATGAAGGCGAGCGCCGGAATCGGCCGCAGAAAGCCGAAAATCGGCAGCAGGAACGCGCCGGCACGCTTGTTGTATCCCAGCACGATGCCCAGCGGAACGCCAACGCAGGCGGCGATGGCGAAGCCGGTGACCGTGCGCGTGAGGCTGGCGCGAACGTGGGCAAAGATGCCGTGTCCGCTGTATCCGCGCTGCCACATTTCGGCGGCTGCGGCCGCGATGCCGGATGGCGTGCCGAGGTACTCGGCGCGCACTCCCGGAACGATGCCCAGCGGGATCAGGTACTCCCATACCAGGAGCGCCAGCGTAACCACGGACAGCGGCGGCAGGGCGTGCCACGCGAAGGCTGTCGCACTGCGCTGCCGCGAATGGGCGCTTGCACTCACGCGTTTGTCCTCCCGGAAATGGCGCCAATGGCGGATGACTTGTTGGGCCTTGATCAAATCTAATGTACCATAGATAGAACCTTTATCCGGACAACGGACAAGCGCGTAGCGCCAGCAATGAATCGTTTGCCATGAGCACCATCTTCGCCCGGAGCCCGATCCCCCGTTACGCCCAACTGGCAGAGTTGTTGCGGCAGCGCATCGCGCGCGGCGTCTGGGCACAGGGGCAGAAACTGCCTTCGTTGGAGGAGCTGGTGCGTGAGTTCGACGTGGCGCGCGTCACGGTGCGTCAGGCGGTCGAACTGCTGGCGCGCGACGGCCTCTTGTCACCGCAGGCCGGGCGCGGGACTTTCGTCACCGCGGTGCCAGTGCAGGACCGTTGGCTCAAACTCGAAACCTCGCTCAGCGCTTTGGCCGAGGTCTATCGCCACGACAAGCCCAAGCTGACCCTGATCGAGGAAGCGTCGGCCAATCCGCCGCTGCTGGCCGCCGACGGCGAGCCGGCACCGCGTTACCGCTTCATGCGGCGCGTGCATTCGACCGAGGGCACAGCCTACAGCGTGATATCGCTATACCTCGACGACCGTGTGTTCCGCATGGCGCCCACGCGCTTTCGCCGGGAAACGGTGATTCCGGTGATGCTGGAATTGCCCAGGGTGAAAATCGCGCGCGCCCGGCAGACGGTGACCATCGCCACCGCCGACGTCGAAGTCGCGCGGCATCTGGATATCCCGCTCAATTCGCCGGTGGCGCTGGTGCGTCGCGTGTTCAGCGCCGCCGACGGCACCGTACTGTATCTGGGCGAGGTGACCTATCGCGGCGACTACATTCATTTCGAGATGGATCTGCGCCCTTGAAGGTGGTCGATCCTGCTCGTGCCTACCGCTGTTCCCGTAAACCAATTCCGCAGGAGTCCGCATGACAGCGTTGAACGTCCAGGAGATCGCCGCTTACCGCCAGGATGGAATCGTCGTGCCGCGCCAGGGCCTGGCGCCGGAGACGGTCGCCATGCTGCAGGCCAAGCTCGACAGTTTTCTCAAGGAGCAGGGCATCACCGATGCCGATTACGTGCCGGACATCATCGAGCGCGATGCGAGCTGGCTGGCCATCGGCGTGATGCCGGAAATCCTCGACGCGGTGGCGCAACTGATCGGGGAGGACATCATCATCTGGGGCTCGGCGCTGTTCTGCAAGGCTGGCAAAGGCGGCCGGGCCACGCCTTGGCATCAGGACGGCCACTATTGGCCAATCCGCCCGCTCGAAACCGTGACGGTGTGGATCGCGATCGATGATGTCAATGTGGAGAACAGTTGCCTGCGGGTGATTCCGGGCTCGCACCGCGACCGTGTCAGCTATTCGCATGACGTCGACAACAGCGACGCCATCATTCTCAATCAGGTGTTGCGGCCGGAGCACCTGCTGAGCGCCCCACCGCGCGATATTGAACTCAAACCCGGGATGTTCTCGATCCACGACGTTTACCTGATCCACGGCGCCAATCCCAACAACTCCGGCAAGCGCCGCGCCGGCATGGTGTTTCGCTACATGCCGGCAACTTCCGTGTTCGACCGTGAGTTGGCGGCGCAACAGGTGCGCGAGATGGGCGTGCTCGACCTGTCGCGGCGCAAGCTGCACCTGGTGCGCGGTGTCGATCGTTCGGGTCGGAACGACATTCATGTCTGACGCGAGGGTCGCACATGTCCGGCGGCGCGTTCGTTGTCCGCAGTGCCGCGCGCCGCGCCAGGCGGCAACGCCGGCCCGTGAGGGCCCGGCGCGCCTGATTTCCTTTCATGCCTTCACGGTATCCATGTACAGCTTGGTGTCGAAGTAGGTCGAGGCCGGCACCGGGTTCTGAATATTGCCGAAGCGCACGAAGAAATCCGTGACCTGCTGTTGCCAGCGGGTGGCGGTGCCGTCGGCGTACAGCTTGCGCCATTCGGCTGACGAGTAATAGCGCGAGGCCTTGAACTGCTCCTGCAAGTCGGTAAGCGGCACCTGCGGGTAGTTGTTCTTCTGGATGATCGGCAGGATTTCGGCCGAGTTTTTCATCAAGTCGTCGTTGGAGGCGGCCCAGGCACGCACCACGCGGGCGCAAATGTCACGATTCTTCTCGTAGTAGTCGGTGCGCGCGGCCCAGCCGCCGACAATTGCCGCTTTCGGAAAATACGCCGAGGCGTCGACCAGCATTTTCGCGCCCGGCAACTTGTCGCGCACGGTGATGTTGAACGGCACCCACAGCGCGACCGCCGGCACCGCACCGGAAATGAACGAGGTCACCGCGGTGGGCATGCCCTGGTTGACCAGTTCAATCTCCTTGGTCGGATCGATGTTGTTGGCGCGCAGCGCCGTATCGAGGAACACATGGGCGGTGGTGCCAGCGGTGGTCGAGATTTTCTTGCCCTTGAGGTCGGCCCAGGTCTTAATGCCCATGTCCTCGCGCACCCATAGCTGGGCGGTGGCGAATTCCACGTTGTTCAGAAGAAATACCTTGCCTTGGCCGCGTGCCGGAAAATTGGACAGCACCGCGCCGGTGGAGAGCATGTCGAGGCTGCCGCCGATCATCGCGTTGAACAGTTCGAGCCCGGTGCTGAACATGGTGGTTTCGAGCTCGATGCCTTCCTTGGCCCAGTGGCCGCGGTGCGTGCCGGTCCAGATCTGGCCGTTGACCGCCAGGGTGTTGACATAGCCCACACGCAGCTTGGTGCGCTGCTGCGCGATGGCCGGAAAGCCGCTCAGTGCCAGGCCTGCGCCGGCGCCCGCACTCTTGAGCCAGGTTCTGCGAGTGATGCTGTTGTTCGAGCCATGCATGGTGTCTTCTCCTTGTTTATGAAACATTGCCGACCGGGGTTTTGAGCGATTGTCGTTGCTGCGCCACATACTCCTGCATCACCAGTTCGCGGATGTGCGACCTGAGTGCGCCGAATTCGGGCTGCTCGTGCAGGCTTTCGTCGCGGGGATAGGCAAAGGGTATGTCGATGACGCTGCGAATGCGGGACGGCCGCGCAGTGACCACGATGATCTTCGACGACAGGTAGATCGCCTCTTCGACCGAGTGGGTGATCAGCATCACGGTCTTGCGTTCCGCCGCCAGCACCTGGAGCAGCAGGTCCTGCATGTTCGAGCGGGTCTGCGCGTCGAGCGCGCCGAAGGGCTCGTCCATCAGCAGGAATTGCGGCTTGACCGCGTAGGCGCGCGCCAGCGCCAGGCGCTGGCGCATGCCGCCCGACAGGGTTTTCGGGTAGGCATCGGCAAAATCGGAGAGCCCCATCAGGCCCATGTAGCGCTGCACGATCGCAGCGGTTTCGGCCGCAGGCAGGCGATTGGCGGCCAGCCCCAGGCCAAAGCCGATGTTCTGCGCCACCGTGAGCCAGGGAAACACGCCGTACTCCTGGAAGATCACGCCACGCTCCGGTCCGGGGCCGCCGACCGGCTTGCCGTCCAGCAGCACGCTGCCCCCCGAAGGCGCGACAAAGCCTGCGACGATGTTCATCATGGTGGTCTTGCCGCAACCCGAGGGGCCGATGATCGAGACGAACTCGCGGTCGGCGATGGCGAACGACACGTCCTCGACCACCTTGAGCGGGCCGGAACCGGTGTCGAAGCTCACCGAGACCCGGTCGAACACGATGCGCGGCGTGGCGGCGGCTGAATTCATGTGCCGATCCGATCCTGCCAGGCCACCAGCCGGCGGCTGGCCGTGCGCAAGGCCAAATCCATGCCGAGCGCGATGAAGCCGATGCAGATGATGCCGACGTAGATGATGTCGAGCTGGAAGAACGACCCGGCATTCTGGATCAGCGCCCCCAGGCCCTGTTGCGCGGCCACCAGTTCGGAAGCCACCAGGGTGGCCCACGCCACGCCCAGCGAGACGCGCAAGGCGGTCAGGATGTGCGGCACCGCCAGCGGAATGATTACCTTGCGAAAGATCTCCAGGTCGGTGGCGCCCAGGGTGCGCGCCACCCGCACGTAGATCGGGCTGATCTGCGCGATGCCTTCATACATCACGATCACCCCGGCGAAAAACGAGGCGTAGAACAGGATGATCACCTTGGCCGGTTCACCGATGCCGAAATACACCACCACCAGTGGAATCAGTGCGATCGGCGGCAGCGCGCGAAAGAAATTGATCAGCGGGTCGACGAAGCTGCGCAGCTCGCGGTACCAGCCGAGCAGGAAGCCGACCGGCACCGCCAGGAGCGTGCCGAGAGCTACGCCCAGGAACACGCGCTGGGTCGACATCCAGATGTCCAGCGGCAGGCGTCCGCCCTTGAGCAGTTCCCAGAAGCGCGCAGCCACCTGGTGCGGGGTCGGCATCAGCGAGGGATTGACCAGGCCCGACAGCGCGATCGCATACCAGGCGGCCAGCAGCAACAGCCATGGGGTGAATATCAATGCGGTGCGACGCACGCAGCGGGTCTCCGGGGATGCAGTTATGGATGCAGCCGGCGAAAGGTACTATAAATGGGACCTTTAGCACAATCTGAATCGATTGCCCGCCTGCAATCCGCCTGCGGCGGCGCCTTCGGAATCGGTTGGTGAAGTAAGCTCACGGGGCGCCTGAATCCGTTTCGAAAATGCGCCGACCCTCATGACCACCAAACCCAACCTCATCCTCATCATCACCGACCAGCAGCGGGCCGACACCATCGCCGCACTCGGCGCGCCGTGGATGCACACGCCGACCCTCGACCGGCTGGTGCGCGAAGGGGCCGCCTTCACGAACTGCTTCGTGACTTCGCCCGTGTGCGTGGGCTCGCGCGCGAGCCTGTTCACCGGCATGTACCCGCATGCCGGGGGCGTGTTCACCAACTTTCATCCCTGGCAGCCCAGCTGGGTGCGCTGGCTGGCGGACGCCGGCTATCACTGCGCGAGCATCGGCAAGATGCACATCAATCCCTACGATGCGCTGGGCGGTTTTCACCAGCGCTTCGTGGTCGAGAACAAGGACCGGCCGCTGTTCCTGGAGGAGCGCGACCGCGCCTTCTACGACGAATGGGACAAGGCGCTGCACGCCAGGAAGCTCATCAAGCCGAGTCGCTACACGCGTGTCGCCGCCGACCCGCAGGGCTACCGCGAGGCGCTCGGCGCCTTCGCCTGGGATCTGGACGAGGACATGCATCCCGACATGTTCATCGGCGACCATGCGCTGTGGTGGCTGGCAGAGCGCAAGTCGACCGCTCCGCTGTTCCTGCAGATCGGCTTTCCGGGCCCGCACCCGCCCTATGATCCGGTGCCGCGCCACCTTGAGCGCTATGCGTCGGTCGACATCCCGCTGCCGCCGGTGAGCGCGGACGGGCATGCGCGCCAGCCTAGGTCGCAGGGGGAGCTGCGGCAGAACATGATCCGCAACAATTACGATTCGGTGGCCTGGCAGGCGCAACCGTCGGCCGCAGCGCTGTTGCGCCTGCGCCGCCACTACGCGGCCAATGTGTCGATGATCGACGAGAAGGTGGGCCAGATCATCGACATGCTCGAGCGCCGCGGTTACCTCGACAACGCCGTGGTGATCTTCACCTCCGACCATGCCGATGCGCTGGGCGATCACGGGCATATTCAAAAGTGGACCATGTACGACAGCGTGGTGCGCGTGCCGCTGGTGTTCTGGTCGCCCGGGCGTATCGCGGCGCGCGCGCCCACTGACGCGCTGGTGCAGATGATGGATATCGCACCGACCATCCTGGAAGCCGCCGGGGTCAACATTCCCTCCAATTGGGAGGCGCGTTCGCTGCTGCCGGCGTTGTCAGGCGGGGCCGCGGAGGGCCGCGAGGTGGTTTATGCGGAGCTGGCGCGCGATCATATCCAGACCGGCGCGGAATTCATCGTCATGCGCCGTGACCGCGACTGGAAACTGGTCTACTACATGGGCGAGCCGGACGGCGAGTTGTATGACCTGCGCGCCGATCCGGGCGAATTGCGCAACCTGTGGACTGACGCCGGGCAGCGGCAGCAGCGGGATGCCCTCATCATGGACGTTCTCGAATGGTCGATGCGCGGGAACCTGCGGTCGCGCATGTCCGCATCGCGCAAACCACAACAACCCATGCTGATCCAGCCATCCGGCAATGCCGCTGCGGCCAGCGGCGGGACGAGCAACTGAGCGGCGCCGACCGTGCAGTACCGATCTACGCGAAGACAAATGCGCCCTTTCCGTTGGTGGCGCCGGTGCCGCCGGAACTTATGCGGTAAGTCCTCTGTGCGGCTTCTGTAAGCCTGCGCCGGCCGATGCCAATGGCATCGGCCGGCGCGTTGGCGAGTCGCGGGTTATATTCGATGTGCATGCCCATCCTGCCTCGAACGGCGAGTCCACCCATTGCGTGGTTGGCAGGGCATGCGAATTGCATGATTGGGTTGGGACGCTCATACGGTGGAAAACATGAAAATTGTCATTATCGGAGCCGGTGTTGCCGGCTGCATTGTCGCCAGAGCCCTCGCTAGCCAGCGCGACGTTCAGGTCATCTGCCTGGAAAAGGTCGATGCGTTTGATCATTCGGAATCTGGCACGGGCTTGAATGTCGGGCCCAATGCGATCAAGGCGCTGCGGCTCCACAGCACGGCTCTGCATGATGCGGTGCTGGCCCACAGCTATCCCTGGAAGTCATGGCGGATTTCGCTCACCGACGGCACTCTGCTGTTCGATCTGCCCTTGTTGAATGTGGCTGACAACGAAGGCATCCGCATCCGCTGGTCGGAACTGTATGCGGCGTTGCGTGGTGCCGCCGCCGGCCTGATCCGCTATGGTGCGCAGGTGTCGCGCCTGGGTTACATGGATGGCAGCGCCGAGCGGCTATTCGTCGAATATTCGGAAAATGGCGTGGCGCGGCGTATCGATGACATCGATCTGCTGGTAGCTGGCGACGGGCGTTACTCGGTGGCGCGCTCGCTCCTGGCCGGCGTGCCGGCCATGCGCCAGCATGGCGTGGTGATCTACCGCCTGCTGGTGCCGGACACCACCGCCGGCTTGATCGATGATTACGAACAGTGGTTCAACGGACCCAATCGTCTGCTGGCGTTTCGCGTGCCGGGCAACGCGATCTATCTGGCCGGTACCTTTCCGATCGCGCCGGGCGCGGAAATACCCGAGTCGGCCAAGAATGCGGACTTCCTGCGCGCCCTGTATACGCCGGCCAGCGGCACGGCATCGGCACAATGCCGCTGGCTGATCGATACGATCTGTGCCAACGTGTCGGCGATCCACTGGGCACGGCTGCAGGAATCGCCGCCCCTGTACATGGATGACAAGGGCCATGTGCTGTTCCTGGGAGACGCTTCGCACGGCATGGTGCCCACCCTCGGGCAGGGCGCTACCCAGGCCATCGAGGATGCCTGCGTCGCCGCCGACCTGCTACTGCGACAGCTTGCCGACAACGGTACGGGTAGTGTGGTGGTGCCGGCACTGCTGCGCGAGTTCGAATGCCTGCGCGCCGAGCGGGTGCGCTTCGTGATGGATTTTTCGCGCGACGCCAGTGATACGCTGGAGGCCGGAGCGGACCCGGTCGCAGGCGCGCTCAAAAAACTGGATGCACCGTTTCAGCGCAAGCTCGAACGCCTGTATCGCGACGTGCCCCAGGTTTAGCGGCGATGCGCGCGAGCGTTCACCGCTTCACCATGCGCGACCCGGGCGACGTGTCGCAGCTGGCTGCGGCCATCGATTCGGGCGAGGTCGATCCGGCACAGATCGTGGCCTTCATCGGCAAGACTGAAGGCAATGGCCTGGTCAACGACTACACGCGCGGCTACCTGGTGCTGTCGCTCAAGCTGCTGCTGGCCGAACGGCTGGGCCACACGCGGGAGGAGATCACGCGTGCCGTGATTTTCGTTTTCTCAGGCGGTACCGAGGGCGTGCTCACACCGCATTACACCGTGTTTTGTGTCGACCGCGAGGCGCCTGCGGCAGCGCCGGCGCCTGCAGCCGGCCCGAAACGCCTGGCGATCGGCCGCGCCTTCACCGCGTTGCCCAAGCCTGAAGAGATTGGCACGCGCGCCCAGGTGAACATGGTGGCTGACGCCGTGCGCCGCGCGATGCTTGAGGCCGGCATCACCGATCCGGCTGACGTGCACTTCGTACAGGTCAAAGGCGGCTGTGTCACCACGGACGAGGCGCAGGCCGCACTAGCGCGCGGCGCCAGGCTCGCCAGCAGCGACCCCAACAAATCGATGGCCTTCACCCGAGCAGCCGGTGCCTTTGGTGTGATGCAGGGCCTGGGAGAGATCGCGCCCGAAGCATTCGATGAAGCCGCCTTCTTCGCCAAACCGGAAATATGGAGCGGCCGCGCCAGCGTTTCCTCCGGCATCGAGGTCGCTGAAAACGAAGTGGTGGTGTTCGGCAACGCCGCCGGCTGGACCAGCGATTTTGTGATCGCACACCACGCCATGGAAGATGCGCTGGATATCAACGGCATCTACGCCTGCCTGGACGGTCTGGGCATCGCCGCGCGCGGCGACAATCGGGCCGCCGGCATCGAGCGCATCGTCTGCGCTTTGGTCAAGTGCGAACCGGATGCGCGCGGCCGGGTGCGCGGTCAGCGCCACACCATGTGGCAGGACGGCGACATCAACGCGCAGCGCCACATCCGCGGTGCGGTCGGTGGCCTGGTGGCGGGCGCGCTGGGCGATACCCGCATCTTCGTGTCAGGCGGCGCCGAGCACCAGGGGCCGCCCGGCGGGGGTTTGCTGGCCCTGATCGCCCGGGCAACATGAACGTCGTTTCCGCGCAGCCCTGACGTTATTCTCGCGGGTTGCTGATGTCATTCCCGCGAAGGCGGGAATCCAGCGTCTTCGGCAGCCACCTTACGAACTCGCCCGAGCTCGGCCCGGTCAGCGTTGATTTGCGCGAAAATGCCGCACTCGGACCCGTAGCGGCCCCCGCAGCCCATTCCCTTCAACGAGACCACCCGCATGCCACACATTCCCGCCTCATCCGCCCTCAAAGACCTGCGCATCCTCGACCTGACCCGCGTGCGCGCCGGCCCCACCTGCGTGAAGCAGTTCGCCGACTTCGGTGCCGACGTCATCAAGATCGAGTCGCCCGAGCCGGACTCCATGAGCGGCCCGCGCCACGGTTTCGACATGCAGAACCTGCATCGCAACAAGCGCTCGCTGACCTTGGACATGAAGGCGCCGGATGGCAAGGAAATCCTCATGAAGCTGGTGAAAACGGCCGACGTGGTGGTGGAAAATTTCCGCCCCGACGTCAAGTTCCGCTTAGGGATCGACTACGAGGCGCTGCGCGCGGTGAACCAGCGCATCATCCTGGCCTCGATTTCCGGCTTCGGCCAGGACGGCCCCTACGGCACCCGCCCCGGCTTCGACCAGATCGCGCAAGGCATGGGCGGCTTCATGTCGGTGACCGGCTTTCCCGGCGGCGGACCGGTGCGTGCCGGCACCGCGATCGCCGATCTGTCGGGTGGCATGTTCGCCGCCCTGGGCATATTCACCGCCCTGTGGGAGCGCCAGACCTCGGGCGTTGGCCAGTGGGTGCAATCCAGTCTCCTGATGTCGCAAATCGCGCTGATGGACTTCCAGGCAGCACGTTACCTGATGAAAGGTGAAGTCCCGGGCCAGGCCGGCAACGACCATCCCACCTCCATGCCTACGTCGGCCTACAAGAGCAAGGACGGCTACGTGAACATAGCCGCCTCAGGGCAAGTGATGTGGAAGCGCCTGTCGGAGGTGATGGGCCGCCCGGAACTGTTCACCCAGGCCGAGTTCAAGGACGAACCAGCCCGTTCGAAGAACCGGGTGGCGCTGAACGAGGAAATCACCAAGGCGACCGTCACCCGCACCAGCGCGGAATGGGTCGAGGTGCTCAACGAAGCTGGCGTGCCCTGTGGCCCGATTTATACCGTCGACCAGGTTTTCGCCGACCCGCAGGTCAAGCACCTCGGCGCGGCGGCGGCGGTGCAGCATCCCAAGCTGGGCGAGATCCGAATCGTCAATCAGGCGGTCAAGCTGTCACGCACGCCGGCGACGATGGCGCGGGCCACGCCGGAGCACAGTGAGCACACGGCGGAGATCCTCAAGGAGATCGGCTACAGCGATGCGCAGATCGAGGACTTGAAGGCGCGGAAAGTGGTTTGATCAGGAACAGCACCGGGATAAACCGAACTCGACATCAGGCGCAGCAAAGCCCGCATACGGCAAGCCAGCGAAATCATGCGTTCCGTGAATGCCAAAGCCTCGCACTCGATAGCGCAATCGCGGAGCGACTGTGAATCTCGCCTGACGAGGTGATAGGGTGCTCGAGGGCGACGCTTGCGAAATGGAAGGGCATGCCCGGCGTTTGGTGCGTCGACCTGGGAAAGTGGGAAAAGATTCTCGCCGACAGCGATCCGAACGAGATTCACGCGATACTCACCGGCGGCGGAGAGTTGTCGATTCGCTTGCGACAGTCTTCACCTTTCTCGGTACAACTCGATCCAAAAGAGCGCGTGAGGGTTCTCCGTGAATCGGCGTCAGCTTGAACATCTGCTGCGCGCAGCCGGAAGTATTTCAAGGGCATAATGGGCCGTGTTGAAATTGATTCCTGGATCAATGAACGCGGTTGGCGCGACGGAGTTACGAACGTGATTCCGACGCCTCGAGAACACGCATTTCGACATGCAATCCAGCGGCCGTCGCCATGTTCACCAGCGCATCAAGGCCGAGCAAATTGATCTTGCCGCGCATCAGGTCGGAGACTCGCTGTGCGCGCGAGTAAGGGAGCGCGTTCCCCCCGATTCCTGAAGCGGCGATTTTAGCCTACGCGATACGACCCCAAGATCAAACAAAGAATCCGGCCACCCAGTCACGGCACGACGTGGCTGTTGGCTGGCCGGTATCAATCGCGTGTCGCAGGGCTACAACCGCAGGTGCCAGTCCCGGCGCATCGCGTTCGCTCAATTCCCGAATTTTTCGCAGTACCCGCTCCGAGTCCAGCGGTCGCGCCGGGCTGCCAAGCGCGGCCTCGCACTCGGCCATAAGCTGGCTACCGTCCTCGAGTTCCAGCGTGACGCGCGCCGGCCGATCCAGCGGCCAGGGCTTGACCACCGGTAGTTGCGCCATGCGGATGCGCTTGCGCAAGGCGATGATTGCCTCGTCACGCAGGCTGGCGTCAAGAAAATTGCCGGGCGCGTCGGCGCCGTGTGCCAGCGTCGCGGCCAGCGCATGGGGGATGGAAAATTTGGCGCCAAGGGTGGTTTCGGGGGCTGCGTTGTTGAAGTTCATGGCCATCGCCGAGCCTTCCATCAGAACGCGCCTCACCTGTTTGCCACCGCGCAGTGCGGGGTGGCCGGCCACCAGGGTTTCAATCGCCTCCATGGCCGCATGCGAATGGTGGCAGGCGCCGTAGAGCTTGTGATATCCATCGCAGATGGTCCAGTCGCTGCCCAGGCCGTCGATGAGCTCCGCCGGTTTGGCGGGTGCGCCCAGGCCGCCGGTGTACACGTCGTAGGGCCCCGCGGCCGTACCGGCGATGCCCAGGCGCGCCATGTCGCAGGCGAACTGGCCCAGCCATGCGCCAGCCGCAGGCCAGGCGTTGCGCACCAGCGCGCCTTCGATCGGGTGGCTGTAGGGGCCGGGGCTGACCATGGTGGTGGCCGCAGTGAGGGCGTGCAGCAGTTGGCTGGCGTCATAGTTGCGCAACAGGGCCAGGCCGGCGGCGGAACATACGGCGTTGTAGACACCATGCGGGTGCAGGCGCGGCAGGGTGCCCGGCCAGGCGCGTGCGAAGCGGGTGCCGATTTCGTAGGCGCCGACGGTCGCGCGCAGCGTTTCGGTAAGCGACAGATTGAAGGCTTCGGCCGCTGCCAGAATCAGCGGCTGGCTCAAGGCACCGGGGTGCACCGCGGTGCGGGTGTAGCCGTCATCGAGTTCGTTCCAGGTGATCGCCAGGCCATTGCCGACGGCAGCGTCGATCATCGCCACGCGCGGCGCGGCGCGGCGAAACAGGGTGGCTTGTTGCGCGCCGCCATTGGCGACCAACTGAGCGTGATAGGCACGCAATTCGGGTTCGTCGCCTGCCGACAGCGCAGCGGCGATGTTGTCGCCGAGAATCAGCACCGCCTGCGACAAGGCGCGCGGCGGAATGTCGCTGAACGTCAAGCCCGCTGCCCAGATACTCAGGTTTTTCAGGCCGGCTTCAACCTCACTCTTGATGTCGGCATCTTGGCTGGCTTCGCGCATGGCTTGACTCCGTAGCTGGCAATGCCGGCGCCGCCTTGTGCGGCACCGGTCGCCGTCGCGGCACAGGGCGTGGGCCGGCGGCACTTGCGGATGGTTCAGGCGGCCGTGCGCGCCTCGCGAATGGCGCGCCATACCTTGCCGGCGGTAAACGGCATTTCCAGGCCCTTGACGCCCACCGCCTCGAGCGCGTCGCGCATGGCGCTGGTGATCGAGGCCGGGGCGCCGATGGTGCCCGATTCGCCGCAGCCCTTGGCGCCCAGCGGATTGTGGGTGCAGGGCTGGGTTTCGTCGGTCTCCGAGACGAACATCGGCAGCACGTCGGCGCGCGGCAAGGTGTAGTCCATGAACGAGCCGCTGTAGAGCTGGCCGGTCTCGCGGTCATAGACCGCGGCCTCGAACAAGGCCTGGCCAATGCCCTGGGCGATTGCGCCGTGCACCTGGCCGTCGACCACCATCGGGTTGATCACCGTGCCGATGTCGTCCACCCCGATGTACGAGATGATGCGGGTGACGCCGGTGGCCGGGTCGATCTCGACTTCGCAGGCCTGCGCGCCGTTCGACCAGGTGAGGTTGGTGGGGTCGAAGAACGCGTTCTCGTGCAGCACCGGTTCCATGCCCGGCGGCAGGTTGTGGGCGCGGGTCACGGCGCTGGCGACTTCGGGCCAGCCGACTCGGCGGTCGGTGCCGGTGACACGGAATTCGCCCAGGCCATTGACCACTGCATGTTCGATGTCGGAATCGGCGGCTTCGAGCATGTGGGCCGCCATCTTCTTCGCCTTGTGCAGGATCTTTTCGGCCGCCATGTAGATCGCCGAACCGGCGATCACCATCGAGCGCGAGCCGAAGGTACCGGTGCCGTAGGGCACGCGTCCGGTGTCGCCCTCGATCAATTCGATCATCGACAGCGGCACGCCGATGCGCGAAGCCAGCACCTGTGGAAAGGTGGTGGCATGGGCCTGGCCATGGCTATGGGTACCGCACATCACCAGGAGGCTGCCGTCGGCAGCGACGCGAATGTCGGCGGAGTCGAAAAAGCCGGTGCGCGCGCCGAACATGCCGGCGTATTTCGACGGCGCCACGCCGGAACTCTCGACGAAATAGGCGATACCAAAGCCGCGCAGCAGGCCTTTTCTTGCAGCCGCCGCGCGCCGCGCAGGAAAGCCGGCATGGTCACCCAGCACCAGGGCGCGCTCGAACAGTTTGACGAAATTGCCGGTGTCGTAGGTAGGCCCGACCGGTGTCGCGTAGGGCATGGCGCCCACCGGGATGAAATTGCGGCGCCGCAGTTCCAGCCGGTCGATGCCGGTTTGCGTCGCGGCCTCCTCGACCAAGCGCTCAAGCACGAAGCAGGCTTCGGGTCGTCCGGCGCCGCGGTAGGCATCGGTCGGCACGGTGTTGGTGAATACCGCGCGCACCTCGGCGAATATCGCCGGGATGCGGTAGGGGCCGGACAGCACGGCGGTGTACACCGTGGTCGGTACCGCGGCACCGACGGTGGACACATAGGCACCCACGGCGGCTAAGGTGGTCACGCGCAGGCCAAGGAAATGCCCATCGGCGTCGAGCGCCAGTTCGGCATGGGTGGCATGGTCGCGTGCGTGGTAATCGCTCACAAAGGCTTCGCTGCGCGAGGACACCCACTTGAGCGGCCGTTCCAGCTTGCGTGCGGCCCAGGCGAGGATGATTTCCTCGGGATAGTGCTTGCCCTTGGTGCCGAAGCCGCCGCCGACATCCGGCGCGATCACCCGCACCGCGTTCTCGGGCAAGGCCAGCTGTTCGGCCACGAACTTGCGGATATGGTGCGGCACCTGGGTGGCCGACCAGATCGTCACCGCATGGCCGTCCAGGCCGCGGGTGGCGGAGGCCACCGCGATCACCGCGCGCGGTTCGAGCGCGGCACAGACGATGCGGTGATTGATGATGTCGACCGCCACCTTGTGGGTGGCGCGCGCGAAGGCCGCATCGACTGGCGCCTGCACACCGCGCTGGAAGCGCACGCACAGGTTGGCCGGCGCTTCCGGGTGCAGTTGTGCCGCGCCGGGCAGGGGCGCGTCGCGCACGTCGACCACCGCCGGCAGTGGTTCCCAGTCGACTTGCACCAGCTCGGCGGCGTCCTGTGCCCGGTGGCGCGTGTTGGCGACCACCATGGCAACGGCTTCACCGACATGGCGCACGGTGCCGCGCGACAACGCCCAGCGCGGCGGCTCGTTCATCGGTTTGCCATCGGCGCCCGGAATCTGCCACAAGGGCGTCATGGGACCGACGCCGTCCGCCGCCATGTCAGCCCCGGTGTAAACCGCCACCACGCCGGGGCCGCCGCTGGCAGCGGCCGCATCAATGGCGCGAATGCGCGCATGGGCGTGCGGCGAGCGTACAAAGGCGCAATGCAGCTCGCCTTCCATCACCAGGTCGGAGACATACTGGCCGCGGCCGGTGAGGAAACGGCGGTCTTCACGACGCAGGACAGACGCGCCAATGCCTTCTGGATGCATGTTGTTCTCCTGAATTGTCAGTAAGACTGATTTGCCCCCGAGTTTAAAGCAGTGCAGGTGACTATGCCTATGCGGATGTCGGTTCGACCGTGTGGCCGGGTGCACCGACGTGGGGCATCCCGGCGCTTTTCCGGAGCATTGCTCGTCATGTGGCGATTGCTGTGCGCCGCCAAGCCGCCTGCGTCTGCGTGCCATTGGTGGCGCGAAGATTGCTAGATGAGTTGATGAGTAGCTGGTCAGCTCGCGCATTGCAGAATGGTGGTTTTTCGTGTGCCTGGATTTGTATGCGATGTTTGCATAAAGCTCTGTGTGCCATGGCGATCACCGCAATATGTGTCCGCGCAGTCCACCGTCGCCGTCATCGCCGTAGCCTGAGCGTTAGCAAAGATCAGCAAGCCGCGCTTGAACCTGAGTTCGGCTGACCACACCAAATTGTCCGAACAAATCAATTAACATCTCGCCTTTCGTATTTCCCACCATCGATCAACGAGGATCCCCATGCGCACCATCAACCGTGTTGTAGCCATAGTGGCGCTGGCAGCTTCAAGCGCCTTTTGCACGCAAGCCCAGGCCCAGGACAAGGTCAAGATGGGCCTGTTCATCGCCTCATCCGCGATGCCGTATTTCATCGCCAAGGAGCGTGGTTACTTCGCTGCCGAGAACCTTGATGTCGAGGGCATTCCGCTGGCTACCCATCCGCTGATCGTGCAGGGTCTGGTCAAGGGCGATCTCGACACCGCGTCCAACCTGCTGTCGCTCGAAGGCGCCAACATCAACGCCCTGCGCCCCAATACCCTGCAATACTTTTCGATCAACTGCCAGAACGCCAAGTACCAGCTTGAAGCCTACGTGGTGCCGGCGTCCAATACCAGCATCAAGACCCTCGCCGACTTGAAGGGCAAGCGCATCATGTCGGCGCCCGGCCCGGGCAACCTGTTTGTAGCCAAGGGTGTACTCAAGGCCGCAGGTCTCGACGAGAAGGACTACACCATGCAGGAGCAGCAGATGAACGTGCACATCGGCGGCCTGCAGTCCGGTCAGTTCGACGCCGCCTATACCCTGGAACCGATCGTCAGCATGATGGTGGCGCAGGGCATTGGCCGCAAGCTCGAAGGCGGCCTGATCGCCAAGTACATGCTGGGCCGGCCCGATGCCTGTGCGGTGCTTGCCGGTGGCGTGATGAGCGTGAAGTTCATGCAGGAGCGCCCGCAGGTGGCCGAGCGTCTCGCGCGTGCCTGGGCGAAGGCCTTGAACGACGGTAACAACGACCCCAAGGCGCGCGAACTGCTGACCAAGCACATGAACACTTCGGCGGCGGTCGCGCCGACGGTGCCGCTTTCGTACTACAACATGGTGCGGGATCTTAAGCCGGCCGAAATCGCCGACTTCCAGAATCTCGTCGATCAGGCCACCGCCTCGGGCCTGGTGAAGTCGAAGATCGACGTCAAGACCATGCTGAAAACCTACTAGACACCGACCGGTTTTAGCCTCGATGTTCAACAGTCGCATTGCCGGCGCCCTGTCCCCCGCGGTAGGGGCGCTGGCCTTCATTTTTATCTGGTGGTTCGTCGTCTGGCTCAAGCTGGTCGACCCGATCCTGCTGCCATCGCCGCAGGATTCGGCCAAGGCTTTCTGGGACGGCTTCGTTGGCGGCAATCTGACCAAGGATCTGCTGATCACCATTCGGCGCACGCTGGCGGCATTCGGCATCGCGGTAGTGATCTGCGTGCCTTTGGGCCTGCTGCTGGGCTCTTCGGTGCGGCTGTACCGCTCGCTTGAATTCGTCATCGACTTTTTCCGCTCGACCCCCGCCTCGGCCCTGTTCCCGCTGTTCCTGGTGATTTTGGGGGTCGGTGAAAGCACCAAGATCGCGGTCGCCGCGTTCGGCGCCGGCCTCTTGATCCTGTTCAACACCGCCTATGGCGTGATGAACGCGCGCAAGACGCGGCAGGCGGCGGCGCGCGTGATGGGTGCCTCGCCCATGCGCGTGATGATGGGCGTGACCCTGCTCGAATCGCTGCCGCAAACCTTTGTCGGCATGCGCTCCGGCGTTTCGTTCGCGCTGGTAATCGTGATCGTCGCCGAAATGTTCATCGGCTCCACCGACGGCTTGGGGCAGCGGGTGATCAATGCGCAGGCGATCTTCAACATGCCGGAGATGTACGCCACCATTTTCGGCGCGGGGGTGCTGGGCTACGGTCTCAACCTGATCTTCATCATCATCGAGCGGCGCTTCATCCATTGGGGCGGCAAATGAAGGCGAACCTATGAACGCGCCGCAGGATGTGCCGGTGGGCAAGCTTGCGCGCCCGGCCCCGGGCACCCACATCACCATTCGCGGGCTGACCAAGAGTTTCGCCGGCCAGCCGCTGTATTCCGGCTTCGACCTGGACATTCCGAAAGGTCAAATCACTTCGATCTTCGGGCCCAACGGCTGCGGCAAATCGACCATGATCAACATGGTGGCCGGCCTGTTGCCGATGGACGGTGGCGAGGCCCTGTTCGACGGCAAGACCCTGGCCGATACCGTGATCGGCTATGTGTTCCAGAACTATCGCGACGCCCTGTTTCCGTGGAAGCGCGCGATCGACAACATCAAGTATCCGCTGCGCATCGCCGGCAAGTCCAAGGGCGACGCCGATGCGCGCGCCGATGAACTGGTGAAATCGTTCGACATCCGCTTCGACCTGAATCGCTACCCCTACGAGTTGTCGGGCGGACAGCAGCAACTGGTGTCGATCATGCGCTCGCTGGCGGTGCATCCGGAAGTGCTGTTCCTCGATGAACCGTTCTCCGCGCTCGATTACGAGATGACCTTGTTCATGCGCGACAAGCTGCAAGACATTTTCGAGGCCACCAAGACCACCATGATCCTGGTGTCGCATGACCTGGACGAGGCGGTTTATCTGGCCGACCAGGTGCTGATGCTGACGCGTCGGCCCACGCGCATCGCCGAAGTGGTGCGCTTCGATGCGCCGCGCCCCCGCCATCCCGAAACGCTGACCTCCGATGCTTTCATCCGTGCCAAGGCGCAGTGCCTCGAGGTGTTCCAGCGCGAGGTGCGGGTCAGGGAAAGCTAGCTTTGTCCGGGTATACCCTCGACGCACCAAACCCCGCAGGCTGCTAGCCGAAGCGCACCACGGCGCGCCCGCGAATGCCGCCGGCAATCACTTCCGCGCAATAGTCCTTGAGCCCGGCAAACGGGATTTCGAAACAGATGCGATCGAGATGGCGCGGCCGCAGGTCGCCGCCGCGCGCCATGCGCGTCCAGGCGCTGCCGCGCTCGGGCAGCGGGTGGTTGGCATTGATGCCGGCCAGCGCCACCGAGCGCAGGATGAACGGGTAGATCGAACTGGTGAAGGACTCGCCGGCGGCATTGCCGAAGGAGCACACCACGCCACGCTTTTTCATGCTGCGCAGCAGGTCTTGCAGAGGCTTGCCGCCGACCGCATCAATGGCGCCTGCCCAGCGCTGCTCATCGAGCGGTTTGTCGCCGGCGGCAATGGCTTCGCGGCCGATGACGTCCGCCGCGCCGATGGCTTTGAGGTACTCGGCCGCCTCGCTCTTTCCGGTGCTTGCCACCACCGTATAGCCAAGCCCGGCCAGCATGTCGATGGCGAAACTGGAGCAGCCGCCGGTGGCGCCGGTGACGGCGATCGGGCCGTGTGCCGGCGTCACTCCGCGCGCGATCAGTTCCTCGACCGCAACGGCGGCGGTATAGGCACCGATGCCGAGGGCGACCACATCGTAAGCGTCGAAGCCGGCGGGAATCGGCGCCACCCAGGCCGCCGGCACCCGCACCCGCTCGGCGTACGCACCGTCGTGGCGAATGCCGAATTCCTGCCCGCCCTGCACGGTGACCGCGTCGCCCGCTTGGTACGCCGGGCTGGTCGATGACAGCACCGTGCCCGAGACCTCGATCCCTGGCACGCACGGAAAGCGCTTGATCACGGTGCCCACGCCGCTGACCGCGCGCGCATCCTTGTAGTTGACCGCCGCATAACGCGATTCGACCACCACCTCGCCGGCATCGAGATCGTCGAGGTCTTGTTCAAGCATGTGACTTACGCGTGCGCCGGCTTCCTGAAACAGCCGGATGGCCTTGAATTTCATTTGTCGCTCCCGTTAGTTCTGGATCACTGTGCGCGTCGCCAGCCACGCATCGATCTCGGTTTCGGCAAAACCGAAATCGGCGAGTACCGCGCGGCTGTGTTCGCCGACCATCGGGGGCGGCAGGTGGACCCGTGCCTGGGCATCGCGATCGCCTATCGCCGAGCCCGGCATGCGCACGCGGCCGGCGCGCGGATGCTGCATTTCGACGATCGCACCGTTGTGCGTCAGTTGCGGCTGCGCCAGCACGGCGTCGTATTCGGCGATCGGCCCGCAGATGATGTCGGCGGCCTCCAGCAGCACTTGCCATTCGGCACTGGTTTTGCCGGCCAACCGGAGGGACACCGCGCGCGTCAATGCATCGCGATTGGCGACCCGCAGCGGGCTGCTGGCGAATTCCGCCTGTGTGCTGAGCGCCGGGTCGCCGATAACCTTGCAAAAGGCCTTCCAGCGGTCGTCGTGATAGGCGGCGACCATGATCCAGCCGTCTTTGGTGGGGTAGGCCTCGTTGGGTGCGGAGTAGGGTGCGGCGCTGCCGCTTTTCGGCGGCAGTTCGCCACTCGAAAGGTAGGAGGCAAGCGCGGATTGCTGCAGCATCAGCGCGCCGTTGTAGAGGCTCATGTCCAGATGCTGGCCGCGCCCCTGTGACGGCCCCGGCTGGTCGCGCACGCGCAGCGCCGCCAGCACCGCGGTGGTGGCGAGAAAGCCGGTGACCACGTCGGCGGCCGGGATCTGCACCTTCATCGGCGGCGCGCCGGGCGTGCCGACCTGGCTCATCAGGCCGGATACCGCCTGCACGATGCCGTCGACCCCTGGCTTGTCGCGCCAGGGTCCGCTCTGGCCATAGGCCGACACCGAGCAGTACACCAGGCGCGGAAAACGTGCAGCCAGGGTGGTGTAGCCCAGGCCCAGTTTTTCCATCACGCCGGGGCGAAAGCTCTCGAGCAACACGTCGGCAAGTGCGGCCATGCGCAGCACGATGGCCACCCCGTCCGGCTGTTTCAGATCGATGACCAGCGAGCGCTTGTTGCGATTGAAACTCATCGACACCACCAATTCGCCTCCCTGCCAGGGCGGGCCCAGCTTGCGCCCGATGTCGCCACCCGGTGCCTCGATCTTGGTCACCTGCGCGCCCATGTCACCCATCAGCATGCCGCAGGTGGGCCCGGCGCCCACCATCGAGAAGTCGAGCACGCGAATGCCGGCCAAGGCGGCGTTGATCGAACTCATGACGTTGGCGACGCGCGTCGATTCAAGCAGCGTTACGGCTCAAGCTTCAAGCCGATGTCCCGGATGGTCTTTTGCCAGCGCTGCGTATCGCGGCGGATCAGCTCACCCATTTGCTCGGCGTTGAGGTAGCTCACCTCGAAGCCCTGGGCGGTGAGGCGGTCGCGGATGTCCGCTGTGGCGAGCGTGCGGGCGATCTCGGCCGAGATGCGCGCCACCACGTCTTTCGGGGTGCCGGCCGGCGCCAGGATCGAGTACCAGAGCGGCACCTCGAAGCCGGGCAGCGCCGCCTCCGCGATGGTCGGCAGGTTCGGCATCGCCGCCGAGCGCCGGGCGGTGGTGACCGCCAGCGCACGCAACTTGCCGGCCTTGATATGTGGTTCAAGCGAGGCCATGGTGCCGATGGCGGCCTGCACCTGGCCACCCAACAGGTCGGCGATCGCCGGGCTGGTGCCCTTGTAGGCGATGTGCGTGATCTGCACACCGGCGGCATGGTTGAACACCTCGAAGGCGATGTGCTGCGGCGTGCCGTTGCCCGGTGTGCCGTGGTTGAGCTTGGCGGCGTCCGTTTTGGCCAGCGCGATCAGTTCGCGCACGTTCTGCGCGGCCACCGCGGGATGGACCGCCAGCACCATCGGCACCGAGGCCACCAGGGCCACCGGCGCGAAGTCCTTTTCGATATCGAAGGGCAGCTTGGCGATCAGCCAGGGATTGATCGTCACCTGGTTAGAGGCGATGACAATGGTCGAGCCATCGGGCGCCGCCTTGGCGGCAGCTTCAGTGCCGATATTGCCGCCGGCGCCGGCACGGTTGTCGATCACCACCGGCTGCCCCAGCAGTTCCGCCAGCCTCGGTGCCAGCGCGCGCGCCAGAATGTCGTTGCCGCCGCCGGGCGGGAAGGGCACGATCAGGCGAATCGGCTTGTCGGGGAATTTTTGTGCGTGTGCCGCAGGGGCGGCACCCAGCAAGGCCAAGGTGGCGCAAGCCGGTAGCAGGGCATGGGCGAATCCGGTGATCGCCTTGACGATGATTTTCATTTTGTCTCCGTGCTTTTGGGGCCTAAGCTTGGGGTCAACCGCGGCGCGATGATTGTAGCGCCGCCGGCACTGCAAAGCGGCGCGCCACGCCGGGAATACAGGGTTGCTGCGCGCCGCGACCGGGCCTTATTCCAGGCGTTCGTCGCTCGGTGCGATCTCGGTCCACAGATCGCGGATCAGCGCCTTGTTGGGCAGCGGCGCAATCCGCATCTCACGCGCTTCCAGGCGTGCGGTACAGGCGTATTGCGTCTTGCCGTCGATCTGCATCATGCATTCCTTGCAGGCGTTGGCATTGATGCAGGAAAAGCGGAACGCCAGGGTGGCGTCGTCGTGGCTGCGAATCCAGCGCAGGCCGTCCAACACCGATTGCCCGGCTTCGAACGGCACCGCGTGCGTCTCGGTGCGCGCCGCCTCGCCGGGGCCGCCGCGCTGAATCGTCAGCGTTGCCGTCAGGGTGGTCTCGACCGGATGTGTCATGCGTGTGCCTCCAGTGCCTGCGGCACGGGACGTTGCGTGATGCCCAGCGCGCCTGCCTTGAGCGTGACGACCTGATTGACCGCCCAGTGCGCTTCCAGCCCGGGATGATCCTCGCGCTGGTGCGCGCCGCGGCTCTCGGTGCGCAGCAGGGCGGCGCGGGTGACCGTTTCGGCCACCAGCAGCATGTTGCGCAGGTCGAGCCAGTCAAGGCGTGCGGCGTCGAATGCATCGACCGTGCGCGGCGGGAACTCGCCCTGCATTGCGCGCATGGCGCCGAGTTGTTCGAGCGCCCGGGTGAGGCCGGCCGCGGTGCGGACCGGGCCGACGTCGTCGGCCATCAATGCCTGCAGGCTTACCAGCATCTCGGCCGGGTTGAACGGCAGCGTGCGCGCCACGCATTTGGCGAGTGCGGCTTCCGCGCTTGACAGGGCGCCATCCCAGGAGGTGGCGGCGGGCTCGGCCGCGGCGCCCGCCGCGCTGCGCCCGGCGGCCCGGCCAAAGGCGAAGGCTTCGGTGATCGCATTGCCCGACAAGCGGTTGGCGCCATTGGCGCCGCCCACGGCTTCGCCGGCGGCGAAGAGACCTGGTACCGCGGTGGCCATCCGCGTGTCGACCCGGATGCCGCCCATGTGATAGTGGGCGATCGGTGCCACCTCGATGGCGTCGCGCGTCAGATCGATGCCCTGCTTGGCCAGGCGCTCGATCACCGGGCCGAAGGCGGCACGCAGTTCAGCGGCATCGCAATGCTGAAACGACAAATAGGCGCCGCCATGCGGCGAACCGCGCCCGGCTTCCACTTCCTTGGTGATTGCATAGGTGGCCAGATCGCGCGTGACAATGTACTTGCCGGTTTCGGCCATGCCGTAACGCTCGGTGAATTCCTGCATCTCGCCATTGAGCAGCCGCCCGCCCAGTTTGTAGCGGAACGGATCCCACATGATCGGGTCCATGCCGATCAGGCGCGGCGCCAGATGGCCGATGGGGAAAAACTGCACGAACTCCATGTCGATCAACTCGGCGCCGGCGCGCAGGGCCAGTGCGTAGCCGTCGCCACCCATGTTGGCCGAGGCACTGTTGCGTCGGTACAGGCGGGTCAGGCCGCCGGTGGCGATGATGGTGGCTTTCGCAGCGATGCTGACCACCTTCGATGTCGGTGCATGCATGGCGATGGCGCCGGCGCAACGGCCGTCACGCATGGCCAGATCGGTGACCACCAGATCGCCAACGCGGCGAATGCCGGGGGTGCGGATCACCTGGGTGCGCAAGGTGCGCGATACCGCAGGCCCGGTGTTGAGGAAATCGACATACACGCAGCGCGGCCGGTCATGGCCCGGCGCCATCACTGCGCGCATGCCCTGCGCCGGCGCATCGCTGTCCGCGGGAACCCGCGCCCAGCCGACGCCCCAACTGTCCATTTCGCGAATGCACTCGACGCCTTCCTCGCACAACAGGCGCGACAGTGCCGGGTCGCACAGCCCGCGCCCGGCCTTGAGGGTATCGGCCAGATGGTGCTCCCAGTGGTCCGGAGTCTGCTCGCCGACCGCTGCGGCCACCGTCATCTGCGCCATCACTGTCGCGCCGCCGCGCCCGATCAGGCTGCGGTCGAGCAGCACCACCTGTGCGCCACGGCGTGCCGCCTCGATAGCGGCATACATGCCGGCGCCGCCGGCGCCGATGATCAGAACGTCGGTATCGATATGCATGATGTTGACGCTGCCGCCTTACTTGCGAACGCCGAGAATGCCGGCGGCGATCGAGCGCGTATCGCGGCTGGCCCAGCGCCCGCCATCAACGCGCGTGAAGAAATCGAGCAACGCGCGGTTGAAGGGCTCCGGATCCTCCAGATTGATGGTATGGCCGGCCTGCGGCAGCACCACCAGCCCGGCACTTTGAATCGAGCGCTTCATCAGCAAGGCCGGTTCCAGGCAGGGATCGTCCTCGTCGCCGGTGACGACCAGCGTCGGCACCGTGATCTTCTTCATCTCGCCTTCAAGCTCCCATAGCGAGGGCCGCTTCATCTGCACCCCGCGCATGGTGTTGGCCTGGCCCTGCCAGTCATGCTCGCCCAACTGCTGCTCGAACTCGGTCCAGCCGCGCGGGTCCTTGTTCTGGTACTGCACGCGAGTGGGGCCGATCGCATACTGCTTGTAGGTCTCCGCACCATTGGTCTCGAACATGCGGGCGGCGGCTTCGCACTCCTTCTGGAACTTTTCCTTCTCCGCAGGTGCGGCGCCATAGCCGCAACCGGCGATTACCAGCGAACGCGCGCGATCGGGGTAGGTGATGCCGGCATGCAGGGTGGCGAACCCGCCCATCGACAAGCCCGTGATGTGGGCACGCTCGATCTTCAGATGGTCGAGCACGGCGATGATGTCGTCGCGCGCATGGGCCTGCGAATACATGGCCGGATCGGCCGGAATGGCGGAGGGCTTGAAGCCGCGCGCGCTGTAGGTGATGACCCGGTAGTAGCGCGAGAAAAAGCGCATCTGCGCCTCCCAGCTACGCCAGTCGCCGGCAAATTCATGCACGAAAATCAGCGGCGTGCCGGCGCCTGCTTCTTCGTAGTAGAGGCTGACGCCATCTTTGGTGAGTGCGTTGGGCATGGGGAAACGACCTTGGTGGAGAATGTGTTGGGGCGAATGTGTCGGGGCGATTGTCGCCGCGACGCGAGGTGCCTGGGAAGTCGCTACTCTACTAGGCTTGCCAGGGGTTTCGGGTGCCCATGCGAAGAACGCAATCCACTCGGCATCCGGCGGTTGTGACATCGCCGCCGCTCGGCGCAAGCGGCAACACAGAATTCCTTGACGCCAACCCGTCACGCGTCAAAAATCTTGGTATCAGACTGCGGCGCGCGATGTTCACCGCTTCCCCGAAGGTGCGACAGTGAGTCAGATCCGGAGTGTGCGTGAATCCCGCTCCGAAAAGGCCCGTGGCGTATTGCCGCCGCAAGCAGCTGCTCTGGAAGGTGGCCGCAAGCGGACGCCTGTCCGCCGGCCAGGCAGCGTAACCAGACCTGCAACGATCAGGCACGGGCGCACTGCCGTTGTCTGCAAAGCGTGGGGTACGCGCTGCAACTACGACGCCGTTGCATCGGCACGCAACTACGACCGTATTCCGAAGCAATCGCAAGCCGAAATGCGGTTTGCCGAATCCAGGGTCTGCACCGGTGCCACCTGCGGGTCGTACTCATCGCGGCCGGGCGGGGCGCTGGATTTGATGATTGGGGAGGAGTGCAACTATGACGGGGATTACAAGCTGGGGGATGGGTGGTGTGTGCAATCAGATCCCATCGGGCTGGCTGGGGGGATCAACACATACGCCTACGTGCGAAGCAATCCGTTATCGATGTCGGATTCTGATGGACTGCAAGCGACCAGTCCTGCTGGTCGAGCGCCGTATATTCCTAGCACGAGGGAGGCGGCGCGATCAGGAATGGCGGCGAACAACTGGGGTTGCGATCGCACGAATGTACCCCCGGTTTCCACAATCAGTTGCCATCGACGAATCTGCGGCAAGATGATCTTTGAAGCGAGCAAGCAGCCCCAAAAACCCGGTCACGCGGGCGTTGCGGTTGCCCGCCGCGTTGCTGTGCTATTTCTTCGCCGGTTTCGCCTTGTGGATGACATACCCGAACGGCCGCTGTTCCGGAACGGGCAGCGCTCGCAGTTGGCGCATTGTATCCATCAGCCAGGTGGCCACCTGATCACGCTTGCGATCTTGGCCGCAGCCAGGCTTCAAGGTCACGAATTGCGACCTTGAAGCCACCGACTCCATCGCGTTCAAGTTGTAAATGAAATCCCTTCAGGGTGCCTTTTCAGTCAAAGTTTTCTTGAAAATCAACCATTGACTGGTTGAAAATCAACCAGTAAAGTAGCAAAATGCATCTCCGCCATATCGCGGCGCAGCTTAATGCCGCCTTGCTCGATACGCCGGTGGTGGTGCTCAATGGTGCGCGCCAAACCGGCAAAAGCACCTTGGCGCAAGCCCTGAACGGCGTAAACGCCGCGCGCCCCGCTAGCTTGCGCCGCTACCTCACCTTGGACGATGCCGCCGTGCGCAACGCGGCCACATCCGATCCGGCGGGGTTCATCGGTGGCTTGACCGGCGCGGTGACGCTGGACGAAGTGCAGCGCGCGCCCGAACTGTTCCTGGCGATCAAGGCCGCGGTGGATCGCGACCGCCAGCCGGGGCGGTTTTTGCTTACCGGTTCGGCCGATGTGTTGTTGTTACCCGGCATCGCGGACTCACTGGCCGGGCGGGTTGAAATACTTTCGCTGTGGCCACTATCGTGCGCCGAAGTGGCAGACGACGCCACGCTCAATCGGGCGGACTGGCTGTTCGGCGGAGATCCCGGCGCGCTGACAAGCCTGCCATGCGAGCGCGAGGACCTCATCAAGCGCCTGGTCTCCGGTGGCTTTCCCGAGGCGATCACCCGCGACAATCCACGTCGTCGCGCCGCCTGGTACGACAGCTACGTGCAGACTGTCCTTCAGCGTGATGTACGCGACCTGGCGCGTATCGAGCAACTCAGCGAAATCCCCAATTTGCTGCACTTGCTCGCCATTCGCAGCGCGACCCTGCTGAACTTCGCCGAGTTGTCGCGCGGCAGCGGCCTTCAGCAAAGCACGCTCAAGCGCTATTTCGTGCTTCTCGAAGTGTTGTTCCTGGTGGTGCGCCTGCCCTCGTGGGAGCGCAATGCCGGCAAGCGGCTGGTCAAGGCGCCCAAGGTCTTTTTGCCCGACAGTGGCCTGGTGTGCCACCTGACGGGCGCATCGCTCCTTGGCGTGGCCGGTCTGGCCGGGTTGCCGGGCAGGGTGGTTGAAACCTTTGTGTTGGCCGAGTTGCTTAAGCATGTGGCATTCAGCGAGGTCGGCCTGAGCTTGTGGCATTACCGCACTGAAAGCCAGATCGAGGTGGACTTCGTCCTCGAAAATCGATTGGGTCAACTCGTCGGCATCGAAGTGAAGGCCGGTGCTACCCTGAGCGCCGGCGATTTCAAGGGCCTGCGACACCTCAAGGAGACCGAACCGGAACGCTTCGTGCGCGGTTTTGTCTTGTATTCGGGGTGCGAGGTGCTGCCGTTTGGCGACCAGTTGTGGGCCATGCCGCTTTCGATGTGGTGGGAGCGAATCGGGGCGGCCGCCAGATAGCCCAAGTCGAGTCTAGCGAAGGAGAAACGGGCCGGGAGAAGCGCAGGAAAAGCGGGCCCCTTTAGAAGAATAAGTATCGCGACTTTGACACTGATGCTGGCGTTGCCGGCGCCGTAGTTTGCGGCGACTTAGCGCGGCGTTGACGCACTACTTCTTGGCCGGCACTTCGCCCGGGATGACAAACCCGATAGACCGCTGCTTCGGATCGGGCGGCGCCAGCGGTTGGCGCATCGAATCGATCAGCCCGGTGATTGCCTGATCGTGGGAATCGACCTTGCGCTCCAGGCGTTTCATCTTCGAAGCCAGTTCCTTGTTGCCGGCGACCAGGTTGCGCAGCTCGTTGAACGCGCGCACCACATGAACGCTGACCTCGGTGGCGCGGGTGCTGTTCAATACCATTGCAGCCATGATCGCGCCGTGCTAGGAAAACGCGAAGGGCGCATAGCGGCGGCCACCGCTACCGGCGTTTGAGGTCGCAAATTGCGACCTCAAAATCCCGAACTCGGCGGCGTTCAACTGAAACATGAAGTCTTCCGGAAAGCGCGCCAGATTGCGCTTGACCTGCTCGTTGAAACGCTTGGTCGTGACCCCGTAGAACGCCGCCAGGTCGGCATCGAGCAGCACGCGCTTGCCGCGCACGATCAGGATGCGGTGGGCGATTTCCTCGATCGAAAGCGGTACGGTTTTCGGCATGCTGTCCATGGCACCTACGCTCACTGGCTTGTCTGGCTGCGTACGGGATTAACCGGTTCCCTGACCAAGCCTTGCCGCTGTTTCGGACTGTTCTAGCGCCCGGCAATCCCCAGCAATTCGATCTCGAAATTCAGCGTGGCGTTCGGCGGAATCACGCCGCCGGCGCCGCGTTCACCGTAGGCGATCGCGGGTGGGCAGGTGAGGCGGGCCTTGCCGCCTACCTTCATCAACTGCACGCCTTCGGTCCAGCACTTGATCACGCCTTTGAGCTGAAATTCGAGGGGCGTGCCGCGCTTGTACGAACTGTCAAATTCGCGGCCGTCGGTCAAGGTGCCCCGGTAGTGCACTTTCACCGTGTCGCTCGCCTTCGGGCTTGCTCCGGTGCCATCCTTGACCGAGAGATAGGCCAGACCGCTGGCGGTGGTGGTTGCGGCCGGCGTGGTTTGCGCATATGCGACGGGATACATGGGTAGGGCCAGCAGTGCGGCAAGTACCAGGCGTTTCAAGTTGATTCTCCAATCGGTTGACCAGACGACATTATGCCGTCGCCCGAGTGTCCGGCGTGCATTAGTCGTCGTGCATCCGGTTCAGGCGCGGAGCTTTGTGGTTTGCGCGATTCGGCAAGCTGCGTTGCCTCTCGCTCGGTTGCTCCGGGCCGTGCGATCGAGCGTGCCCCATGTTGGCGCCGCATCGGGGCAATCCCTCTACGTTCGAAGGCCGGGAACTCGGTGTGAGTTGCGGGCCAATTCGCGCTATATTCGCGAGTCACCCAGTTTCAGCCGGCGTCACCAAAGCGACGGCGCAACCAAAAGGGAGCACGTATGTCTGTCACGGTTTCGATGCAAGTCAACGGCAAGCAGGTCAGCCACGAGGTCGAGGAACGCACCTTGCTGGTGAACTACATTCGCGATGTGCTGCGCCTGACCGGCACGCATATCGGTTGCGATACCGCGCAGTGTGGCGCCTGCACCATCCATCTTGATGGCCGGGTGGTCAAGAGCTGCAACATCCTGGCGATGCAGGCCGAAGGTGCGATGATCACCACCATCGAAGGGGTGGCGGCCGCGGATGGAACGCTGCATCCGATGCAGGAGGCGTTTCGCCTGCAGCATGGCTTGCAGTGCGGCTTCTGCACGCCGGGCATGGTGATGAGCGCGATCGACCTGGTCAAGCACACGCCGCAGCCGACCGAAGATCAGGTGCGCGAGAAGCTTGACGGCAACCTGTGCCGCTGCACCGGTTATCACAACATCGTCAAGGCGGTCATGGCCGGCGCACAGGCTGTTGCCGGCTGAAGCCTGGCATCACCCATCCACTTTCGACCCACAGGATTCAAGCATGTACGCATTCAAATACCAACGCGCGGCATCGGTCGAGGCCGCCGCTGCCAGCCTTGCCGCCGCACCGGACGCGAAATTGCTGGCAGGTGGCCAGAGCCTGATCGCGGCGATGAAGCTGCGCCTGGCCGACAGCAGCGAGATCATCGATCTGGGCGCGATCAAGGGCTTGTCCGGCATCACCGTCGAGGGCAAGACCGTCACCATCGGTGCCATGACCCGGCATGCCGAAGTGGCGGCGTCGCTCGCGGTGCGCGGCGCGATTCCGGCGCTGGCGGCGCTGGCTGGCGGCATCGCCGACCGCATGGTGCGCAACATGGGCACCATCGGCGGGTCTGTGGCCAATAACGACCCTTCGGCAGACTATCCCGCCGGCCTCCTGGCGCTGGGGGCCACCATTGTCACCAATCGTCGCAGCATCCCGGCTGACAGCTTTTTCACCGGCATGTTCGAAACCGCGCTTGAGTCCGGTGAAATCATCACCGCTGTAAGCTTCCCGGTGCCGCTGCGTGCGGCTTACATGAAGTTCAAGAACCCGGCGTCGCGCTATGCGATCGTCGGCGTGTTTGTCGCTGACTTCGGCGCGGGGGTGCGGGTAGCGGTGACCGGCGCCGCGCCCTGCGTGTTTCGGGTGCCGGCGATGGAGGCTGCATTGACTGCGCGTTTTGTGCCGGAGGTGATCGCCTCGATCGTCGTGCCCGAAGAAGGGCTCAATTCGGATATTCACGCGCAAGCCGATCACCGCGCGCACCTGATCACGGTGATGTCGATGCGCGCGGTCGAGGCTGCCCTGAAGCAGGCTCACCAGCCTGCCTGAGTGCGCCAGGATTGGCGTCGCCCGGTCAGGCAGGCGCCACGCGGCGCAGCTTGGGATAGCTGGCGGCGTCGAAAAAGCTGCTGCCGGCGACATACGCCCGCCCCGGCGACATGTCCGGCGGAGGGCCGCTTTCAGCCTTGCCTTCGAACGTCAGTTCGAGCTGCACGCCGCTCGGGTCATAGACGAACAACTGCCACAAGCTGGTGCCCGGCACCAGGAACTCGCGATAGGCGAGCTCGGTTTGCCGGAATCGCGCGGCGAATTCGTGATACCCGGCGCAGGCCAGCGACAAATGATCGATCGCCGCCGAGCCCGCCGGGGCACGGCCTTCAGCGCCTAACGCCGGGCCACCGGCATAGATGTGGATGATGGCCTGGCCGCCGGGCAGGGGGCAGGCCAGCCAGGCGCCGGGAAAGCCGAAGTCGGGTCGGAATACGTCTGCCAGACCCAGCACGTCGCAATAGAAGGTGCGAGTCGCTTCCAGGTCGTTGGTCTTGATGGCTACGTGAAACAGGCCGCTTATGATCATGAATGAAGCCTCTGGTTGGTTGGATGCAATAAAGAGTGGAGTGGGTATCCGGTGATGCCGCTGTCGATGGCAAACGCACTCGGGGTATCCGGGGCGGCTCAGGTGCGGCGCAACGCGCGTGCCACTTCGGCCACCAGGCTCGGGCCGCGATAGATCAGGCCGCTGTAGAACTGCACCAGGCTCGCACCGGCCTCGATCTTGGCACGCGCATCGGCGCCGTTCATGATGCCACCGACGCCGATGATCGGCAGCGCACCGTCGAGGTGGCCGGCCAGCGCGCGGATCACGCGATTGGATGCCTCGAACACCGGTGCGCCCGACAGGCCACCGGTTTCTTCCGCATGCGGCTGCCCTTTGACCTTGTCGCGCGAGATCGTGGTGTTGGCAGCAATGATGCCGTCCATCCCCTGCGATACGGCGATCCTGGCGATCGTCTCGATTTGTGTGTCGTCCAGGTCAGGCGCTATCTTGATGACCAGCGGCACTACCCGGCCATGGCGATCGGCAAGTGTTTTCTGCTCGCGCTTCATGCGTTTCAGGATCGGCGCGAGTTCATCCTCGCCCTGCAACTGGCGCAGGTTCTTGGTGTTGGGAGAGGAGATGTTGATGGTCGCAAAGCCGGCGTAGGGATACACCTTTTGGTAGCAGGTGGCGTAATCATCGGCGGCCTTGTCCAATGGCGTATCGAGGTTCTTGCCCAGGTTGATGCCGATCACGCCCTTGTAGGAATGCGATTTCAGGCGTTCGACCAGAAAATCGACGCCGAAGTTGTTGAAGCCCAGGCGGTTGATTATGCCGCGCGCGGCAATGAGCCGGAACACGCGTGGTTTCGGGTTGCCCGGCTGCGGCCGTGGCGTGACGCCGCCCAACTCGATGAAGCCGAAGCCCAGGGCGCCGAAGCCGGCGATGCATTCACCATTCTTGTCAGCGCCGGCGGCCAGGCCTACCGGGTTGGAAAACTCGAGGCCCATGACCGTGCGCGGATCGGGCTTGATGCGCCCGGCCAGCACTGACGCCAGGCCGCTGGCAGCCAGTGCGTTGAGGCTTTTCATGGTGAGCGCGTGCGCGGTTTCCGGATCGAGCTTGAAAAGCGCTGCGCGAACGAGCGGATAGGCTAAGCCTATGGTCATGGTCTGGGGGCTGCGTGGATTTTTTGCGGAATGCAGGCGCGGATGGGCATCGTTGGTTGCGCGGGCCGGCAAGCGGCCCGCCTCTTCAGGCGCCGCTCAGATCCATTTGGAGACGTTTGCGGCGACCTGGTAACGCGCCAGCGCGTCCAGCACGGCGCCCGGTTCCTCGGCTACCACCAGCCATTGCTTCTGTTGTTCAGGCAGAAATCCATCCTTGATCATGCGTTCGATCATCGCCAGGAGCGGGTCATAGAAGCCGCGCGTATTGACGATGCCGATGGGTTTGCGCAAGCCCCCAAGCTGGGCGCGACTCCACATGTCGCTGGTTTCCTCGAGCGTGCCTACGCCGCCGGCCAGCACCAGAAAGGCGTCGGCCAGATCGGCGAAACGGTGCTTGCGCAGCGCCATGTCGGGCACCACTTCACAATGCTGAAGGCCTGTATGCATGAGTTCACGCGACTTGAGGAAGTCGGTGATGACGCCATGCACCTGACCACCGGCGGCCAAGGCGGCGTCAGCCACCGCACCCATCAGGCCACGCTTGCCGCCGCCATAGACCAGCAGCAGTTTGCGTTCTGCGATAAGTCTTCCGGTGCTGGCTGCAGCCTCGGCGAATACCGGGTCCAGTCCGGAATTGGAGCCGCAAAAAACGGCGACGGATTGCATTTTCGTGTGGCTTTGCAAGTGTCTCGGGAAGGTGCGATTGTAGCGGGTAGGGGCGGCCCGCTGGTGCTGTTCGCAGCGCTGTGCAGTTGATCGGTGTGTAATCGCGTGGGCTACAATCAAGGTTCTCCGCCAGTCGCGTCGGCGCCGAGCGTGCGTGCGATCAAATGCATCGCACCGCGCAGGCCTGGTACCGGCGCCAGTGTCGTGCATCCGTCCCGGCCCCCGCCCATGCCTGTTGAACCAACCGAATTCGTGATTCAGGGCATTACCCATGAGGGCAAGTTGTTTCGACCAAGCGACTGGGCGGAGCGCTTGGCGGGCGTGATGTCTTCTTTCGGTGGCGGGCGCCTTGGTTACTCGCCGTATTGCTTCCCGATCGGCTCGAACAACGTCAAATGCGTGGTGGTGAGCCTGCAGTTGAAGGAAATCGAACCAATGGCCTATACGTTCTTGCTCAATTTCGCGCGCGACAACGAATTGCAAGTGCGGCCCGGTCGCGAGGTGCCGCGCGAGGACGGCAAGGCCTGACGTCAGGATTGGACTGACTTTGCAAGCAAGCGAGGGCCGGGCGCGGCCCAGAAAAAAGCCGCCCCCGGGCGGCTTTTTTCACTTCAAAAACACGAGCTCAGGCCAGCGCCCTGACCGCAGCCGACAGACGGCTCTTGTCGCGCGAAGCCTTGTTCTTGTGAACGATTTTCTTGTCTGCAACGATGTCGATCACTTTTTGCGCGGTCTTGAAAGAGGCCGCCGCCACCGCCTTGTCGCCGCCGGCGATAGCCTTGCGCACCGCCTTGATCGCCGTACGCAGCTTCGAATGCAGACTGGAGTTGCGCGCATTTTCCTTGGTACCCTGGCGGGCACGCTTCAAGCCGGAGGCGCTGCGCACAGTTTTCTTTTTTGCTTTTGCCGTTGTAGCCATGATGATCCTGGGAGAAAAGTGAAACTTCCGCGAAAACGCCGCAGAAATTGTTTCAGTGTCAGATTCCGTGCTGCGAAACGCAGAGAGCCACAGAGTATAGCAAGTTCGCGCCGCCGCGCGCAAGGCGCATTACTTTCAGACTCAGGCTGAGCCTGGGGGATGCTCGACACTCCAAGAAGGATCAAGCCTGGATTGGAAAAGAGCGGCGTGCCTCCGACCATTGATGCGTCGACGTCAATGCCATGGCGCAGCGGCTTCCGGCCCTTTCCCGCATCGGTATACTTGAACCGGTGAATCTATTGCGTGCACTTGCGAAAGTCAGCGGCTTTACGCTGGCATCGCGCATTACCGGCCTGGCACGTGAATTTCTGATCGCGCGGGCTTTCGGGGCATCGGCCTATACCGATGCTTTCTTTGTCGCATTCCGCATTCCTAATCTGTTGCGACGCCTGTTCGCCGAAGGCGCGTTTTCACAGGCCTTCGTGCCGATCCTGGCGGAATCCAAGCATCGAGCCGGTGACGACGAAACCCGTGCGCTGATTGATCACACCGCCGGCATGCTGGCGCTGGTGCTGTTCGTGGTGTCAGTCATCGGCATCGTTTGCGCGCCGCTCATCATCTACGTGAGTGCGCCCGGGTTCGCAGCCCTGCCAGACAAGTTCGCGGTCACCGTCGACATGCTGCGCATCACGTTTCCATACATCCTTTTCATCGGCCTGACCGCATTTGCCGGCGCCGTGCTCAATACCTGGAGCCGTTTCTCGGTACCCGCATTCACCCCGGTGCTGCTCAATCTTTCGTTCATAGGCTGTGCGCTGTGGCTGGCGCCGCATGTGGAGCCGCCGGTGATGGCGCTGGCGTGGGCGGTGCTGCTGGGGGGCGTCGCCCAGTTGGCCCTGCAGTTGCCGGCGCTGATGCGTATCGGCCACCTCCCTCGACTGCGCCTGGACTGGCGTCACCCCGGGGTGCGACGCATCCTCAAGGGCATGGCGCCGGCTCTGCTTGGGGTGTCCGTGGCGCAGATCAGCCTGCTGCTCAATACCATCATCGCGTCGTTCCTAAAAAGCGGCAGCGTGTCGTGGCTGTACTACGCCGATCGCCTGATGGAGTTCCCGACCGGCATGCTCGGTGTGGCATTGGGCACCATCCTTCTGCCCAGTCTGGCCAAGGCGGCGGCCGATAATGATGCGGAGCGCTATTCGGCCCTGCTTGACTGGGGCTTGCGGCTGACATTCCTGCTGGCCCTGCCGGCGGCCGTCGGCCTGGCGGTGCTGGCTACGCCACTGGTCGCCACCTTGTATCACTATGGCGCATTCGGCGCCCTGGATGTCGCCGCCACGCGCGCCGCCCTGATGGCATATGCCGTTGGCCTGATTGGCCTGATCCTTGTGAAAGTGTTGGCGCCGGGTTTCTATGCGCGCCAGGATATCGCCACGCCCGTGCGCATCGCCATCATGGCCCTGGTGGCAACCCAGGTGATGAATGCGCTATTCGTCTGGCCGCTCGGTCATGCCGGTCTGGCCTTGTCGATCGGCCTGGCGGCATGCATGAACGCGGCCATGCTGTGGCGCTTGCTGGTACGGCGCGGCATTTATCTTCCGCGGTCCGGCTGGATGGCATTTGTTGCGCGCTTAGTGGTTGCGGTTCTGCTGATGGGGGCCACGATCTGGCTTTTTGCTCCGGGTGACGCGCAGTGGCTGGCCATGGGCGCGCGACCGCTGCTCCGGGTGTCGATGCTGGCGGGCATTGTCGGCGCTGGCGCGCTGGTGTATTTTGCGGCGTTGGGCCTCATGGGCTTCCGGCCGGCCGACTTCAGGAGATCTGCCAATTGATTGTGGACCCTTTGCAGCGCTTTCGCGATGCCGTGGCGCCAGAGCGCGTTCGCTTCAATCTTGCCGAAGCGGCGCTGTTGTGCGCGCAGGATGCCTACCCCGATCTTGACGTGCGTTCCACATTGACCGATATCGAGCGTCTGGGAACGACACTGGCGCAACGCCTGCCGACCGACTTCCCCGCCACCCACCGGCTGTTGGCGCTGAACAACTACCTGTTTCGCGAACTCGGATTCGCCGGCAACCAGGACCAGTATTACGATCCGCGCAACAGCTTTTTGAACGACGTGCTGGCGCGCAAGACCGGTATACCGATCACGCTGTCAATCCTGTATCTTGAAATCGGCCAGCAGTTGGGGCTCAAGCTCAAGGGGGTTTCATTCCCTGGCCATTTTCTGGTGAAGTTGCGAGTCAACGGCGGTGAACTGGTACTTGACCCATTTGCCGGCGGAAAGTTGTTGTCTGAAGAGGATCTGCGCCAGCGCCTCGCCCAATTCGCAGGAGAGGCTGCGGCCAGGACCTTGCCGCTCGAGGATTTTCTGGAGCCTGCCACACCACGCCAGATTCTGGCGCGCCTGCTGCGCAATCTCAAGGGCATCTATCTTGAGGCAGGCGATCTTGAGCGCGCCTTGAGGGTAATGCACCGCTTGGTGATCCTGCTGCCGGATGCGCCCGAGGAGCGGCGCGACCGCGGGCGGGTCTATGCCAGGCTCGAATGCCCGCGCGCCGCGGTGGACGATCTCGGACATTACGCGGCGGCACGTCCGGCAGCCGAAGATGCGGCACAAGTGGCGGCGGATCTTGCCGCTGCGACGATAGAGGCGGCACGCCTGAATTGAGTTCGCTGCGGCGCGGACGCCGTCCTGTCACTCGCCAAACGCCGCGCCATCGCGCCGCGGATCAGCGGCACCGGCCCAATGGCATTTCACCCGGGCCGGCGCTTGCGCTGTTGTACACACCCGCTCGATCGCATGCACGCCGCTTTCGATCGACAGTTCGGTCACATCATGGCCGAGTGCGCGCAAACCCTGCGCCACGTCGGCCGGGAAGCGGTAGCGTTCGAGTTCGAGCGTACCCTTGGCGCCCAGATTGCGGCTGCCGAAATTCGGCAATGCCAATACTTCCTTGAGCGGCAGTTTCCAGTCCAGGCTGCCGATGAGCACCTTGGCCACGAAGCTGATGATGACACTGCCACCGGGTGAGCCGGCTACGAGTCTAAGCGGGCCGCGGCTGCCGTCGTCGCGGCGCTCGAACACCAGCACCGGCGACATCGAACTGCGCGGGCGCTTGCCCGGTTCGACCCGATTGGCCACCGGCTTGCCGTCGTGTTCGGGAACGAAGGAAAAGTCGGTCAACTGGTTATTGAGGATGAAACCGTTGACCATCAGGTGGGCGCCGAAGATGGTTTCGATGGTGGTCGTCATCGAGACGGCGTTGCCGCGTGCATCGACGATCGACAAATGCGACGTCGACGGCAGCTCCGGCGACTGGTCATCGGCGCGCGACAGCTTGACGCCCGGCGGGCTGCCGGGCAATGCCACGCCGGAGGCGGTGGCGCCAATCTCGCGCGAGCGCGCGGCAAGGTAACTTCGGTCGGTGAGCCCGCCCGGTACATAGGTGAAATCGGCATCCGCCACATAGCGGTTGCGATCGGCGAACGCCAGCTTGGCAGCCTCCGAGAACAGGTGCACCGCCTCGACCGACATCGGCGCGGCGGCGGCGAAGCCGGTGCTCTCCAAGATGCCCAGCATTTGTGCCAGCGCGATGCCGCCGGAAGAGGGCGTGGGCATCGAGCAGATCTCGTAACGCCGGTAGCTGAAGCACAGCGGTTCGCGCAGTTTGGCCTGGTAGTTTTTCAGGTCTTCCGTGGTCAGGCTGCCGGGATTGGTGCCATGTGCCCTGACCTCCGCCACCATCGCGCGCGCACTGGCGCCCATGTAGAAGCTGTCGGCGCCATGGCGCGCGATGTCGCGCAAGAGCGAGGCGTAGGCCGGATTGCGAATGATCGAACCGGCGGGTTTGGGTGCCCCGTCTTCTTCGAAGTACAGGGCGCGCGCTTCCGGGTCGCGCTTCAAGTTCTGGTCGACGGCCAGCCAGCGTGCCAGTTGCGGGCCGATCGGGTAGCCCTGATCGGCCAGCTGGATCGCCGGTTCGAAGAGTTTGCGCCACGGCAGGCGTCCGTGCTTCTTGTGCGCCATTTCGGCCAGTCGGAATACCCCCGGCACGCCGACCGAGCGGCCGCCCACCAGAGCTTCGCGAAACTGCATCGGCTGGTTGCTGCCGTTCATGAACAAGCCCGGTCCTACCGCCATCGGTGCGGTTTCGCGGCCGTCATAGGCTTCGACGGCGCCGCTGCGGGCATCGTAGTTGAGCAGGAATGCACCACCGCCGATACCCGAGGAATGCGGTTCGACCAGCCCCAGCACCAGTTGCACGGCAATCGCTGCATCCACCGCGCTGCCTCCGCGCTTGAGCATCTGCCGCCCGGCATCGCTGGCGAGCGGATGGGCTGCCGACACCATGAAGCGCGTTCCCACGGTGGTCGACTTTTCCTGGAATCGGCTACCGATCGGGAACTGGCCGACGCCCAGGGGCTGGGCATCGACGAGGCCTGCGGCCAGCAACAGTGCGCTTGCAAGAATTCTCATCGTGTGCTTTTGCCGTGGCCCGCTTATCGGTCAGGTCGATGCGTGCTTCCCTACTTCGGTGCCATGCGAATCGCACCGTCGAGACGGATGGTCTCGCCATTGAGCATCGCGTTTTCGATTATGTGGCGCGCCAAAGCCGCATATTCCTCGGGGCGACCCAGGCGCGGCGGAAACGGCACCTGCTTGCCCAGCGATTCCTGGGCTTCCGGTGGCAGGCCCATGAGAAGTGGCGTGAGGAAAAGCCCGGGAGCAATGGTTACCACGCGGATGCCGTCGCGCGCCAAGTCGCGCGCGATCGGCAGGGTCATGCCGACGATGCCGCCCTTGGACGCCGAATAGGCGGCCTGGCCGATCTGGCCGTCATAGGCCGCGACCGAAGCGGTGTTGATGATTACGCCACGCTCGCCACCGGCATTGGGGGTGCCCTTGGTCATCGGCTCGGCGGCCAGGCGGATCATGTTGAAGGTGCCGATCAGGTTGACGCTGATGACGCGTGTGAACAGATCGAGTCGATGCGGCCCGTTCTTGCCGACGGTTTTTTCCGCACCGCCGATGCCCGCGCAATTGATCAGGCCATGCAGGGAACCAAAGGCCGCGAGGGTGGCGGCAACCGCCGCGCGGCCGTCGTCTTCCGAGGACACGTTGCACTTCACGAATTGGCCACCGATCTCGCCCGCCACTTGTGCACCGCGTTCGGCGTTCATGTCGGCGATCATCACGCGGCCGCCATGGGCGGCGAGCATCCGCGCACTGGCTTCGCCCAGGCCGGACGCGCCGCCGGTGACCAGAAAGACGTTGTTCGAAATTTCCATGATGGTCCTTTCCTGATTGCTGATTACCGGGTTGGCTGCGGCGCCGGCATGCCGGCGCCTGCCAGGAGTCGTTGCAAAATCCGCAAAAACAAAAGGGCGGCCCGCATTTGCCGCGTGGACCGCCCTTCGATTTGCCTCAGGCCATGATGTGCCTACAGCAAGGGCACGATCAAAAGCGCGACGATGTTGATGATCTTGATCAGCGGATTGACCGCAGGGCCAGCGGTATCCTTGTAGGGGTCGCCCACGGTGTCGCCGGTCACGGCCGCCTTGTGCGCGTCCGAGCCCTTGCCGCCGTGGTTGCCCTCTTCGATGTACTTCTTGGCATTGTCCCAGGCGCCGCCGCCGGTGCACATGGAAATCGCCACGAAGAGACCGGTGATGATGGTACCCATCAGCACGCCGCCCAAGGCCTTGGGCCCGAGGATCAAGCCCACCAGCACCGGCACCAGCACCGGCAACAGCGAAGGCAGCATCATTTCCTTGATCGCCGCGGTGGTCAGCATGTCGACCGCACGGCTGTACTCCGGCTTGGCCGTGCCCTCCATGATGCCCTTGATCTCGCGGAACTGGCGCCGCACTTCCTCGACCACGGCGCCTGCCGACCGACCGACCGCCTCCATGGCCATCGCACCGAACAGGTAGGGAATCAGGCCGCCGATGAAAAGCCCGATGATCACGTTGTGATCCGACAGGTCGAACAGGGTCTTGGTGTTCTTGACCGCGTCCAGCGCATGTGTATAGTCGGCGAACAGCACCAGTGCGGCAAGACCCGCCGAACCGATGGCATAGCCCTTGGTCACCGCCTTGGTGGTGTTGCCCACCGCATCCAGCGGGTCGGTGATGTCGCGCACCGACTTCGGCAACTCGCTCATTTCGGCGATGCCGCCGGCGTTGTCGGTGATCGGGCCGTAGGCGTCGAGCGCGACGATGATGCCGGCCATCGACAACATCGAGGTGGCGGCGATCGCGATCCCGTACAGGCCGGCCAGGGCAAAGGCTGAATAGATCGCCAGGCAGATCACCATGACCGGCCAACCGGTCGATTTCATCGATACCGCGATGCCGGCGATGATGTTGGTCGCGTGACCCTTGGTCGATGCTTCAGCAACGTACTGCACCGGAAAGAACTGGGTGCCGGTGTAGTACTCGGTGATGTAGACCAGAAGCCCGGTCAGCGCCAAACCGACGAAGGCCGCGCCGAACAGGCGCCACACCGCACCGTTGGCGAAGCCTTCCCCGGCCAGCGCGTTGTCGGGGATCATCATCTGCGTCACCGGGTAGAAGGCGATCAGCGAGAGCACGCCCGCCACCGCCAGGCCGCGATACAGCGCATTCATGATCTTGCCGCCGTCCTTGCACTTGACGAAGAAGCAGCCGACGATCGAAGCTATGATCGAAACGGCGCCCAGCATCAGCGGGTAGAGCACACCGGCGTCGCTGCCCTTCATGACCAGGGCCCCCAGCACCATGGTGGCGATCAGCGTCACCGCGTAGGTTTCGAACAGGTCGGCGGCCATGCCCGCGCAGTCACCGACGTTGTCGCCCACGTTGTCGGCGATCACCGCCGGGTTGCGCGGGTCGTCTTCCGGAAGGCCGGCTTCAAGCTTGCCGACCAGATCGGCGCCAACGTCGGCGCCCTTGGTGAAAATACCACCGCCCAGACGGGCGAAAATCGAGATCAGCGAGGCGCCGAAGCCCAGGCCGATCATTGGTTTCAACAGGTCGGCCAGGGACATGGTCTTGCCCAGCCCGTGCGGCGCCGCGCCTTGCAGCACGCCGTAGAAGCCGGCCACGCCGATCAGGCCCAGGCCCACCACCAGCATCCCGGTGATCGCACCGCCGCGGAAAGCTACGTCAAAAGCCGGTGACAAGCCCTGCGTGGCCGCCTGCGCGGTACGCACGTTGGCGCGCACCGAAACGTTCATGCCGATGAAGCCGGCCAGGCCCGAGAGTACGGCGCCCACCAGAAAACCGGCGGCAGTCATCCAGCCCAGCCCGGGCACCAGGCCCAGAATCAGGAAAACGACCACGCCAACGATCGCGATGGCGCGGTACTGCCGGCTCAAATACGCCTGCGCGCCTACCTGGATGGCCTCGGCGATCTCCTGCATGCGGGCGTTGCCGGCCGGCAGCGAGAGAATCCACTTGATTGAAATGACGCCATAAATCACCGCGATGATGCCGGCGGCGATGGCGCTCCACAGAACTATTGACATCTACTCCTCCTCTGGGGACGCTTGATTGGATGATTCAATCGCTTGAACCGATTACCTGGAAACGGGCTGGCTTCGCCGCATTGCTTGTAGTCGCGAATGTCGGGGCGAAAAACTTTCAGATTGTAAATGATTCAGTGAGCTTCCTCTTCACCGCCTGGTTTTTCAGCACCGGATAGGCAGGCAGGCCATTGCGATACGGCGGCGTATCGATGCCCGCGATGAGCGGTGAAAGATAGTCGCGGCAGGCTTGGGTGATGTGAAACCCGTTGGCCGAGATGAAGCGCCGCGGCATCATCTTTTCGTGGTTGGCGACCTTTGACAGAGGTACCGGCTCGATCTTCCAGCGGTAGGGCTTGTTCGAGGTGCGCTTGATGGAGGCCATCACGGCGGTCTTGCCGGCCACCGCATAGCGCACCGCCTCGCGCCCAACCGCATAGGCCTGTTCGACGTCGGTCTTCGAGGCGATGTGGCGGGCGGCGCGCTGCAGGTAGTCGGCCACCGCCCAGTGATACTTGAAGCCCAGGCGGTCCTTGACCAGTTGCGCCACCAGGGGCGCCACCCCTCCCAGCTGTGCATGGCCGAAGGCATCCTTGAGGCCGGTCTCCGACAGGAAGCCGCCGTCGGCGTTGCGCAAGCCTTCGGACACCGCGATGGTGCAATAGCCCCACTTTTTCACTGTTGCCGCGACTTGGGCCAGGAATTTCGGTTCATCGAACTTCACTTCCGGCAGCAAGAGGATGTGCGGCGGCTGGCCGGCGCGCTCGCTGGCCAGACCGCAGGCGGCGGTGATCCAGCCGGCGTGTCGGCCCATCACCTCGAGCACGAACACCTTGGTGGACGTGCGCGCCATCGAAGCCACATCCATGCCGGCCTCGCGGATCGAGACCGCGACATACTTGGCCACCGAGCCGAAGCCGGGGCAGTTGTCGGTGAGCACCAGGTCGTTGTCGACCGTCTTGGGTACGCCGATGCAGGCCACCGGATAGCCCAGCTTGCGACTGATGGCTGATACCTTGTTGCAGGTATCCATCGAATCATTGCCGCCGTTGTAGAAAAAATAGCCGATGTCATGTGCGCGGAACACATCGATCAGGCGCCGGTACTGCGCTTCGGACTGCTCGAAGGATTTGAGCTTGTAGCGGCATGACCCGAAGGCGCCGCCCGGCATGTACCTGAGCCCGGCGATGGTCGCCGCCGACTCCTTCGAGGTGTCGATCAGGTCCTCGGTCAAGGCACCGATGATGCCGTCGCGCCCCGCATACACACGGGCGATGGTGCTCTTGTGGCGACGCGCTTCCTCGATCACGCCGCAGGCCGAGGCGTTGATGACAGCGGTTACGCCGCCGGATTGGGCATAAAAGGCATTGCGGGCGACCATGCGTTTTTCTCCTTGAAGATGATGATGCGAAAGCTCGCGTAACTTTGACACGCAGGGCGCGATGCCTGCAACATACTCCAGCAAAAAGGGCCGGACCTTGCGGGCCAGCCCTTTTTCGGTGCTCGATCATTGCCCTACTTGAGCGCAGCGAACGCCTTTTCGCGGATCTCCTCGACTGTGCCGATTCCCGCGATTCGGCGGTACTGCGGTGCGCGCCGGTCACCGCTTTGGGCCCAATCCGAGTAATAGCCTACCAGCGCCTTGGTCTGCTGGTGATACACCTCAAGGCGCTTCATTACGGTTTCCTCACGATCGTCGTCGCGCTGGATCAATGGCTCGCCGGTGACGTCGTCAAGTCCCATGGTCTTTGGGGGATTGAATTTGACGTGATAGCTGCGGCCGGAGGCCAAGTGCACACGCCGCCCGCTCATGCGATTCACAATTTCCGAATCGGGCACATCGATCTCGAGCACGAAATCGAGCGCCACACCGGCTTCCTTCATCGCGTTCGCCTGCGGAATGGTGCGCGGGAAGCCGTCGAACAGGTAGCCGCCGGCGCAGTCTGGCTCCCCCAGGCGATCACGCACCAGGCCGATGATGATGTCGTCGGACACCAGGCCGCCCGCATCCATGACTTTCTTGGCCGCCAAGCCCAGAGGGCTGCCAGCCTTTACAGCTGCACGCAGCATGTCGCCGGTGGAGATCTGTGGAATCCCGAAGTGCTGCTTGATGAACGTGGCCTGGGTTCCTTTGCCCGCGCCCGGCGGCCCCAACAGGATGAGTCTCATGGTGTCTCTTGTCTTTCGGAGTTGGAATGATATTTTGTGCCTTGGATTTTATCCCGATTGGGCCTCGACGCGGATCACTGTGCGACGCCTGCCATCAGCGCTCGGACCAGCGCC
>JBEIFV010000019.1:0-57216 GCA_040382235.1 Burkholderiales bacterium
CTTGCCGGCGCCGTTGCGCCCGATCAGCGCAACCCGCTCGCCGCTGTCGATCGCGAAATCCGCGTGATCGAGCAGCGGCACATGGCCATAGGCCAGGTCTGCTGCATCCAGTGTTGCCAGCGGCATGGTGATGGTCCTGACGACTCGCGCTGGCGCTTCAGTCGCGCCAGGGCTCGGCGATCTCGATCAGGTTGCGATCGGGATCACGCAGGTAGACCGAGCGGATCGGCCAGCGCGCGCCGGTGCGCTTGACCGGACCCAGCTCAACGGCAATGCCCAGGCTGGCAAGATGCGCCAGCACTTGTTCCAGCGGCACCGCCGCGATCAGGCAGATGTCGAGTGAGCCGGGCGTAGGTACAGTGGCGTAGATGTCGGTGACGTTGGCGTCGCCGGCCTGGTGCAGGTTGAACTTTTGATCGCCGAAGCGCAGCGCCTTGCGCTGCGGTTTGGGCGGCTCGCCGAAGGTTTCCAGCCGCATGCCGAGCGCGCGGGTGTAGAAATCGATAGTCGCTGCGAGGTCGCGGCAAGTGATGACGATATGGTCGATGCTTTGGATCATGGTGTGTCCGGGAAGACCGCGACGTCGGCAACGGTGCGCGCAATCCAGAAGGCTGCGAGAAAGAAGGCGCGCATAATACCAGCGTGGCCTGTGCGAAGCGGCGGCTTGCTGCTCCGACTCCTTGCCCACGGCGATTGTCAGGCGCGGCTTTCGGCTATCACTCGCGCTCTTTTCCCGACCGCTCGCCGTAGTTCAACGGGTGCTTTCCGGGAAAGTCACCTGCGCGGCGACTCACTTTCGAATCAACTTGGTGCGCCTGCGTTCCCGCGGCAATTCCGAGGGTCGCCCAAACCGGTATCAGCGTGCATCTCAAATTCGCACGACGCTGCGGTGGCCGAAATATCGGGCAACTTTGGTTTGACAAAACTAAAATCCGTTTTTATTATTGTCAGATGTATAGGCGCCGCCAACTCACATCCATCCTCGCAAAAGCCCTTCAGGCGTTCCCGGCTGTTTTGGTGACGGGGCCGCGACAGTCGGGAAAAACGACTTTCCTGCGCCACGAGACCGGCGCGGATGTCGACTATGTCAGCTTCGACGATTCGCTTGAGCGCGACTTCGCGGGCGTCGATCCTGCCGGCTTTCTTGCCAGGTTCGCAAACCGTCAGGTGATCCTGGACGAAATCCAGTACGTTCCGGCCCTGCTGTCGCACCTGAAGATGCGCATCGATGCCGAACCAGAGCGCTGCGGCAGATGGTTGCTGACGGGATCACAGCAGTTTGGCCTGATGCGCGATGTCAGCGAATCGCTTGCCGGCCGGGTCGCCATTCTCGAACTGCCGCCGTTCTCCCACCTGGAATTTCCCCGCCCCTCTCTCGATCTGGCGCTGTGGAACGGCGGCTATCCGATTCCCGCCCTGCACCCGGATCGCCGCGACCTGTGGCTCAGAGGGTACGTATCGACCTATATCGAGCGCGACGTACGGCAGATCCGCAACATTCCCGACCTGCGCGCGTTCAATCAGTTTCTCAACTTGGCTGCGTCCCGGCATGGTCAGGAATTTCACGCCGCCGACCTCGGCCGCGAACTCGGCATTTCGCAACCCACCATCAAATCCTGGGCCGGTGTACTCGAGGCCTCGTACCTTGCGCATTTCCTGCCGCCATGGTTTCGCAACTATGGGAAACGGGTCGTCAAGTCGCCCAAACTCTATTTCGTCGATGCCGCGCTAGTCACCTTGCTAACCCGCCAGCCGGATGCCGCGGCGGCACTGGCCGGCCCGATGGGCGGTCCGCTCCTGGAAGGCTGGGTCGTCATTGAAGCCGTCAAGGTGTTCATGGCGCTTGGCCGAAAACCGGACTTGTATTTCTGGCGATCACACGATGGCCTGGAAGTCGATCTGCTGATCGTGATAGCCGGCAAGCTCCAGCCAGTGGAAATCAAGCTGACAGCCACGCCTAATGCCGGCCACGTCTTGCCACTCAATCGATTCCTTGCTGTCGCCGCTGACGAGGCGACCGGGCATGGAATCCTTGTCTGCCGCACCGACAAGGAGCGAACCCTGCCCAACGGCCATATCGCGATGCCATGGAAGTCTTTCCCGGCCTGGCTACGGGCCAGGCTGGAAAAGACGTCCGGCTGATCTGACGATCGGTGATCAGTGCGACTTTACAGGTCATTGAGTTTGCGCAGATTCGACATGCAGGACGGCGGCATTTGAGCCAACTGCCCACATTACCCTTGATCGGACTAACGCCGGGACTCCGCCCGTGATCAGTCGTGGCGCCGCCTCGCGGGCGACCAAACACGGAAGCCGGCATTTTTGCGCGTCACTTGCCCCCTGCGTCCGACATAGTTATACTACACTTTCTATTCGTGTAGTATAACTTCATGGATCGCTACGTTGACCTGTCATTGACGGCGCAAACGACCTACGCGGAAACGATGGAGGTCGTCCAGGCACAGACGCTGATGCGCGGCATCGCGCACGTGAATGGTTCCTTTGCCAAGAAGCGCGTCAAGGGTTCAATCTACTGGTATTTCCAGTTCCGGGACATCGATCAGAGCGTCAGACAAATCTACATCGGCCCAGACAGCGAGCGCATCCAGCGCTTGATGAAAATCGCCGATTCCCCGGTCCAGTCCCACCCAAACGCACTGGCGCGCGCGGCGATCGAAATGGGCTGCGCGGGCATCCTGCCAAAGCACTTCTCAGTGATCAGGCGCTTGTCGGAATACGGCTTCTTCAAGGCTGGCGGCGTTCTCATTGGAACCCATGCCTTTATTGCCATGGGTAATTTGCTGGGCGTTTCGTGGACGGACGGCGCCAGAACCCAGGACGTGGATTTTGCGCACGCCGGAAAGAACATCTCGGTCGGACTGCCGGCAGACATCAAGGTCGATATTCACGCGGCGATCGACTCTCTCGAGATGGGATTGCTGCCGATTCAGTCATTCAAGGGCGGCGCAGGGGCCACCTATCCCAACCCGGCGGAACCTGAGTTGCGGATCGATTTCCTGACAGCGATTGGCCGGGAAGGCGGCGAACCATTCAATTTTGAAAAGCTCAACATCGCGCTGCAGCCATTGAAGTTCATGGAATTTTCGCTGGAGAATACGACGCAGGCCACACTGCTGTCGCGGGATGGGGCGCTCCTGGTCAACATTCCCTCCCCGATCCGCTATGGCCTCCACAAGCTCATTGTTTATGGCGAGCGCAGCGAGGCGTTCAGGACCAAAGCAACAAAAGACATTCTCCAGAGCGCCGCTCTGATTTCCTGGTACGCCAACCATCAACCGGACACGCTGCGTGCCACGCTCGAAGATTTGATGGAACGCGGCCCCGGTTGGCGCAAGCGCGCCAAACAAGGCATTGCCGCCGTGACAAAACTCGATCCCACGCTTGAACCTCACCTGGCCCACCAGACCGTCAAGCGGGGCGTCTCGAGAGTACGCGGTCGCTGATCGCCGCTGCCGTAAGCCAACTTTCTTGCGCCGAGGCGGAAGTTTCGCGACCTTTTGCTCGCCGATATCGGCCTGTAGTGTGGGCGAATCCCGCCGGTGCTTGAGCACCTCCGGGCTTACCTGGATCGCTGCAATGCGTCTGAAAACGCCGCGAGGGCATCCGCAAGCCGCTGCACCATTTCTGGCGGGGGCAGGGGCACCTTGAGGCTGCGTGCGCCGGTGGCGGGGTCACGCTCAACCCACGGGTGGGTGGCCGCGCCAGCGTCCGAAGCAGTCAGTGCCGATACCAGTTCCGCGCCCATCTGCAGAAGCCCGGACCATGAATCGGGACTCGCGGTCGGCGCCGGAATTTCGCTGGCGTTGGCCGGTGGTGCACTGTCGCTTGCGACACCGCGTGTTTCGTCGGGCAATGCGTTTGCTCGCGCTTCCTCAGGTGCGGCGGCAACGCTGGCCGCCTCTTCCATCGGCACCATCGCCTCACCCTCGCCCATGCGGCCGGTGACGTTTTCGACATCCTTCATGAAGCGATTGAGACGCGAGCCACCCAGCGAAATTTCACCGGTACCACCGTCGAGGATGCCCGCCGCAAGCGAGCGCTTGAATGAGAGCACCGACAGCATGCCTTCCTCGATGGTTCCCTTGGATACGTAGTTGACGATCTGCACCGGGCTGTTCTGCCCCATGCGGTGAATGCGCGCGATGCGCTGTTCAAGCACCGCCGGATTCCACGGCAGATCCATGTTTACCAGCGTCGAGGCATGCTGCAGGTTGAGGCCGGTGCTGCCGGCATCGGTCGACAGGAAAACGCGGCAATCAGGATCCTCACGAAAGCGCTCCACCAGCGCCGGCCGTTTTTCCGAGGGCACGCCGCCGTGAAAGCTGACATAGCCGATGCCACGATCCTCCAGCCGGCGGATGACGATTTCATGGGTGCGCGTCCATTGGCTGAAGACCACGGCTTTGGCGTCCGGCTGGACGAAAACACCGTCAAGCAACGCCGCCAATTCGTCGCACTTGACGCCGTGGTCGCTCTCCTGGTCCAGCAGAAACGTGCTGTTGCACGACATGCGCATGTTCTGCAAGGCGCAGGTGAGGCGGCGCTGGTCCTGGTCGGACAGAAATCTCATCTTGCGCCAGCGCGTGACGATCTTCGACACGATCTCGGCATTCTCATTGTGAAACCGCATCTGCATCTCGGTCATCGGCACCAGCAGGTTCTGGTCGGTGCGGCTGGGCAACTGCAACAGCACCTCGGCCTTGCGCCGGCGGATCATGATGGGACTCAAGGTCTGGCCGATTTTCTCGAGCGCCGTGTAGCCCGTTACCCGGCCGCCTTCGTCCTTGACCTGATGCTCATGCAACAGCTTCCAGGTGGGACCCAGGCGATGCTGGTCGACAAACTGCACGATCGATACGAGTTCTTCAAGCTTGTTCTCCAGCGGCGTGCCGGTCAGCACGATCGCATGGGGGCTGTCAATGCGTTTGAGCGCTTTCGCGGCGATGGTGTTCCAGTTCTTCACGCGCTGCGCTTCGTCGACGATCACCAGTTCCGGCGCCCATGCGGAGATCAGGTCCAGATCGGACTTGAGCTTTTCGTAGTTGGTGATCTTGACCGAATCATCCTCGGCATATTCCTTCTGCCGCTGCGCGCGGCCACCGGCGATCACCCGCGAAGCACGGCCGGAGAAGCGGGCAATCTCGCTTTGCCATTGGTACTTGAGCGAGGTCGGGCAGACCACGAGTACTTTCCCCACACCGAAATGCCGCGCCAGAATCTCGGTGGCCGCGATCGCCTGGATGGTCTTGCCCAGTCCCATCTCGTCGCCGATCAGCGCACGCCCGGCGCGCACGGCGAACAGCGCGCCTTCGGCCTGGTAAGGGTATAGCGGACCCTTGAGCAGTTTCTCAAGGCGCGGGTCGGCGGCGCCAAGCGGGAATAGCGCATCAAGCGCGGCCGTGCGACGCACAGCGTCCTTCTTGCCGGCTACAAAGTCGAGGGCATCGTCATACGCGCGCAGTTCGTGCCCCAGCTTCGCGGCGATGCCGAGAAAGCGCTCCAGCTGGTCAAACCGCTCTTCCGGCAAACACCAACTTCGGGACGCGTCGAACAAGGCCGCCGCCGCCTTCGCCAGCGTCGCCGGGCAATCCGTGCCGGCGCGGAAATGGATCGTGCGCGCCCCGCCATTTCGCAAATACAGTTCCGAAAACGCGGGTTGGTAGCCGCGAGTAAACGCTGCCTTGGCGCCACGCTTCTTTTCAAGGCGCGCCAGCGCGAATTCAATGTGCTTGCAGGTCCCCAACTCGTTGGTCGCATAGTCGGGACAGGCGCAGAAATTGTCGCCCGGGCGTGCCCCGCGAATGGCCACGTAGTATTTCGACTTCGATTCAGGGTTACTGACGCGGAATTCGGAGAAGAACGGCTCGGCCCCGATATTCTCAAGGTCAAACGCCTGCTCGCGCCCAAACTGCCGACGCAAGGCACGCTGCCAATCGACCGCCGAAAGACCAGTCGGCGCGTGCGTTCGGGACAGTTTGGGTTCTCTGATCAGCTTTGCTCGTTTGTTCTTCTGATTCATCGCGGAATGCCATCCTCATTTGCAATCACGGTCTTGTCCGGCGAAGAAAGTCCCTGGAAAGGCAATCCCTTCGCCATCACGTCACCGCTCGCACACGGTTTCATCCTTACGCTGGCAGCGCGTGCAGGTGGATGGTGTCACCCTTGGTTGTCGGTTTGCCGCGGCCACGGATGACGATATCCACATCGCAGCCGAGCTTGTTCAGCATCCGCATAAGGCGTTCGACGGACACGTCGCGAAACTGTCCGCGCAGCAACCGCGACACGTCGGGCTGGCTGATCCCGATGCGTTCAGCGGCTTCGGCCTGGGTGAGCTTACTGGCTTTGATGATGTCCCGGATGCGGGTGACCAGCCCTGCCTTCAGAAGGTGCGTTTCCGGATCGGCGTAACCAAGGTCGGCGAACAGGTTCTTGCTGCCACGTTTGACGCTGGTGTCGTCTTTCATGATTTGTTTCCTCTCGCAAGCTTCGCTTGGTAATCGGCCTCGGCCAGTTTGAGTCTTCGGGTGATCATTTCCATCTCGATGGCCGCAGTCTGGCTGCCTGTCTTCGATTTCTTTTGAAACGCGTGCAGCACATAAATCGCGGAGGGGAATTTCACTGTGTAGACCCCGCGATAGGTATCGCCCACGTGATCCGAAACGATCTCCAGGACCCCTGCGCCACCAAATCCTTTGAGCGGCTTGGCATCCTCATGCTTGTCACCGGTTTGAGCCAGGTAAAGGGCGTAGCCCATATGATCCTGCACCTCATCTGGAAACGCCCTGAAATCCTTGTAGCTGGAGCCAATCCAGTCGACGGGCTTGAGTTCGCTATCTGCCATGCGCTGAATATGTCGGAACCACCATAACTCGTCAAGCGATTTCTTGCAAATGGGCAAATTTTGACGACGACAGACTCTGCGTTGCCGCGCGACTCAATTCCACGGCAAATGGAATGCCACCAGAAGTGGTCGAAAGTGGAAGAACCAGCGCGGGCGCAGGCGGGCCGTCCTCATACTCGCGCGGTCACCCTATGGGTGCTTCCAGAGGAAAACACCTGCTTGGCGACTCACTGTAAGTTCAACTTGGCGTGCCTGCGCGCGGATCAGTCTTTGCGAATGATCAGTTGGTCCAATGCCCGGCCAGCAGACCAAATTCAGGCAATGCGGGTGATAGAATCCCAACGCTTGCGGCGGTTCAGGGCCCGCCACACGCCATTCAGTTTGCAGACACTGGCCACGACGCACTCAGGATTACCGCGCGACTCACTGCTGCGGGAAATGGCATGCCGTCAAAAGTGGCTACGAGTGGAAGAACTGGCGAACATGCAAGAGGTCGGCTCCCATTACCTCGCCGTAGTTCAATGGATAGAACGAGTGCCTCCTAAGCGCTAGATACAGGTTCGATTCCTGTCGGCGGGACCACCAATACGTCTCGCATTGGCCAAAACAGTACGAGAATTCCGCGTTAACCCTCGGCAGAGATCGGTTTGCCGTCCAGCGGCGTCCAGCCTGCTGCCTTGACGTAGCGACCTGTCTATCGGCCACATGGCGGCCATCCGGGAATGTCGCATCACAACCGGCCCCATGCGGCTGAATGTCCCCGTCGTGCAGCAACATTCATGACTCGAACCGGACAACCCGACGACGGCTGTGGACTGGTCGAGATTGTTCTCGACAAACCACCCCTGATCACGCCGCAGCAGATCGGGCGCGTCGATTAGCGAAGTGTCGTGGGTGGTGAAGATGAGCCGCGCACCGCCCGCATTGGCTTTGGGTTCTTGCCGGCCGACAGGTCGAATGCACTGCCTGAAGCGATGCATCACGGCGTCGCAACGGGCCTGGCGAGTGCGTCGTACACAAGCCCGCCAAATTCATGGAACGCGTAATAGCTGGTCAACAGGGACTGTGAATCCGGAAGCAGTTCTTTCCATTCAAAACCTGGTCGCGGACCGATCGGCGGCACCGGGGCAGGCAGGACGATGAATCCGGCTTGCATGAACAACGCAGCAGCACGGCGCATGTGGAACCCGGACGTAACCAAGATGATCCTCCGGACCTTTTGCGGCAACAGGATACCGGCGGACAACGCGGCATTTTCGGCCGTGCTGCCGGATCGGTCTTCCATCCATCGCACCGAAACCCCGAAATCGTCCTGCATCGCCTGGCGCATGATTTCCGCCAGCGACGGCGCCGCCAAGGCGCTTTTGCCGCCGCTCACAAGAATCGGCAGGCCGGTGTTCTTGGCCAGGCGCGCGCCGAAATGCAGCCGTAGCATGGTGAACCTGCCCGGATTGGCCTCGAGCACCGATTGCTGTCCTGCATCCCAGACGTAGCTGCTTTCCGCCCCGAGGATCACGATGGCCTGGGCGGACGAATAAGCCGAGGGGTCGCCACGCAACGTCACCTGCCTCAGCATCGCCTCCGACATGAGCGGGGTCGCGAGGCAGAAACCGGAAACGAGTGCAATGCCGACCAGCGCGCGCGCAAAACGCGGCCGGCGCTTGAATTGCCAGATGGCGATCACCAACAACCAGCCAAGGCCGACCGGCGGCAGCAGTGCATTCTTCAGGAAGTGCCCCAACGCATAAATCATGTGGGGCCCCGGGCCGCGATCGACCGCACCATTCGGCTATCCGGATTCGAACCAACCGCGGGCAAGGCTGCGGCACGCGGACAGCCGCGGCGCAATCGACTCATGCGGCCCGATGGTAGCGGGATTGACAACGTCGCGACCCGGCGGGCGACACTGCAAAGGCCGGCATGGCGCGCCAGGCAATCCGGCTGCGGCGCACAACCCGCGCACGGCCCCGCGACGAAGATCGCAACCAACCGGGGCGCCAGCAGCTAGCGACGCGCGCGCGGTGCGCGCGCGGCATCTTCCGCCGCGCGGCGCACGGCGCGCATCTGTGAACCCTGCAAGACATGAATCAGCAAACGGATCACCTGCCAAAAAATGAACACGCCGGCCAGGCCGATAACCCAGGGCTTGGCCTGATCGACCAACTGGGAGAAAAGCATGCCCTCGAGCGCCTTCTGCTGCGCGGTTTTCTGGACTCTGTCGACCTCAGGCTCCGCAAAGTCCCGTGGCTTGATATCTTCCAGACTGTGGCTCTTTCCGGCTTGCTCGCCGGATGATTTCTGCCTGGCATTCGACTCCTCCCCGGGCTTGCGCTCACCTGCCGCCTGAGGTGCCGGGTTTGCCGCCGGGTTTGCTGCCGCCCCCCCCACGCTGCCGCCCGCCGCCCTGGACAGGTCGCGAAACAAGTCGCGGCCGGCAGCCTGCGCGTGGGCCTGGTCGGCATCGGCGGCAACACCCGGCAGCGCCCCCCCGCGGGCGGAAACATCGAAAGCGCCCGGGAGCACGTTTGTCGCAAACGCGGGGTCGACGCGCACGGTTTTCGCGGCCTGCGGCATCTCGATGTCTTCGTTAGCCATGCCGAAAAAAGACCGTAGCGACTTCTTGAACCGGACCCACTCGGAAACGGACTCGCTCGCCTTGGGCATGCCTTTTTGCAGGCTCGCGTCAAGGGTGGGCCAGGTCGCCTTTGCAGCCGCTTCAGCGCCGACGCGGCCCGCAATGGCGTCCTTGTCGACTTCGGCGTCCGCCGTGAAGACCGGCACGGCCGCGGCGGGTGCGCATGCGAGGGCGCACAGCAGCGCCAGCAATGCGGCCAGGAAACGCACACCAACCGCATGGCGAGGTGGCAGCAGTCCGGTAAAGCACATTTGTCTTCCTTTCCTGCTTCGGAACACCAAAACAATCCCGACCGTGCCGGGCTCGACGTTCACGCGCGCGCACCGGCTCCCTTGACGGCGCCGCAGGGACCGATTCCGACGTTCAAGCCATCGGCGGCAAACATGCGACGGGCCTCAAGGAGCAGGCGGGCGCCGCAACATTACGGCCCCTGCGCCCGTCCGGTCGCCGGCAAATCGCAAACGATCGTTAAAGATATCAGTTTTCGTGTCGTTGAATAGCCACTCGCATGCGATTGACGCATTCCTGTCATGAGCAGCTGCGAAGCTGCGCCTGCGGTCCGGGTCTTTGGCATCGCGTTGCCTGCCGTGCGCATGCCAGCCCTCCCGCCGCGGCGCCGATCGGCGGAACTGGCGGAACTGGCGGGAAAACGTCGTCGCCTGGCGAAAATCACCATGATTGGCCACGGATTTGACATGTATTGACAATTGAAGGGTGTGAAAACGCAGTGAAGCAAGATATCGTCTGCCCCAGGCCGAAATGATCATGCGAGCTCGCGGTTTCCCGTAATCCGCATCCTGGTGGTCGGTTCGAAGAAGGCATCGGAACAATGGTCAGACTTTTCAATCACTGGCTTCACCTGCGCACCGTGCTGGTCATGGGGACCGACTTCGCCTTCGTGATCCTTGGCGTCATCGCAATGGCCCTGTGGCTTGGAAGCGGGGCGCTTCTGGCCGACAAGGCGGTCATCGCCTATTCCGTCGCGCTGGCGCTTTGCGCCCTGGCGATCAATGCATGGATGGGTTTTTATCAGGATCCGCGGAACACGACGCGGCTGCAGGCGATAGCGCGGGCGGCCTTCTCGGTTTCGCTGGCCGCGCTTTTCGCCTATGGCATGTTCTCCTTCGCACCGTTTGCCTCGGAAGGGCACGAAGTGCTTGCGGTTCCGGCGATGACGGCCGTTCTCGGCATGGTGGTTCACAGGCTGGGCGCGGTGCGCGTCGGCGCATCGTCGATGCTGGTGCGGCGGGTCCTGATTTTCGGCGCCGGCGAACATGCGCTGGCGGTACGGCGCGCGCTCGACAAGTCGGACCCCAATGTGCAGATCGTAGGGTTCTACCCCGGCCCTACCGAAGAAAGCATCCAGGTACCCGAAGACAGGGTCTTGCCGGTCTCCTGTTCGCTTACCGACACGGTGCGCAACCTCGACGTCGACGAAATCGTCGTCGCGCTCAGCGAACGACGGGGCGGCGCGATGCCCCTGCGCGAGCTGCTCGATTGCAAGCTGCTTGGCGTCAAGGTCCTTGACCTGGCCAGTCATTTCGAGCAAGCGCTCGGGCAGATACGGCTCGACTCCCTGCGCGCCGGGTGGCTGATCTTCGGCGATGGCTTCCGGCAGGGCTGGTTGCGAACCGCGGTCAAGCGTTTGTTCGACATCACCTGCGCCCTGATTCTGCTGATCGTTTCTTTGCCGGTCATGCTCGTGGCGGCGTTCCTGATCGTGCTGGAGAGCGGCTTCCCGGTGTTCTACCGCCAGGAGCGGGTCGGGTTGAATGGCAGGCTTTTCAACGTCATCAAGTTTCGCAGCATGCGAACGGACGCCGAAAAGGACGGCAAACCCCGCTGGGCCACCGGCAACGATTCGCGCGTCACCCGCGTGGGGCGCCTGATCCGCAAGACGCGCATCGATGAGCTGCCGCAGTTGATCAGCGTGCTCAAGGGGGACATGAGCCTGGTGGGCCCCCGCCCCGAAAGGCCTTTCTTCGTCGACCAGCTGACCCGCGACATCCCGTTCTACGCGGTGCGGCACAGCGTCAAACCCGGGCTTACCGGCTGGGCCCAGGTCCGGTATCACTACGGCGCCTCGGTCGAGGATTCCGCCGAGAAACTGCAGTACGACCTGTACTACGTCAAGAACCATACCCTGTTCCTGGACCTCATCGTGCTGTTCGAAACCGTCGGCGTGGTGTTAACCGGCAAAGGGGCGCAGTAGCTCCCCTGGGGCGTCGGGCCGCGCCATTGCGCTTGCGGCCCGCGGTCCTCGCGCCGGCAGGCAGCGGGCGCCCGCCCGCCAACGGCGCGCCGCATCGTACGCATGGCGCAGCGCGGCTACAATCCCTGCCTGTCGGGCAGCGCCCGCATTGCGCCTGGCTGATGCCGTGACGCGACCCTGAACGACTCCACCTTGCCGACCCCTGCGCGATGATTTTCCGGATACCGCCCCAAAAGCGCAGCAGGGCCCCCTTGCCGGGCTGCCCGCGACCTGACCGATGAACACAGCCAACCTGGGCCTGGCGTTTTGGAGTTACGCGACCGCGCTGGCCGCCAACCTGTTGTGCCTGCTTTATCTGCATATCGCGGGAAAAGGCTGGGGCAGTGGCCGGGCGGGCGGCGCGATGCTCCTCGCCATGGCATCGAGCGCCCTGTGGGCCGGCGCGAATATCGTATTCAGCTATTTCGACACCGCCAGGCTGTTTGCCGTCTGCCTGCTGCTGGACGCGCTCAGGTACGGCTGCTGGTACGCCTTCCTGGGCGCCCTGTTGCGCCCCGGCGCGCGCGCGCCGGGCGAAGGTTCCGGCCTGATGTTGCCGCTTGCCTTCCTGGGCGCCGGCGCCGCCATCGTGTTGCAGGCTATCGGGATCGCCGGTTACGACAACTGGCCGGCGTTTTCGCAGGCCACCTGGTTCACGGCGCTCGCGTTGGTGGTGATCGGCCTGGTCATGCTGGAACAACTGGTGCGCAACAGCACGCAGGATTCCCACTGGCATGTCAAGCCGCTTGTGCTGGCATTGGCAGGCATGTTCCTCTTCGACCTGTACCTGTTTTCCGAAGCGCTGCTGTTTCGCAATATCGACGTCGATGCGTTTGCCGCGCGCGGTTTCGCGCACGCCGGCGTGGTGCCGCTGGTATGGCTTTCGGCCTCGCGGACGAAAAACTGGCTGGCCAAGTTCCGCCTGTCGCAAAAGGCGGCGTTCCACTCGGCGAGCGTGTTGTTCGTCGGCGCCTACCTGCTGTTCATGGCCGTTGCCGGCTACTACGTACGCAGCTTCGGCGGCTCCTGGGGGAGGGCCATCGCGGTCGTGTTCGTGTTCGCCGCGCTGCTGCTCCTGGCAGCGCTGGTCGTGTCGCGCTCGATGCGGGCGTCCCTGCGGGTCCGCCTGAGCAAGCATTTCACCGGCTACCGCTACGACTACCGCGAGGAATGGCTGCGCTTCACCCGCACCTTGTCAATCCAGCACTCGCGCGAAACCATGGGTCAGCAGGTGGTGCGCGGCCTGGCCGACCTGGTGGAAAGCCCGGCCGGCAGCCTGTGGCTCAAGGACGAGGCGAACGCTAACTACCGTCAATTCTCGCGCTGGAACGTGCCGGATTCCGATGCACGTGAAAGCGCGGATTCGCCCCTGTGCAGGTTCATCACCGAAAGCGGCTGGGTGATCAACCTGGAGGAGTACCGCAGCTTTCCCGGACGCTACGCCGGCCTCAGGCTGCCCGCATGGATCGGCGAGGTGCCCGATGCCTGGCTGGTGGTGCCGCTTGCCGGCGGCAACGACCTGATCGGCTTTGTCGTGCTCTCGAGCGCACGCACGGCCATCGAGGTCAACTGGGAAGTCAACGACCTGCTGAGAACCGCCGGGCAGCAGGCCGCCAGCTTCCTGGCGCAGATGCGCGCCACCGAGGCACTCCTGGAGGTGCAGAAGTTCGATGCGTTCAACCGCATGTCGGCCTTTGTCGTGCACGACCTGAAGAACATCGTGACGCAGCTTTCGCTGTTGCTCAAGAACGCCGAACGGCACAGCGACAACCCGGAATTCCAGGCCGACATGCGCATGACCGTGCAGCACTCGGTCGAACGCATGCGCCAGCTGATGCTGCAACTGCGTGAAGGCGCGACCCCGCCGGGCACGCCGGTGGGTGTCGACCTCGGCCGCATCGTTGAAAAGATCAGCAAAGCCAAGGCCGCCCAAGGCAGAACTGTCGGTATCGAGTTAGGCGAGCGCCTGATGACGCGCGGGCATGAAGAGCGCATTGAGCGGGTGATCGGCCATCTGGTGCAAAATGCGCTGGATGCGACCGAATCGAAACAGTCAAGCGGCAAAGTATGGGTCAAGCTTGCCCGCCACGGAGGGCAGGCAATGATCGAAGTAGGCGATACCGGCACTGGCATGGACCCGGAATTCGTGCGTGAGCGCCTGTTCAAACCGTTTCAGACCACCAAGCACAGCGGCATGGGCATCGGCGCCTACGAAAGCCAGCAATACGTGCAGGAACTGGGCGGAAAAATGCTGGTGGAAAGCAGCATCGGAACCGGCACCCGCATCACCGTGCAATTGCCCTTATTTGAAGCGGGCATTCCGGGCCCGCGCGACCGCCTGCAGCCGGAGGCTGCATGAGTGCCCCCGCCTGGCCGCATGAAAGGAGCACCGAATTGAGCAATGCGCCGCCCGCGGGGAGGATGTCACGCGGCCAAGGGTGGGTAGCCCAATGAGTGAAAGCCCCCTCAAGCCGCGCCCGCTTTTGATTGTCGAGGACGATCCGTCGCTGCAAAAGCAGTTGCGCTGGTCACTCGACAAGTTCGAGACCCTGACCGCCGACGACGGCGAATCCGCGCTGGCCCAGGTGCGCCGTCACGCGCCGGCGGTCGTCACCATGGACTTAGGCCTGCCGCCCGACCCCGATTCGGTCTCCGAAGGTTTCAAGCTGCTGGAAAACCTGCTGGCCATCGCGCCGGACACCAAGGTGATCGTCCTGACCGGCCAGAACGACCAGGCCAACGCCCTGCGCGCGATCGCGCTGGGCGCCTATGACTTTTTTGCCAAGCCGTTCGAGCCGGAATTGCTGGTGCTCACCATCGATCGCGCCTTCCGGCTGCATGACCTGCAGCAGGAAAACCAGCGCCTGGCCGCGATGCGCCAACCCGACACCTTGGCCGGCCTCATCACGCGCGACCCGCAGATGCTGAAAATCTGCCGCACCATCGAAAAAGTGGCGACCTCGTCCGCCACCGTGATGCTGCTGGGCGAATCCGGCACCGGCAAGGAATTGCTGGCGCGCGGGGTGCATGCGGCTTCACCAAGACGCAGCGAACGCTTCGTGGCGATCAATTGCGCCGCTATCCCCGAAAACCTGCTCGAAAGCGAGCTTTTTGGCTATGAAAAGGGGGCTTTCACCGGCGCCTCCAAGACCACCCTGGGCAAGATCGAAACCGCCAACCGCGGCACGCTTTTCTTGGACGAAATCGGCGACCTGCCGCTGCCGCTGCAGTCCAAGCTGCTGCGCTTCCTGCAGGAACGCGTGATCGAGCGCATCGGCGGCCGGCAGGAAATTCCGGTCGACGTGCGCATCGTCTGCGCCACCCATCAAGACCTGAAAGCGCTTACACGTGAAGGCGGCTTCCGTGAAGACCTGTATTACCGCCTGGCCGAGATCGTGGTGGTCATCCCGCCGCTGCGTGAGCGCATCGGCGATGTGGCACTGCTGGCGCATGCGCTGGCGCGCAAGTTCGCCGAAGAGCAAAATCGGGCCGGCGTGGCCTTGAACGATGGTGCAGTGCGCGCGCTCGAAGGCCATGCCTGGCCCGGCAACGTGCGCGAACTGGAAAACTGCATCAAGCGCGCGGTGATCATGGCTGACAGCAACCAGATCACGGCGGCCGATATCGGCCTGGATGAGGGCGAAAACCCGGAACCGGATGAACTGAACCTGCGCAAGGTACGCGACGAGGCAGAGAAGCGAGCAGTCCTCGCCGCCACCGCGCGCGCCAATGGAAACCTGGCCAAGGCGGCTGAATTGCTGGGCGTCAGCCGGCCGACCTTGTATGACCTGATGCATCGGTTCGGGCTCAAGTAGCAATCAGCTCGATGGCAAGGTAGCAATTGCCGGCGCCAATTCGCCTTTGGTAGTGTCGATTTTTTTTACACTCGTCCGTCCACAGCGCCTTGCAACAACGTCTAATTCGAACATGAATTACTTTTTTCTTATTGTTTTCAATTGGTTAAAGGGGGGCAATTAAATCTGGCACGGCTAATGCTTTATGGAACTTGTGCAGGACTGGTTCACTTTTCTCAACGGAGGTAGTAAATGAAAACATATCTTAAGACACTGATTGGGGCAATGAGTTTGGCCGTAGCGGGTTCGGCATCGGCTATCTCGCAAGACGGCGTGACTTGGAATGCCGGCGATGTCAATATCACTGCCGGTTACGGCGCAGCGTTTTTTGCCAGGACACTTGGCACTGCAGTTGAATCCGGCACGCTTGCGGGGGGTATAAATTACAACATGAGCGATAGCGACCTTTATCGTGGCGCCGCCGGCATACAAGATACGAACAATCCAGGTGTTGGAATCACAGTTGGTGCGAATACGAGTATCAACGTGGGTGACGGCATTTTCGCATTTGGCAAGATCGCGAATTTCGGCGGTAGCAGCCCTACCAACGACTTGTTCTACATTTTCCATGGTGCTTCGGTACAGAGCTTGTCAGGTTCCACGATTAGCGGCCCGAAGGGTGTGGTGACAGGCGCAATGAATCCTTACAATATCCTGTTCTACAGCCTGGCGCCCGGTACGATCACCAATGCCATGACGACGGCATGCGATATTGGCAAGAGCGTAGGTGGTGCCGCATCCAATTGCCAAGCGCTTTTGAACGCAGCGCAGGGTGGTACGTTGTTCCTGCAGTTGGCTGCTGTCACCGTACCGCCGTTGAATACGTCGAGCTACGCGCAGTGGGAAGTCAAACAAAATCAGAATTGCCCACTAACAGATAACAGCAGTTGCGGGATCAGTGGTCGTCAGGAGTTGTCGTTTTCTGAAGCTTCGTTCAACGCGGTTGGCGGTTCGGCAGCGTCGTTTTTCCAGACCCAGACAATCACTGTTGACCTGACCTTGGGAGTGAATGGCGATATGCAGCAGTCTGGCTCGTCGACCATGTTGAATGGAACCGATGTCAGCCCGGTCCTCTACAACTTCAGTTTGAACCTTCAAGGGGCGTCGATTCCAGAACCTGGTTCTCTGGCGCTGCTAGGACTCGGACTGATGGGTGCTGGACTGGTAGGTCGCCGCCGCCGCCAGGTTGCCTGATAGTCCGGTTACACAAGTCTCAAGCCTCCGAAAGACCTGCCGCGCAAGCGGCAGGTTTTTTTTCGTCCTTCGACCAGCCGCCTTGTCGGCAAGCACCCGCCAGACGCAAGTAAAATCTGGCGCACACGCCCGCGTCGCCTGGCAGCGATCGATGCGAGGCCGTAGCCGCCGGCCTGTCATGGCCACCCCAGATACACAAGGTGCTTTCTGAACCACATTCGCGTCGGCCAGGCCGCAGCACCGCAGCTTGAACAGAGCGCCGGCCGCGCTTGTCGTACATGGTCATGAACCACGCGGCCGCGGCGCTTGCCTCGATGGCCATTGCGATCACCTGCGCCGCCCTTGCGCTGCGGCTGGAGATCGCGCCGACCTATGCCGATTTCATCGTCGGCCACATTGCCTGGCGCGCCTCGACCAAGCTCCAGGACATCGTCGCCGTGCCGGTCTTCGCCGTCGCTCTCGTCCTCGCGTTTCGTTGCCTGGGAAGCATCGAGGCACGCTTGCGGGAACGCCAAGACACGGCCGCCGCCGCTGCGTTCACGCACCAGCTGTTCTATTGGTCGATCCCGTTCCTGGTGGTCATCGGCCGTGTTGCGGGCCGCTCGGATTTCGAGCCGGTCCTGGCGGCAATTTCCGCGTTGGGCCTGATCATGCTGGCCATCGCAGGGTTGGCACGCAATTCGCCACCTGCAGGCTGCGGCCCGGCGCTCGCGGGCAGCGCGCTTCTGGCCTCGCTGCTGTTCGCGCTCGCACCGTTCGAATTGGCCCTGGTCGGCGGCCGTCTTGCCGGGTACCAGGTCGGCGGGTTCGGCGCCACGCAGTGCCTGATCGCCGCCGGCTGGATCGCCGGCGGCTGCGCCTGCGCCTGGCTGTTGGTCGCATTGCGGTGGCCGGCGCGCGTGCCGGAGCTGACCCGACAAATGCTCACCTGGTCGCAAATCGGACTACCCTTCCTGTTTGCCGTGCTCTACCCCGCGCGGCTCAAGCCCGCCGATGGTGCCGCGATCGAATACCCGACTTCGTTCGCGCTCAAGGCCCTGATCGCAGGCCTCATTGTCTGGGGCGTGATCGACGTGCTGCGCCGCTGCTCGCGCGCGAAATTCGATGGGCAGGCGCCATGGAACTGCCTCTCGCCGATCGCCCTGATCGCCCTGGCAATCGCCTTGAAGGTCGGCAATACGGTGACGCCTTTCATTTCAGCCGACGATTACCATTTCGGTGAATCGCTTCTGGGTGTCTGGTCCTATGGCCGGGGCGCGATCCCCTATGTGGACTACGTGCCACCCCATGGCCTGATCGACGACGACTTGCCGGGCCTGGTGTCGCTGCTGTTCTACGACGGCACTGCCGCCACCTTCCACGAATCGGTGCGCCTGAGCCATGCATTGTTGGCCATGGTCGCCTTCCTTTTCATCCACCGCTTCACGGGAAGCCTCGCACTCGCATTTGCATCGGTGATGTTCCTCGATGGCCGGCTGGCCTGGTTCTTCCTGGTTCCGTTCATCTGCATTTGGCTTGCGCCTTCCTGGCGCGAACGCCCGCAACGCTGGTTGATGCAATGGCTGATCACCGCGCCCATCGTGTTCCTGGCCGTTCCGCCTCAGGGCGGCCTGTTGATCGCGGCATCGAGCCTGATCGCCCTCGCCGCAGCGCGCGCAGTCGCGTGTGCCCGCGACAAGCGCGGCGCCTTGATGATCGGCGCAACGGCGGCCATCGTGGCAGCCGTGCTTGCAACACCACCGCTGGCGGCCATGACCCTGGGCGCGGTGCGCTATCTGCTGGAGAATGGCCCCATCAACCAGGTCGCCTACGGCATACCCTGGAGCCTGAGCTGGGCGACGCCGCCGCAACCCCAACTGCTGATCGAACTGATTCGCATGTCATGGATTGTGTTGCCGGTCGCCTGCCTGTGGGTGATGACCTGCGGACGGAGCGCGGGCTGGCCTGCCGGGTCCGCACGCTTGCCGGCACTGGTGGTATTCATCTTCGTGATGCTGCTGATCCCCTACGCCATGGGCCGCATCGACCCGGACCGGGTATCCACCCGCGCCGGCGTGTTCGCCACCCTTGGATGGATGGTGCTGCTGCCGGTCGTGCTGTGGCCGCTCCTGCGCGCCGGCCAGCGCGCGGCTTTCATCGCCACCATCGCGCTGTTTGGCGCATTGCTGAATTTTCGCCCGGTCTCGGTAGCCTCGATGGCCAGCGCGGTCGCCGCCGAGATCGATGCGGGAATACTGATGAACGGGCCGGCAGCGGGCATGCCGAAACTGGGCCTGGCCGCGGTGGAAGAAAAGCACTGGGCACGCCTGGTGCGGGTCAAGGCGGCGCTCGACGAGCATCTTGCGCCCGGCGAGACCTATCTCGATCTGAGCAATCGCATAGCGCACTACTTCTACTTCGATCGCCGGCCGCCGATACCGATCGCCGCCACGTTCAATCTGGCGGCACCGGCGCAGCAGGTTGAGGCACTCAAGCGAATCGCCGCAAAGCCGCCACCGGTGTTGCTGGTGGAAGCCGACTCGGTCGCCATGGAAGACGGCCGCCTGGCCTTGCGCGCGCCTCTCCTGTACCGCTACATCGTGCTCAACTACATGCCGGTGGCAAGGCAGGGGTTGGTGCTTGCGCTGCATCGAAGCCGCGCAAGTGGCACCGAGAACCTGGTCCTTGAAAGCGCCATAAAGGCCATCACGGACGACAACTGGCAGGCGGGTGTGCATCGGCGGGAGGCCGCGATCGTTGTCGACAACCCGGTATTCGCGGCCTCGATCCCGGTTGGCACCCCCTTGCGCTTGCCCGGCGGGGAGGTGCGGATCGTCTCGCGCATATGGCCTGAAGGCGCGGCGATCTGGTTCGAAGGGCCGCGTCTGGAGGCGGGGTCGGCCGGCATGCGCGGCACGGTCAGCGTGCGCATGTCACCGGAGGAGACGCGACTGACCCTGTTTGAAAGGGCGTTCTCCCACGCCGATCTGGCAAGCATACCGATCGCATGGGGACGCTCCGCGCATTCCTTGCTGGATCACAGCAGGCTCGTCAAGCGTATCGATGCAGGCGATCCGGCCACGCCGGCAAAGGCCGCGCGCAGCGGCGAATCGACTGCCATAGAACCCGGCCCCGGCGTGACACTGCCGATCGACCAAACCGCCTTGTCCGGCCGCGACGCGGGCCTTTTGAAGTTCGATTTTTCCTGCACTGGCCGCAAGGCGCCGCCGCGGCTGCGACTGACCTGGTGGGGCGACGATCAGACCGGTCCGGCCGACACCTCGACACTGCGCTTCAATGCGGAGCAGGGTGCACTGATCGTGCCGGTCGATTCGTCTCCCCGCTGGCTTCTGCTCAATCGCGTGAAGGCAATCCGCATCGGCCTGGAAAACCCGGACGCCTGTGCGACAACACGGCTTTCCAACATCGAACTGCGCCAGCGCAAGGGCGTCGACTGAGGCTTTTTTTCAGTGCCTGACTCAAATGCCGCGCGCCACGGCAACCGGGTCTGAACCGGTACGATTGGCGACCCGGCCTTGCACAAGTTCCTGATACAAGACGAGGTAGCGATCGACCATCTCGCGAGCGGTGAAAAGATTCGCATAGCGCCGCGCGGCCCGTCGCCCCATCGCTTGTGCGTCACGCGGATTGGCCCACATGTAGTCCATCGCGTCACGCAGCGCCGGCACGTTGGCCGCCGGCACCACCAGCCCGGTCTGCCCGCCGATATTGACAAAGGAGGTGCCGGTGCCGATTTCGCTGGAAATCAGCGGCTTGCCGAACATCGCCCCCTCAAGCAGGGATACGCCGAACGCCTCCGAGCGCAAATGCGAGGGAAACACCAGTGCACAGCAGGAGGCCAGCAAGGCGACCTTGTCGGCGTCCGGCAACTCCCCGAGGAACCTGACGTTGCTGACGCCCAGTTGCAACGCCAGCGCCTTGAGTTCGCTTTCGATATGCCCGGCGCCCACGATCGCAATCGGGTATTGCCGTCCCTGCGCCGCCTGCATCAACAAATGCAAGCCCTTGTAGTAGCGCAGCTTGCCGACAAAAAGGAAGAACCGTGCTCCAAGGCGACTCTGCCAATACAACACGCGCTGCGCATCAGGCTCCGGGTACGCCGCGCGGTCCAGTCCGATCGGGATCACGCAGACCTTCTGCGCCACTTCCTGCAGCACCGCACTGGTGGCCAGGTAATTCGGCGAAGTGGCGACCACCCTGTCCACGCTGGCCAGAAAGCGCCGCCGTAGCGGGCGGTACAGCCTGAGCAGTTTTTGCTGGCGGATGATGTCGGAGTGATAGGTGAGCACACTCGGCTTGTCGGGCGCGACCATGAGGTGCACCAGATCGGCAAACGGCCAGGGAAAATGATGGTGGATCACGTCCGCCTTGCGCGCCAATGCCGCGAAGCGCCCGAATGCGGACAACGAGAAGCCGGTTGCTGCCAGCTCGAGATCGAGATGCGCGCGATGCACCGTGTAACCGCGTAGCTTGACCGGCGGCCCGGCTGGTTCCCGGCTCAGGTGCAGCACATCGATCTGCGCCCCTGCCGCGGCCGTACCGCGTGCCAGTTGATCGACCACCTGCTCGATGCCCCCCACCGAATCCGGCGGGTTCTTGCAAAAATGCAGGATGCGCATGCGCGCGGCTTCAGTTCGCCTTGCCCGCGGCAAGATGCGCAACGTGCGCATCGACCATCTCGGCGACCAAGGCTTCGAAGCTGATGGTCGGTGCCCAGCCGAAATCGGCCTGCGCACGTGATGCATCGGCAACCGTCGCCCCGGTTTCGGTCAAGCGTACAAAGCGCGGGTCCGAAATCACATGGTCGCGCCATTCCAGGCCGACATGCCGGTACGCCGCGGCGCACATGTCACGCACCGTGCGCAAGCGACCGGTGCCGATCACGTAATCACCCGGCGCCTCCATCTGCAACATCAGCCACATCGCCTCCACGTAGTCGCGCGCATGTCCCCAGTCGCGGGCCGCCTCGAGGTTGCCGAGCAGCAGCTTGCCGCCCGCCACTATCGGCTCCCCCTCCTCGTTGAGGATCTCCGACTCCGCAATGCCAAGGTGCGCGCATGCCGCGCCGTAGGTGACCTTCTGGCTGAGGAAATGCATCGCGCGGTACGGGCTTTCGTGATTGAACAGGATGCCGCAGCAGATGTGCATGCCGTAGCTGGCGCGAAAGATGTTCGCCATCTGGTGCGCATAGACCTTGGCCGCAGCGTACGGATTGCTCGGGTTGAACGGCGTTTTCTCGGTTTGCGGCGATTCAAGCACCTTGCCGAACATTTCCGAAGACGATGCCTGGTAGATCCGGCAGTCCGGCTTGAATCGGCGCACCGCTTCATACAGGCGGTGCGCGCCGATCGCGGTGACTTCTCCTGTCTCCAGCGATTGCGCCCAGGAGAGACCCGGCGCCGATTGGGATGCCAGGTTGTAGACCTCGTCTGGCTGAAAGTGCTGAATGGCTTCGGCGATGTCGACCGAATGCGCGAGGTCGCCGTGAAACAGTTCGATGCGCCGAAACAGGGCCTTGAGGTCCTTGCGCGACAGGATCGTCGCGCGCCGGCCGAATCCAATCACCTCGTATCCACGCCGAAGCAATGCTTCCGCCAGCAGAATGCCGTCTTGCCCGGTAATCCCGGTGACCAGTGCCCGCCGCCCCGCCGTAGCGGCCTTCATCGCGGATTTCTCATCAAAAGCCTCAAACTCAAGCCCCGCGCGATGATAAACGATTGACCGTCGGCGCCCGCTTCATGCAGCTAGTCAAGAGCCAGCGCGTGGCGATATGCCGCCACGGTGCGACTTGCCGTCAAGTCCCATGAATGACGATGGGCGACAGCGAGCGCCTGCCGGCTGGCGCCGCGCCGCCAGGTCTCATCCTCCAGAAGCACCCGGAGGCCATCCCTGATCGCGATGTCGTCCATTGGATCGACCAGCCACGCCGCACCGTCGGCGAGTTCGGACAAGGCGGAATCGCGTGAAGTCAGGACCGGCAGCCCGCTGGCGAACGCCTCGAGCACCGACAGGCCAAACCCTTCATACAGCGACGGCAGCGCAAAACCGCGGGCGCCGGCAAACAGCAGCGGCAGGACGCTTTCCGGTACATAACCCAAATAGCGCAGCCAGCCCTGGGCGCGGGCACGTTCAATCTGCGCATGCACCGCCTCGCTCAGCCAGCCACGATCGCCCGCCAATACAAGGGGATAGCGGGCGCGCAGCGCTACCGGCAGTTGCGCATAGGCGCGCACCAGCGCGGCGATGTTCTTGCGTGGTTCGATGGTCGAAACGCACAGGGCATAGCGCCCATGCTCGAGGCCATGTGCGGCGAGGAAGTTGGCCGTTTCGCGGCCCTCGCGAGGTTGATACTCCGCGCCCGCGGCAAGCGGAATGGTCACGATCCGGGATTGCGGCCAGCCAAAACATTCGATCACTTCCTTGCGGATGAATTCGGAATCGGTGATCAGAAGGTCGGCGCGCCGCAAGGTAAGCGGAATCTCCTTGCGCATGAAGGCCACGCGAGCGGGCGGGTGGAACTGCGGGTAGCGAAAGATCGAAAGGTCATGGATGGTGGCCACCGACTTGCCCGGAAAGTCGGGAAGGTAGAAATTGGGGCCATGAAACAAGTGGCCATCCAGCTTGCGCAAGCGCCAGCGATGGAACATCGGCGCAAGCCGGCGATAGGCGCCAACGGCAAACGTGTTGCGCAGCAGTCGGCGACGCGCGGCAAGCTTGAGTGGCGCCTGCGCCAACAACGACTGCGGATCGGCGATGAAAGTGCCGTTGGCGTAAAAGCGCGCAACCGCGACATCGGCCAAGCGCGGCAAACGGGTGGCAAGCTCCCATGCATACCTGCCGATACCGGTCAAGGGCGGCTTGATCGCATCGACTGCGAGTATCAGCTCAATGCGACCGGACGCCATCAGGTGGCCCGGGCGCCGCATAAGTTCATACAATTGCTTCTTGGCAGGCCATGCTCACGCGCCCGCCCGTTCACAGCACGCGCCAAAGCGAAGCCGGCGGCGAATCGCAACGCCAAATGAGTGACAAGACCCAAGATGATGCCAGCTGACACCGACCGAGTCGGCCGCGGGACTAGCCTTGCCATCACCCTGCCATGGGTGGCCCTGTGCGGGTTGTTCATGCTGCTCTATTTCAGGAACTCCGGTCTGTACCCGATTGTATTCACTGATGAGTGGGTCTACAGCAAAGGGGCGCGACTCACACCGCTCGCCGAAGCGACGGCACCGTCTTACCTGTATCTCGCCATCTACGGCATCACCAAATCCTGCGGTCGCGATTTTCTTGACTGCGCGCGTTTGCTGAATGTGTTCTTCTTCCTGTCCGCGGTGCCGCTGGTTTATCTGGTCGCGAGAAAGGCGAGTTCACGCACGGCGGCAACCACCGTCGCCATTCTCACCGCGCTCTCGCCGTTCAATTCATATACCGCTTATTTCATGCCGGAGGCAATGTACTTCTTTTGCTTCTGGCTGTTTGTCTGGCTCTCGATCCAGTACGCCGGAAAAGGCCGCGATGCCGGCCACGCCACAACGGGAATCCTGGTGGGCATCATGACCCTGGTGAAGGTCCACGCCTTTTTCCTCGCGCTGGGCTACATCGTGTTCATCCTGCTGACCCGGCTCCAGTCGCGCGGAGCCTTCTCCGCCAAATGGTTCGCCCACGGGATTGTTGTCTTTGTTGCCGCGCTGCTGGCCGTACGCCTGACCGTCGGCTATCTGCTCGCGGGTACCGATGGCTTGAATCTCACCGGCAGCGACTACGCGCCCAATGCCGCGGCATTGCTTTCGGTCCGTGACTATCCGCGCCTGCTCTGGCTGGCGGTGCAGAATCTTGGCGGACATTTTCTTGCGCTGGCAGCCCTGTTCGCGTTGCCGATGGCCAGTCTGCCCGGCATGCTGGCGAGAACCAGCGCCCAGGACCCGGCCTGCGCGACCGATCCTTGCGACCCGCGACGCGCCGTCGCCACGCTCGCCCTGGCCATTTTCGTTCCGTTGGTGGCAATCACCGCGCTCTATGCGGCATCAATCGCCGGCGTGGGGCCGTATGAATCGATCGGCCGAATTCATGCGCGCTACTACAACTTCGCTTTCCCGCTCTTGCTCATCATCGCCGCTTCGCAAATCCAGTCCGTCCACGGCGCCGCATCGGCTGCCAGGGCCAGGCACATCGTTCCGGCTGTGGTCGTGGGCATCGCGCTCTTGTACGCGATGTTCACCGGGATGACCTCCTACACTCTTTCGATCGTCGATTGCCCGGAGCTCGCAGGGGTTCTCGATAGTCCGACGGCCTTCATCCTGCTCGCCTTGGCGGGCCTTGCGGCTGTCGTGATCTGGCTCTTTCGTCGCGCGCTTGGGGCCCGGATGTTTCTCTACGTCCTCATGCCCGCCATCGTCGCAATTGCCTCAACCCACGCCACTGTCACGATGCGCCAGCGCGCCTTGCCGGACGCGTACGATCAGGCCGGCATTTTTGCGCACAGCTACCTGGACCGCCAGGCGGCTTCGAAACTGCTGGTCGCGGGAGCGGAATTGGGTTACCTCTACCGGACCCTGTTCCATGTGGACAATCCGCATGCCGCGGTCATGCTATTGCCAGGCGACTCGAAAATCGACGTCGGCAGTATCGGCAGCGACCGCGATTGGCTGCTTTTGGTGGGCAACAATGCGCGGATTGATGCTCCCGAATTCGAGATCAGCGGCGCCGGATACCGGCTGATCAAACTGGCAAGAGACCGGAACATCGACTTCTCAAAGGCAACATGGCCGGGCGTCGTCGCGCGCACCAACGGACTTTCGAATGCGGAAAGCATGGGAACCTGGTCGGTAGCCCGGGTCGTGACGATCGAGCTCTCGTCCGTGCTGCCGCGCAGTTTTGTGGTGCGACTCAACGCCAGCGCCTATGGCCCGAATGTCGGGCAAGCGTTCAGGATGCGCATCGGGCGCATCCAAAAGTCGTTTACCCTCACCGAGACCCCGGGCGAACTGCAGATTGCCATCGACGACAGCGACGACGGCGTGCGAGTTCTGGAAATCGACGTCCCGCAACCAACATCGCCGAAATCCCTGGGTTTGAGCGAGGATGCCCGCGCACTCGGAATCGCACTGAAATCGTTGGTCATCGAGCCCGCGCGCAAACCGGACCGGAAATAAAGCCATGCTCGGAACCGGCGAGGATGCAGCGCCGGTCAGGGATTCAACCGTCCCAGGCAAGCTCGTATCAACGCCCGCAGCACCCGCCAGTTTCCGGCGATCGCGGAGATTTTGGTGGGCACACTGCCGTCTTGCGGATAGCGTCGCGTCGTGGGCAACTCGACGCAACGATAGCCGAGCCGGGGCACGCGGTACGACAGATACGCCAGCAACTCGTAGTCGGCGAATGCCGCGCGAAATGGCGCGACGCGCGGATCAAGCAGTACGCGACTGCTGTATGCGCGAAATCCCTGCGTCGAATCGGTCCAACGAAAGCCGGAACACAAGCTCAGCAAAGGGGCATGGACCAGCCTGATCGCCAGCAGACGGGATAGTGGCGTGCGCTCGGCCACGCCACCCGGAATGAATCTGGATGCCTGCACGAAATCAACGCCGGCATCGATGGCCGCGATAAACGCGCCGATCGGTGCCGGATCGTCCTTGTCGTTGCCGTCGATCGTAACGATCCCCGCGTACCCCTGGTCAAGTGCAAAGGCATACGCGCACCTGAGCTGCGAACTCAGCCTTCCCGGACCGGTCTTGACGAGCAGGCCGCGAACATTCCTGGCCCGCAGCGCCGCCAGGTCAAGGGAACCATCAGTGCTGCCGCCGTCGACCACAATGATATCGGCGTAGCGCGCGACGCCCTGGTCCTGCATGCGTGCAAGCAGGCGCCCGATACGCCCGCCTTCGTTGATCACGGGAATGACGACACAGAATCTGGTGACGCGGCCAAGCCACAACCCGGCTTCGAAGGCAGGCACCTGCCAGCTAGCGCGATCCAATTGCGCTCCCGCCGGCCGCATAGTGGCGCTGCGCCAGGCGCACGGCGCGTTCGATTGCATCCAGGTGCGGCTGGCTGCGGCTCGCATTCATTTCGACGGCCACCAGATGCTGCGGCAGGTAGCGCGCCAGCGCCGCGCCAGCCGCGGCATGATCGACAGCGCCGTCCCCCAGCGTCACAAGACCCGGCTCGCTCGCGTGCACATGACCTGCCAGGTGGGCAAACCGGGCCAGCATGACGAACGGGTCCTCGGCGTTGATGCTCATCGCGCCGGTGTCGATCTGCATGCGAATCGAGGGGTGCCCGACGCACTCCACAATGCGCGCGGTCTCGGCGCTGTTGGTCATGAAATTGCCGCCGTAGCGCGGTGGACAGGGCTCCAGACACACCACCACGCCGTGCAGTGCGGCATGGTCGCCAAGCCGGCGGAAAAATTCGATCGCCGACTGCTCAAGCCTGATGTCGTCCAGCGTGCCGCGATCGCGCTGCGCGGGTGACCCGAACACCAGCCGGGTCGCACCGAGCAGGCCGCCAATCCTGCAAATCGCGAAAAGGCGCTCCAGCATGGCGACCCTGGCCTGGCTGGCGCCAAACATGCCCAGCCCGGTTGTCCCGAACAGCAACGCCTGCATGCCGGTGATCTCGATGCCGCGCGCGGACCACCATCGCCGCAAGTCGGAGATCGCGTCCTCGGGCGCCTGGCGCGGATCGGGAAAGTACTTGCCAGGCGCGATGTCGATCGCGTCGACGTTCAGCCGCGCCAGCAGCTGCGCCACGGCGACATCTTCGGCCGTGTCCCATGCGATCCCGGAAACCGCGATCCTCATGTGCGATCCGAACCTGTCATTTGCCCCGCACGCGGTTCGCTCTGCGCATAAGCGCGAACCGCGAGGAGCGTCTCGCGCCGGCCGTACTGGTAGTGGCCCGTCGCCCCGTACTGCTCGACATGGCAGGAGCGGAAATCATAGGCCGGAATGGCGGCGCCATTGCGTTGTTCGAACGGCCGTCCAAAACCCTCGAGCGCCAGTTCCGCGACACTGATCGGCGCGGCCGTCAGGTGGACCAGGTCGAGACCGGCACGCAAGGCGATGCCGATGTCGTACCAGAGATTGACCATCGGATAGAACTGGAACACCGCCCGGCTGTCAATGTTGTGGAGGTCATGCGCATGGTGCAGATCATGAATCACGTTCTTGCGCAGGCCCGGACCGACCAGACCAGGCAGACGCACAATCAGGCGCCGGTCAAAACGCTCCTCGACAAACCGCTCCAGGCGACGCCGATGCAGGCCGTAGGCATGCAATCCCGACTCGTCCACCGCGGATCGCTCATCAACGCCTGTCGGTGAACGAAAGACGTCAACGGTGCTGATGAGGATGAACGTCCTGCAGTGCATGCGTCGCAAATGCGCGATCAAGCCATCGATATTCGCGCGATCCGCGTCCGGTTCGCGGTTTGCGATCCATTTTTGCGCCGGAGCACCTGCGCAGACCACGGTGTCAAAGCTGCGTCCGGCGATGTCCGCGATGTTGGCCCTGCGATATCGACTTTCGAAGCCGGTCTGCCGCAATAGCGAAGTGCCGACAAAGCCGGATGCGCCAACCAAGGCATCACCCATCGGATCGCCTTCCCGATGTCACCGCTAGAGCGGCCCTGCAAGCCCCCCCGGCACGCCTGGTCTGCGCGGCTCCCCACCTGAGCCTGCCGCCCGCCAAGGGAAGCTTGGGCGGGCCGGCAGCCAGCCTACAGGGCTTCGGCATCCAGTCGCTCGAGCACGTCATAGATGTTGTCGATCTTGCCGCCAAGAATGAGATACAGGCCAGGCAGGTGCGCATCCCGTTCGAACAGGATCGGCCTGCCGTCATCGATCTCATTCTTCCCCAAAACGGTCTTGACCTCGAACAGCGATTGCACCGGGACCGCATCGGCCATTGCCGGCACATATCGCGCCGCATCGCGCAGCATCCTGTCGACCCGCGATTCGCGGCGATATTCCCGCAATTTCGTGTACGGATCGGCACCGCCCAGATCCTCCCAAGCGAGATGTGGCGTGTAACGAACATGCGACAAGCTGTGCAGTTGGCTGGCCGGATGCGGCAAGGTGGAAAAAAATGGCCCATCCATGATGGTAATGCCAATTCCGCGCAGATCCCGCGGCGGGTCGATCAACACCAATTCCGTGATTTCATGCTTGAGTGGCACAGCCGATCCCTTGAAGTCGCCGGCGATCGCGTTCAAGCCGCTGTATGCGCAATTGAATACATGGCGTGCCGCGACGCTCCCGGCGTCTTCGTGGGTCAACTCGTTCCTCAGCACGAGGCTCATGCCTGCTGTCGAAGCATCGATTGTCACTACCCGTGTATCCAGCCGCACTTCGACTCCCGCCACGGCCAACTCATGCACCGCACGCCGGGCCAGCATGCGGGCATCGAAAACCGGTTCCTCAACCATGTATACGCGCTCGATCAGGCGTGCATCAAAGAGAGCGCGCAGCGGCGCGGAGGCCGGTTGCAGCCTGGCGCCGATGTCAAGGCAAAAGCGCTCGAACTGACTTGCCGTGACCTTGGAACTGCGCCGCGCGATCGCATAGAGCGCGGTGTAGTCGTGCCGAACCGCCTGCGGAAAGTCTTGCGCGAACCGGCGCAGGTTGATGCGACTCCGGTAGGCCGTGGTGAAGCTTCGCGGATAGTGGTAACCATTGTGGACACGCGCCTGGTTGTTGAACGATGCGCGTTGCAACAATCCGGCTTCGCACTCGACCAGCAGGACGCGCTTGAGCCCGCGACGCCTGACCAGATACGCGGCGACCGTGGCGCCGTAGAACCCTCCGCCGACGACAATGGCGTCGTACACCGGTTGCCGCGCTTCAGGACGACGCGTCGATGGCGGCGGCGGCCCCGCCTCGGTCGCGCACCGCATCGCCCCGCCGGCCCGCCGCCGCAGGCGCCTCCGACACAACTTCGAGATTGAGCTTCTCGCGTCGTGTCATGCGGGCACTGGTGAACTCCTGCGCGACATGGTAGGCCGGCCCTTCGTTGGACATGCTCGCCATGTTGAGAATGTATTCACCAAGCACGAGCAACACCAGTGAAATGAGAAAGAACATGCCGGACTGCTGCAATGAAAGCGTGACCCAACCGGGCGCGACGTCCGCCTTGAACAGCGCAATGGCGATGACGTAGCAGGAATAGACCAGATTGGCGACGGCGCCGAACAAGGACAGCGAAGTCACGATGCGCATGGGTGCGCGCGTGGTCGATAGCAACAGGCGCATGCCGCGCTCGAAGGCGGCGCCGATCCGCACCCGTCGCACGGCCGGCGGCGTGGCGGAGTACACCAGGTTGGCGCGCGCAAAACCGCTGGTCGCCGCCAGATGCCGATACATGATGGCAGGCTGCGGATGCTGCAGAAGAAAGTTCACGACACGCCGGCTGAGCAAGCGGAAGTTCGGCACCTCACGCGCCAGATCGATGCCATGCAGGCGTTTGTAGAGCTGATTGAATACTCCCGAGCCCAGCCTGTAGGCCAGGCCGGTCTCGCGCCGCGCCGCGTTGGCGGCGTATACGACATCAGCCCCCGCCACCGCCTTGCCCAGCATCGCGGGGATGAAGTCGAGATTGTCCGTCGACGGATCGAACACGGCCACCCAGTCGCCCAACGCGCTTTCAAGGCCGGCCAACGCCGCGGTATCGCTGTCGACCTCCTTGATCAAGGCGAATACCTGAAGATTGGCCAGGCCGTCGGCCGCCGTCAGCGCCTTCAAGATCGCCACGCTGTGATCCTCGGAGGCGTTGTCGACCACCACGATCTCATAGTCGGAAACCAGCGGGGCGAGCAGGCTGCCCGCGCGTTCCAGCATGCCCCGCAGCAGCGGCTCCTGGTTGCGCACCAGGACCACGACGGACAGGAAAATCGGGTGGACGGTCATTGATTGCCATGCGGAAGTGGTCGATCTGCCAGGCACCGGAAACTGGCGCCGTGAAGGCTTTTCTACGGTAGCACGAAAGCCTGACGGCATGCTTGCGCTGCTGTCTGGCCCGAAAAGCGCGCCGTCACGCGCATCACCGCGCCCGCGCATTGGCCCGCCGGTGCTACACGATCTCGATTTCGGGAAACGGAAAGATGAGTCGTCCGCCTGCGGCAAGATACTCCGCCTCGCGACGCACGATGCCATCCTTGAAGTGCCACGGCAGCACCAGAAAGTAGTCCGGCCGCATCGCGCGCGCCTCGGCCTCGGACACGATCGGAATATGCGATCCCGGGGTGACGCGGCCGAACTTCTCCTGATTGACCTCGGCAATCGCGACAATATCCTTCGACGTCAGCCCGCAAAACTGCAGGACGACGTTGCCCTTGGTCGATGCCCCGTAGCCCAAGATCCGCTTGCCGTCCGCATTGAGTCCCGCGAGCAATCGCGTCAGATCCTCGCGATGGCGGAAAACCCGTTCTTCGAAATCCCGGTAGGGCCGCGGCGTGTCGAAGCCCATGCGCTGCTCCTGCCTGAGCATCCATTCGATGACGGCGTAGTTGGGCCGGATGGAGCGGTTTCCGGCTTTCGCCGCGGTGACCGCGAAGCTGCCGCCGTTGACCGCGTTCATCACCACATCGACCACGCACAGCCCCGCCGCCGCCAAAACGGAGTTGACCACCGCGAGCGAGTAATACTCCAGGTGCTCGTGGCAGATGGTGTCGTAGGAATTGAGCCGCACCATTGAAGGCATGTAGCTTTGCTCGAAATGCCATATGCCGTCGTCGCGCAGGATCGATTCCACCTGACGCGCGAAATCGATCGGTGATTCGAGGTCGTAGAACATGGCAATCGAGGTGACGACGCGCGCATAGCCGCTCTCCACCGAACGCAGCGCCTGGCTGGAGAAGAACTCCGGCACCAGCGTGATGCCGTCAGGATAGCAGGCGGCAAACTTCGAGCCGGTCGGATCGATGCCGATGCGCCGCAGTCCGGGCGTCCGGTAGGCCTTGAGCAGGGTGCCGTCGTTGCTGCCGATGTCGATGATGATGTCTCCCGCGGCCGGCGCCACCAGCCTTTCCAGATAGGCAACCTTGGCGGCCAGGTGATCCACCATCGACTGGTTCAGGCCGGACCTGTAGCCGTAATTCTCCCCGTACATTTCATTGGCTTCGTATGAATGCCGCAGTTGCAGCAGCCCGCTGTCCGGGCACCATACAAGGTCGAGCGGGCCGGAGGTCACGGCGACGCTTGAGTCGCGCGGAAACACCCCGGTAAGGGCTTGCTCTCCCAGACTCAGGACCGGGACCAGGCGTCGACTGCCGCTGACGCGACAGCGTTCGATGGTCTTATATGGGGGCATCGGGAACTCCCTTCATCCAGCGGTCTTCGAGCACGGCCTCGAGCAGCATGTCCGCACTTTGCTCCCAGGAGAGCCGGCGCATGCCCGTGCTCGGGACGACCTCGCCGTGCTGCCGCCTGTACCACCAGTCGGCGATCTGCTTTGCCAGGGTCGCGGCGCACATCGGATCGATGTATTCGGCATGCTCGCCGGCAATTTCCCTGCAAACGGGCAGGTCCGAACACAGGATGGGCACACCATGGTGCGCCGCTTCCACCAACGGCAACCCGAATCCCTCTCCCTGCGTGGCAAACAACATGCCGTGCGCGCCTGCATACAAGCCGCCAATCATGGTGTCGTCCGCCTCTTCGATCAGGAACAGGTTCTTGTCGCGGTATTCGTGCGTGCGCAATCGCAGCAACAGATCGCCGACCAGCCAGCCTTCCTTGCCGGCGATGCACAGGCACAGATCACTACCGGCCTGCCACAGGGTTTCCATGGCTTCAAGCACGACGCGGTGCGACTTGCGCGGTTCGATGGTACCCACCATCAGGAGATAGGGCCGCCCTGCCATCGGTGCCGGCTTGGACGGCGCGCCGCCGGAGAGACCCGGTGAAAAGTCGGCTCCTAGATGCCAGTAGCCGATCTTCGGTGGGTTTCCCGCCACCGGTGCGGCGGCCAGATAGGCCTGCAGATCCTCTGCGGTCGAACGGGAGATGCAAAGCATCGCGTCACTTGCGTCGATGGCGTCGCGCAACCAGTTTTCGAACCATTCGCGTGCTCCCGGAACGAAGCAGTGCGGCAGGCGCAGGGGCAGCAGATCGTACACGACGGTGATCACCGGCACACGGTTTACCCTGGCTTCGCGGAACACCGGTTCGAATTCACTCCAGCGCTCCCACGACGAATCGAGCATCAGGAGAGTGTCACCGCGGCGCAGTGTCACCTGTCCGGGGCCCGTGCTGTCGGCGACTTCGTGCGGGAGGAGCAGTCCCTGCACTGCCAGCCAGGACGACGCGCAGCGCAAGGCGCCACCCTCAAGAACCACGGCGACCGGCTCGAAGCCCGGCCGGGCGGAGCAATACAGGGCCCGCACGATCTGCCTGACGACCCGCTGAATCCCGCTCTTGTGATCGAGCGCCGCGATATGGCTGACGTCGATGATGATGCGCCGCCGCTGGAAGACATCTTCGCTGGCCGCATCGAGGCACCGCGCCGCTCGCTCGCATGCCTCCTCCATGTCCGCGCAAAGAGCCAGATGCGGCCCCAGCGAGCTTGCAAGCGTATCGCGCGCGGCAGCGCGCCTGCGCCCGACAAATTCGTGGATGGCTGCAGCATAGGTGGCGGCGCAGGTCGATGGATCGTGGTGCTCGCGCACATACGCGCGGCCGGCTTCGGCGAAGCGTGAACGCAACGCGGCGTCCGCATGGAACGCCTCGATCCTGGCGCCGATGTCCGCCAGGGTCGGTACCGCCGGCAGCTTGGCCACCACGTGGTCCGGATAGTCGGTATAGCTGGCATCGTTGTTGACAAGTACCGGGACCCCATGGGCGAGGCAATCCAGCACCCCTTTCGGAGTGCCGCCGCGGCTCTGGGTACGCAGCTGGACGGCCAGGTCCGCGCCGCGCAAGTACCGGTGGTAATCACCTTCGCCCAGGAATCCGGTGATGGACATGCGCCGGCCAAGCCCGCAGGTGCGAATCCGTTCGGCGAGTCGTTCGCCGAAATCGTCTTGTGCGGCCGCGCCCGCGAACACGAGATACACGCGCGAATCGTCCCGCAGGCTGGAGGCCAGCAGCGCTTCGGCAAGGCGATCGCCCCACTTGGTCCAGACGACATGTCCAAACGCGACGATCACGAACGCGTCGACCGGGACCCCGATCTCGCGGCGCGCCGCGTCGCGCATGCTAGCTGTGGTCGCGGTTGGCAGCGGCACCATTTGCGGCACCACCCTGTGGGGTGCGTTCCAGCGCTCGGGGTAATTTTGCTGTGCGATCTCGACGTTGAACGGGGAGTGCGAAATGACGCCTATCGCACCTGCAAGTATGCGGCGCGTACACGGCAGCATGTTGTGTGCTTCGGCAACCGGATCGGGATGCATCATCACCGGCGCCAGGATGCGCCGCGCGCGCGGGCCGTGCGAATCGAGCATCTCCGCGTAAAAGCGCCCGGCCTCCCCCTTGTAAAACTCGAGATAGCCGAACAGCCCGCTCAGGTAGGCGTCGTGCAGCCCCACAACGCCAGGGAATCGCGCCAGCAGCGGGACCATGTGCGCGTGAAACTCCGAATTGCCGAATTCATACAGAATCACATCATATTCGCGCGCCAGGTCGGGAAAACGCGCCACGTCGAAAAGGCGAAACGCGGATAGCAATTGAGCATCCGACACCGTGTCCTGCGCGACAAAGACATCGATGTCGAAATGTCGTCCGAGAAACGGCAGAAATTCCGCGCTGTAGTCGGCGATGCCGGAGCGGGTCGGCGGGATGGGTGTCAGGATCGCCATCCGCATGCGCGCAGACCAGCCGTGCACCGCCGCCTGAAGCGCGGCCTGGTGGCCGCGGTCCATCGCTTCGCGGAAGGCCGCGGCCGCAAGTCGTGCCGACCGATCCCAACTGAACTCCACCGATCGCGTCGCGGCATGACGGCGTAAGGTATGCGCGAACCCCGGATCGGCCAGGACGCTGCCCAGCACTCGCGCCATGGCATCGGGATCGGCGGCGTCGAACAGCGCATCGGAGCGCACGATCAACTCCTTGATGCTCGAATTGTCCCCACCCACCACCGGCGCACCGCAAGCCATGGCCTCCAGAACGGGCAGACCGAGGCCTTCATAGAGGGAAGGAAAGACAAACGCATCGCAGGTTTGGTAAAAGGCGAGCAAATCGTCTTCCGCAACGAAGCCGGTGATGAGGACTTCATCGTCCCCCAGGCCCAGGTCGCGCGCCTGCTGCATAAGCGCGCCACGACGCTTCTCTTGCATATCGCAGACCAGGATGAACTGGCAATTGGCCCGCAGTTGCGGCGCGAGGGCCGCATATCCGGCCAGCGCGCCGTGCAGATTTTTCCGATGATCATCACCCCCGGTGTATAGGACAAAACGCTCGCGCATCCGGTAGTGCTGCGCCAAACGACGTCTCTTGGCAGCAGGGTCCTGGCACGGCCGGAATCGACTCGACACACCCCCATGAACGGTTGCGATACGCCACGGCTCGATGCCCAGAAATTCGATCGCGTCGGTGCGCGAGGACTCCGAGATGGAAAGCAACAAGTCCGCCTGCCGCAGCCACTGCAGGCGCGACAGGTACCAGTGGTGAAACGACTGATTCCGAAAATAGTGCTCGGGGAAACGCAGCGGAATCAGATCGTAAAGCGTGGCGGAAACCAGCAGGCCCGATCCGCGACCAGCGGCCGGCGGCAACGCGATCCGCTCGGAAAATCCCTCGAACGCATGTGCCACATGCACGATGTCCGCGTTCAGATCGCCGATGCAGGAAGCGTAGAGCGTGGCGTCGATCGCGTCGCTCTCGCCCCCTCGAAATCCGCGCTCGGTGCCCCATTCGGGAAAATTCGGCAAACGCTTGAGGCGATGCTCGCAGAGCGGCGGCAGGTTCTCGACCGGCAACTCAGCCGCGATCACGGCATGCACATCCGTGTCACCACCCAAGGCGGCGAAGGCACGATACAAGGACTCCGAGTAGCGCCCCACTCCACGTCGCGCCGAACCAGGCGTCTGGCAAGCCTGCATATCGAATACAACGCGCATGGTTTCAGTCTGCAACGCGGGGGATTCGGCGCGGACCCGCAGCCCACTTCCCCGCGGCCTTTAACAGCCTGTCGCGGGTTGGCGCATTACCAGACTGACCGGTTTCGGGCAGTACTGTCGCGCCACCTCCGGATTCGCCCACCTTGTCCGGAATCATGCCCTGGATTACGGGCCGGCAAATGTCGCGGGAAGCAGGCGACGCCGCCAAAACGTCGGTCACAAGTCCCGACGGGCGCTGGATCATCCGCGCATCGGAACCACGCCGGCGGGCCTCAGGCGACGCGCGTATGCTTCGCAGCACGCCAGCACGCGCCTCACCGCAATGCAATCGCGCAACATAACTGCGATGACCGGACTCATCGGGTTCGCGACCGAGATAGTCACGATAGGCCTGCGCGACGAAGTCGCCATCGTTGAAGGCGAGTACGCCGTCAAAATAGGCGTCTTCCAGGTTTCCGCTGCGGCTCGCCACCGCCACGCTTGCAGGCATGCTTTCGGTCGCGCGATCCTGCTTCAATTGGCGCCATCGGCGCACCAACCAGCCCGCGCCGGGCGCGCGCAACAACGCGTACCAGACATATCGCCAGCGCAATCCCGCTACCGGGCGCGCCTTGCGTGCGCCCTCCGGCGAGTACCGGATGTCGCCCATGATTTCCACACGCGACGCGCCGGCACGCAGTCGTTCGAGAAACAGCCCGCAACCGCCTGGATCCGGCGCCCGTCCAAGCAAGCGCCAGTATGCGGCGCGCACGAAGGCCTCGTCATCGAGAGCGTCGAATTCATCCAGGCGCAGAGGCTGCAACCGCGCAGCGGCAGTGTGATCCCGTGTAGTGAAAACCATGGTCGTCGAAAACAAGAAAAGTCTACGGCACTACGGCTGCCGCAAGCGGCATGCTACAGAGCGCGACGAAACAGAACAGGATGTTGCCGGGGTCGGTCAACACTGACGTGTCAAGTGTCAATTCATCACCTTGAGCGAAACCAGACCGACTCCGATCTTGCGCACATCCTGGGTGCCTGCGAGTTCCGCCGGGCTGACGGGCTTTGGGGGAATGATCTCCACGCTGTCGCTTGCCGCCGTCAGCTCGAACTTGAGGGCATAGCGACCGGGATTGCTGGGATCGCGATGAACGAACGATTGCTCCACCTGCCCGACGCGAACCCGCACTGGTTGACCAAGGTTGGGGCCAAAGGCGCTGGCCACGATTTCCAGGGTGAACTGCAGCGGCAGAGGTTGCTGAAACCGGATCTTGACACTTGCACCTTGTGCTGCATCCGACCACCGCCCCCACTCCTCGAAGCCGGACATGCCGGACACCTCCGCCACGAAACGGGGGTATCCGCGCTTGCGAAAATCTATCCCCTCCATCAGCGAGGCTTCGTACCTGGGCTCCAACGGACCGGGCGATGCCGCCGCTATGGAAGCAACCGCGTTCGCAGGCGGCGATCGCGGCTTTTCGCCAGCCTTGTCGCCGCATGCCGCGACTACCAGCGCCAGTGCACAGATTCCTGCCACCCGCCAAGGTCCGAACATTGCACCCCTTTCAGAAGTTTGCTGCAATCCACAATACATTGATTTCCGATCGCCCATCAGGTACTCGCATCGGTCAGCGCCCACGCCAGATGCGACAGCCGCTTCCGGTACCGCTTGCCGATGGCCAGCGGCGAGAATTGATCGCGCATGGTTGCCGCACCGCGCGCACCGACCTCACGCACCAGAGCAGCATCGTCCACCAGCCGGCGCAAGCAGGCAGCGGCATGTCCTATGTCAGCCTCTGCCCACTCCTGCCCCGCCTCATACGCGCCATCCGCCCCGGCGAGTTTTTTCAACTCATATTCCACCGGAAACGAATTCATCGGCGTCATGAATTCCATGTTGCCGGACCACCCGGTCGCAACCACCGGCTTGCCCAGATACATCATCTCCGCCAGCCCGAGTCCGAAGCCTTCAGCGCGATGCAATGAAAGCATGCAGTCGCAGCAGTTCTCCAGGTCGAATATCTCCTGACGGGTGAGAAAGCGGTCGATGCACACCACTTCAAAGCGGCTGTCGATCGCAGTCTTCAGCATCGCGTAGTCGTGGGCATAATTGTCGGCATTGACAGTCTTGAGCACCAGTGTTGCGCCGGATTTTCCGGGGAACGCGCGGGCGAATGCCTCGATCGCCGCCAGCGGGTTTTTGCGCTGCACATAGGAATGGAAATCGTACATCACCAGTACGAGGAAGCGATCGGCAGGCAGGCCAAACGCCGCGCGCCCGCTGCCTGGCGAAACCGAGAATTCGATCGCATGAGGTACCTTGAACACGGGGATGGGGGAAACCCGCGCCACCGCGTCATGCACGAAAGCCGATGGCGTCCAGACCTCGGTCAGACCGTCGAAAGCGCCCATGTAGCGCAGCGGAAGTTCCGGCTGCTCCCAGTGCCAAAAGCCGATGGTGATGCGGGCCGGCGGCTTCACGCGCCCGACGTACGCGAGCGTTGCCAAGCTCTGGTCTGCGTTCACATACAGCAAATCGACGTCGAAGGTCTCCCCAACGGCGGCAGCCACAACGCTGGCATCACGCTGCGGATTCGGGTTCTGATACCCGACATCAAGCAGGGAATACGGAATACAAGCCGCGCTGGCTGCCTTGGCCCAACAGCGTGCCGCTTCGCCGACGCCAGACTCCGCCTTGATGTACGCGACCAGGTTGACGCCCCGGATCGCGGCACTGTCGTCCGCCGCCAGCAACACCGGCGACCTGTTGCAATCGACCACCGCCAGGGCACCAACGGCCAGATACTTGACGCGCCACGCCAGGTTGCGCGGATCGTGGGCGTTGATACCGATCTCACTTGGTACAAACGAACCGCTACTCTCGATACGCAGCATTTCGCCCGCCAGCGAGCAGCCGGCGGGCAATGCGGTCGAAATCTCGAAATCCCCCGGCTCAATCAGGGTGTGTTGGTAAAACATATGGGGGCCACACCAGAACGACAGCGTGTTGTCGCGCCGCCCACTTGCCATTTCGATCGGTTGCGGAAAATATGCACCGCGCACCTGTACGCTGCCACAGGCGTCGCCGCAAAAATAGACCGACACCCGCTTCGATGCCCAAACCCCTTCTTCGGCCGCATTGGTCTCGACCGGTGAGAATCCGCTCAACAACGGGTACTCCATGCGTTCACGTCGCTCGTACATCCATTGCACGCCGAACGCACTTGCCGGCATTTGCAATGCATCGGGTCGCGCAAACGGGTCGGCGCCAAGGCTTTCACGCACGCGCTCGCTGTGCCGGTACAGGCGGCGAAAGGACGAGGGCACTGGCGTGCCGTCCTTGAATGCGCCATAGCCGAACGGTTCGCGAGCGTAGCGCGCGGCACCGTTGGCAATCAGCCGTTCGCCGTATCCCGCCACCAGTTCGCCAGCCAGCCCCAGGTGCGCCAGGGTGAACCGGTCCTGGTGGCGCGAGAAACCCTCGGGACGTTCCGGATCGAAGCCGCTGAAATGGAAGAACACCAACGGCTCCCCTCCCGCGGTCCAGCGGCCCTGATCATTGCGCGCGATCGGGCGCTGTGCGAGGTTCCAGTAGGCCACGTTGTAGCCCGGATGGCGCAGGATGGCCACGTTCGCGAACAGGCCGGGCACCAGGTCCATCCAGCTCTGGTCGACGAAAACTCCGTTCCTCAAGTCGACTACGCATTGCCGCGCCAGCTTGGACTGCCACCAGACCAGAAGCGCGCGGCTGCCTGCGCAAGCACGAAACGCGCAGAACCCGAGGTTGTAAGCGCCGGATTGGCGAATCTCGAGTTCCCCCGGCTTCCTGGCATCACTCACAGGCGCCAGCAAATGCGGCGTCAGAACCAGGTTGGCGCCCTGTTCCAGCAACGCGTGTACACGGTCCAGTGGCCGGTAGACGAAAATGTCCGGATCGAGGTAGATGACACGCTCGTAGCCCAGATCAAGCAGGCGACCTATCGCCCACGGCTTGACCGCCGTGCACAACTCCATCACCGGATACTGGAACGCAAACGCCTCGCCGCCCGGCACGCCAAGTTCCTCGAGGTGCAAGAACCTGATCTCGTCGGCAAGTTCCGCCGCCAGCGCCGGGTCGCGGTCGACCAGCACGCAGTGGCAATCGACGCCTGGTTCGGCATCCCTCACACTTCGCAGCAGGGTTCGCGCGAAGTGCAAGTAATTGTTCGCAACGATCGTGAAGACCGCAGTGGCTGCTCGCCTTGCGTTGCTGGTGGATCGGCTTTCCTGACTGTGCATGTGGATTGCGCGCCCTCAATCGCGCACGCGCGCCGGAACATTGATCGCTGACAGCCGCGCGGTATCCGCATCGACCATCATGCGGCATAGCTCATCGATCGAAGTCGTGGCTCGCCAACCGATCTCGCGTTCAGCGCGGGATGCGTCACCGACTCGTGGCCAAGCGGCAGGCGGCCTGCAATAAGCCGGGTTCACGCGCACCAGCACGCGACCGTCGGCGCGGTTGGTGCCGAACTCCTCCATCCCCGCGCCTTGCCATTGAACCTCGAAACCCGCCGCGAAAGCGCACTTCTCGACAAAATCACGCACGCTATGGGTTCGCCCGGTGGCCACGACATAGGTGTCGGGCGCGCTAGCCTGGAGCATGCGCCACATCGCCGCAACGTAGTCGCCCGCGAATCCCCAATCGCGCAAGGCGCCAAGGTCACCGATCTGCAGATGATCAGGGCTCCCCAGACGCATTGCCGCCATCGAACGTGCGATCTTGCGCGTCACGAAGTCCTCCCCGCGAAGCGGGGATTCATGATTGAACAACAAACCGGAACATGCAAACACTTCATAAGCTTCACGATAGTTGACATTCGCCCAATGGGCGAACAACTTGGACACCGCATAGGAATTACCCGGCCGGAACGGCGTCGCCTCGTTCTGCGGCGCCTGCGCGGCATCACCAAAGAGTTCGGCGCTGCAAGCCTGGAATATCCTGATACCGGCATCGGCACGCCGCACCGCTTCCAGCAGGTGCAATGCTCCCATGCCGTTGACCACGGCCGTACCGTGCGGATCCTCGGCAGCGGCCACCGCCGAACTCTGGCCGGCCAGATTGTAGACTTCGCCCGGCTTCGCCATCTTGAGCAGCGCCAAACTGGAATCCAAACCGTCCAGATCGAAAGCTGCCAGGCGCAAACAGGAGTGATCCGCAATACCCAGTTCGCGCAAGCGCCACATGTCCGGCGCCTTCGACGAACGGTGCGTCCCGACGACCAGATACCCTTTGTCGAGCAAGAATTTTGCCAGGTAACTGCCGTCCTGGCCTGTGATCCCTGTGATCAGTGCAGATTTCATGGAAGCAAGTAGTGCTCCGGGCGAACCGCCAACCGAAGCCTTTGGTGTGTCCGGATCGAGCCAAAGCATGATTGTCGTCGATTCTTGCGGACCAGAGTGTCATTCGGCATCGAAATGCAAGGCAACCTCTGTCGCGACGCGGCCGATTCGACAGCCGGCATCGGTTCGCGAGAAGCTCACTGAGCGGGCACGCGATCAGGCGTGTCGCGTCCGAGGGCGGCACCGAAGCCGACGAAAACCTCTTCGGCCGGCAAGCGCGCCGCAGGGTGACCGCGATCGTGCGCGAGCCGATATGCCGACATCATTGACGCCACGAAGGGCTCTACACCGTCAAAGCCGCGCAAGCGCGCGAGTATTCGGCGCAGCGAAAGATGATCCCAATCGGCCTGGTAGTCGGGTTCGAGAACAAGGCTGAAAAAGCGGAACATCAGCGGGTAGGCGCTGCGCCGCCAGCGATCAATGCGCGCGGGATCGCCACCCATGCGCTCGGCCAGGTCGCGCGCTTCCGGCAAGCGCTCGAGAACGAAAACCGGCGCGTGTTGCGACCACGAGACGTTCATGTTGGCAACCAGGGCCGGGGTGCCGATCCAGTGCGCGGGCTCGTCCATCATGCGCTCCAGGACGTGCCGCGTGGTGGGAATCGCGGTGAGCATGGTCGAGAACGGAGCGCCGTCCGTGCACTGCGAGTAGGCCAGAAGCGCATGGTCGCGGCGCAAGACCAGGCAATAGATGGCGGTGAAAAAGTTCTCCGAATTGGCGCAGATGTCGCGTACCCGGCCCACCTGATCCGGCCCTGGCTCCACTGCGGGCGTGGCCGCAGCGACGAACTGGCCCAGGTCGCCGATCGTACCGGGATCGGCAGCGCGGGTGTGCGCATAGTTGAGGTAGATCAACGCGGGGGCTACGGGCTCATCGATGGCCCTCAGCACCCCCTCTATCGCACCTTCGACCAGCACATCGTCATCGCCGATGATCCAGACGTATTGCCCGCGCGCTGCCTGCGCGGTCAGGCGCAGGTTTCCGAGCATGCCGACGTTCTCCGCGTTGCGCAGGTACCGCAGGTCGTCGCGTCCAAGGAAGGGCCGTACGACCTCCGGCGTGTGGTCGGTGGATGCGTTGTCGCACACGAGCAGTTCGACGTCCGTGCGCGAAACCGGCCAGGCACGCGCGATGGCATGCAGGCACACCGCGAGCCAGTGGCCTCGATTGAACGTGCTGACACAAATGGAAAGGCGCGGCCTGGGCTTCAGGTTGAGGAATCTGGCATCGAACCGGGCCCGGTCCGGCACATCCCCCGCGACCGGCGTGTCAACTGGCGTACCGACGGCGACCATGCGGGAAGCCACATCGAGCGCGTAGTGCCGCCATTCGCGGATCGGCCTCGCCACCGCTTCATTGGCGAGCCGTTGGCGCAATTCTGCGTCGGTCGCCAGGCGCGTGATGGCAGCGGCGAGGGCGTCGACATCGCGCACGTCGACCAGCAGGCAACCGCCGCCTCGCGCCACCTCCGCCATCGCCCCGAACGAGGCGCAGACGCATGGCCTGGCATGCCACAGGCTTTCCAGTATCGGAAGTCCGAAGCCTTCTTCATACGATGCACAGACCGTGAAATCACTCTCCTCGTACAGACCGCGCAAGGCGACATCGTCCGGCGACCTGATCCAGCGCACTTGCGGCAGCCTGGCAACGCGTTCCTCGATATGCGCGGCCAATCCCGCGGAAGTCGAACCGCTGCCTGCCAGCACGAGTTCGACACGACCTTGCACCGAGGCAAGCACGCTTTCGAACGCCGCGAGCAGCGCCAGGTGATTCTTGCGCGGCTCGATGGTGGCCACGCACAGGATGCGCACAACGCCTTCTTCGCAAGCCCTGGTTTCCATGCAGCGGCCGCCTTGCATGAATTCGCCCGCAAGCGGGCACGCCAGCATGCGCTCGAACAGGCCCGGCGCGCGCATCCCCTGCCGCTCCAAAAAACGGGTCAGATCCTCCTGCGCGAACTCGGAAATCGCCAGCACAAGATCATTGCGATTCATGCGCTCCATGTAAGCGGCGTGCGCGGCACTCGCCTGCGGCCCGTGAAGATCCGGATACTTGCACGGTATCGCATCAAAGAATACCTGTGCCCTGCGCAGGCGCAAGGCGGATACACAGGCATCGAGCGCGGCGCAGTCCGCGGCCGACAGAAAAGAGGTCAGTTCGGGGATCAGGAGCCAGGTTCCCGGCAGCGTCGGCTCGCGCCATGGACTCCACGCTCCGACGTCGGGACCGTTCCAGCGTGCCAGGTGCGCGATGCCTTGCGCGTCGGCCCCCTGCAATCGTCCCGCATCGGCGTTCCAGACCACGGGGATCAGCCTGGCCCCCATTTCGAGCAGTGCGCGCGCCAGGCCGCGCACCACGCGTTGGATTCCGGAATTGATGTCGCATCGAACCGTGTGTTCGACCCAGTAGTAGACGGGCCCAAGGGCGCGACACGGATCGAGCGCGGCAACGAACTCGCACCGCAAGGCAGAGGCATAGTCCTGCCAACTGGCAAGACGACGCGCCGCCGCTTCCACGGCAAGGCGTTCCAGCTCGCGCGGCGCATTGATCAGGTGCGACAGCGCCTGCGCCAGTGCGGCCGCATCCCGCATGTCGGCAGCCAGGCAGCCGCCACCAGCCGCAACCTCGCCCATCGCACCGAAATCCGCGCATACGCAAGGTTTGCCGTACCAGAGGCTTTCGACGATCGGCAACCCGAACCCTTCTTCAAGCGACGGGAAGACGGTGAATCCACAGCGGCCATAGTATTCATCGAGCACCGCATCGCTGGCACTGCGGATGACGCGCGTCCATTCGGCCGTGGCCATGACCCCCGCAAGTTCGTCCTCGATGTGTGCGTCGACGCCGCCAATCAATACCAGTTGCCAGCCCGGTGCGCGCCCGGAGCGGCACAGGCTTTCGAAGGCGCGGATCAAAGCCAGCTGATTCTTGTGGCGCGTAATGGATCCGACTGACAGAATCAGCTTCTCGCCCTTCATGGCGCGCGCCGGGCGCGCGCGGCCCGGACCCAGCGGAGACTCGCCCGGCAGGAGCAGCGGCCGGATACGCGGCAGGGTAGCCGCCCCACCGTGATCATGCATCAGGTGGAAGGCACGCAAATCCGCAGCCGCGTTCTGCGAGATCGGAAGCACCAGATCCGCCAGCGAGAGCAGGCTCATGTAATCGGCGTGCCGCGCTGCCATGTCGGCAAGTTCGGCACGACACAAAGGGGAGGCGTCATAAAACAGGAAAGCCAGCGCCAGGCCCTTCTTCTTGCCATCCGCGAAAAGCGCTGAAGTCACCGGCGCCGAACTGAAGGTGATGTGCGTTACCTCCGGAACCAGCAGCCAGTCACCACGCGCCGAGCGATGGTGCGGAATCGGCTGTCGTTGCCCGCCAAGCGCATGGTATGGCGCGGCGGCGGCCTCGTCATCCTCAAAGCCGCCCCATCGGGCCAAATGCTCGAACTCGTCACGCGAAATGAACACCAGGCATTGCTGCGCGTCGTCCCAGTCGACGAAGCGTACGGGTTGCGAACCGCCGGCCAAGGCGAAGGCCAGCCGTCGTGTCACTCGCTGCACCCCCGTATTCAACGGATACTTGACCGTGTGGCCTACATACAGATAGATGGTGCGCTGCGCGGCGGGGATTTGCGGGACAAGGGGCGAGCCAAGACCGGCGCCCCCCGCTGCGCACCCGGAAAGACCAGCCGCAACAGGTGCGACGGCTTGATCCCGCGAATCGATTTCTCCGGCACGGTCCGGCGAGCCGGCCGCGCGCGCGACCCGGGCGACCGCATTCTCAAGGCCGCGCACGGCGCTCTCCAAGGTACCGATCGCCACGTGAAACTGCTGCTCCAGTGCGCGTACCTGGCGTTCGGCCGCGCTATCGCCTTCAACCCCCAGGACAAGGCCGAAAAGCGGCCCCAGCAGCGGCAGGCTCGCCATGCGGTGCATGGCAACGGCACTGCGCAAGCCGGGAATCCGCGCGCGCCGCGCACGCCCCTCGGGCGAAGTGGCGATCTCCCCCAGTATCCGCAGCTTGGCGGCGCCACCGCGTAGGCGGCGCAGATAGTGATCCGACCCGGTTGGGTCGGGCGGCCTGCCCAGCAACTCGGCATAGGCGAACTCAATGAACTCCCGATCCTGCCTGGCCAGGATATCCGCAAGCAGATTCATGCCCCAGGCCTATCCTCGCCTGCGCCTTCATTGCCCTTGCGCTTAGTGCCGACCATCAGGACCGGGGTCCGCGCGCAGCGGCAACCTGTGCTTCCAGTTCCTCGATGCGGCGCATGGCTTCCGCCCTCGCCGCCGACCACTTGCCGCTTTCGACATCGAATACGCCGCGCAGGCGCCCGACTTCCTGCTCAAGCGACTTGGCGTAGGTTTCAGATGTTCGCGCCCAGTCGAGGATCGAAGCGATGTACTTTTGCGCCTCGGCCTGTTCGATCGCCCACACCTTGCGATCGATCGCGTGCTCTGCGCGCAGCAGCGCACGCTGCCTTTCAAGGGCGCGGCCATCGCCACTTGACCGGTCCGACCGGGCGCGTCCCGGTGCGTAGATCGCCTCGCGAACGGCTTCGATCCGCGCACCCATCTCGCGAGTCTGTCGATGCATCCTTGACTGCAGTGCGCGCACCCGGCGATCGAGTCTGGTATCCCCTTCGACGCGCATCAATGCCGCAAAAAACGCACCCGCGATCGGGAGCCGGGCCAGACGGTACCTCAAGCTGGCCGCACGATATCCGCGCGGCAGGATGCGCTCGCAGCGTGCTTCATCGGATGCATGCAATTCGCAAAGGATGTTCATTTTCGAGTCACCGGACTCCAGGCGCGTGTTGATGCGCTCCGCCTCTTCCGGACGCGCGCACCTGCCAAGAAATGCAGCGCATGCGGATTCGGCGAAGTCGCGCCCTTGGAGCAGGAGGATCGAGTCGATGCCGGGAGCGCTGCCTCCCACGGTAACTCCGGTGCCCGGCTGCGCGTCGTGTTTCGTCGTCACCCCCATCTCCTCAGCGGTCGTCACGCGACGCGCGGCCAGCCGCGGCAGCAGGGTCCTTGCCGCCCCCGTCATCCTCACCGGCGTGCCTTGCGGCCAGCAGCGCCCTGAGTCGCGCGCATTCCATTTCCAGTGACTTGGCATAGGCTTCCGCACCCGTGCCGAACTCCTTGAGCGAGGCGATGTAACGAGCAGTCTCGGCCTGCTCGACAGCCCACGCCTCGCGGTCCGAGTTGTGCCAATTGCGCAGGTTGTGCCCGTATTCGATCAGCCGCAGCCTTTGATCCTCCATGATTCGCGGGAATGCGGCGATGCGCTCGTTGAGCAAGGTACAAAACGGCGCACTCGCGGTACCGCTCAAGGCAAAATCGTCGAATACGTTCGCCCCGCAGGCGAAACATGACACCAGCTCCGGATGCGCAAGCGCCACATAGAACCGGTTCAATCCGTCAAAGTGAACGAATCGATAGCCGAGCCGGATGACTTCGGGCTCCCAAGTTGCGGCCAGATCGCGCCGCGTCAGGGGATGCACGCACTCCACTACCAGAACCCAGGGGCGCACCGCGGAAGGAAGCCAGCTTCGCAACACGTCCAGCTCGCCGCCTTCGACATCGATCTTCATCCAATGTACCTCGCGCCCGGCGCAGCTTTCCAGAATTTCGGCGAGCGAAACGCGCCCGACCGTGCGGCGCCGTGCGACAAGACCACGAACCGCATGGCCGGCGGCTACCTCGGCGTCGCAGGTCCCAAAGCCGGATTCGGCGAATTCGAAGTAGATCGCCGGTCCGTTGCCGTAGCCCGCAGCGGCCTGGACAACGGTTTCGTCCGGACGGTGCTGGCGCAACAAACCCGCGTAGTGCGCACTCGGTTCAACATGGATTCCGCGCCAGCCACGTTCGTAAAACGCGAGACTCACCGAATCGGTCACCGGATGCTGGGCGCCGATGTCCACGTAGAAGCCGGCCTCGACATGCCGCAGCGCGCGCCACAGCATGACATCCTCGAAATTCTGGGCATAGGAGGTAAGCACGTTGCGACGCAATCCGTTCCGGATCAGCCAACCAGGCTCGGTCGGCCGCCTGCGCGCGCGAACGCGATGAAAGCATCGATGTCAGCCGAGCAAATCCGCTGCGCGGCAGACTCGATCTTCTCCCGCGGCCAATCCCACCAACGTATTTCCAGCAACGCGTCCACCTGGTGGGCGGAAAAGCGCCTGCGCAATACCCGCGCCGGGTTGCCGGCCACGATCGAATAGGGCGGAACATCGGATGCGACGGTGGAACGCGCGCCGATGACCGCGCCATCGCCTATGGTCACACCGGAAAGAATCAACGCGCCGTCGCCGATCCATACATCGTTGCCGACGATCGTGACCGCCTTGTCATCGCCGCATGCCGCTGACCATGCCGAATAATCGGCACGTCCAAGATAAAGCATCAAGGGATGCGTGGTCACGTGAAGCATCGGGTGATCACCCCCGGCAAAGATGGTGACGTTGTTCGCAAACGAGCAGTACTTGCCGATCAGGATGCGGTTCTCGGGATGGTGCGCATGCAGTACCGGAGCGGTGGTGGCATAGGTGCCCACCCCCACGGTGATGCGCGGGTCATCCACCACGAGATCATCGATCATGCTGCTTGGCAAGGCTCGATCCGGTGGGAAATCGCGGCATCGATGCAGTTGGTGCCAATGAAAAACGGCTTGTCGGCATTGATCACGTCAAACACGAGGAGATTGTCTATCCAGTCGAAATTGTCAACCAGATTGGAATCCGAGCTCACCAGTGCGACCGAAATCGAATACGAGCCCGGGCCGAGACTGCAGGCGAAAGCCACATTGAAGACGACGCGGTCGCCTTGCCGCAACGACTCGATCACCTGCCGGGTGCGCCACGTATTGGTCCCCCACACCGTCAAGCCTTCGCGCGAGCGAATGAGGACCCCGAGAACCAGGCGCGGCAGGTCGCTGGCCAAGGCTACATCGCACTCCAGCCGCACTGGCTGGCCAACCAGCACCGTCTGCAAGTCGGCCCCGCTGGCCGCATCCAGCAAAGTCACCTTGTCCAGCCTGGCTTCACCGGTGCCGCTTCTGGTGCAAGTCCAGCCGCCAACGCTGCGCCTTTGTTCGATCGACAGCTTGGCGTTCTCCCTCACCGCGACCAGGGCGTTGTAGTAATCGATCACCTCATCAGGCATCCCGACCTTCAATATGCCCCCTTTGTCGAGCAACATCACGCGGTCACACAGGACCCGGACGTCTGACAGCGCATGGGTCACCAGAAGCAATGAGGTGCCCTGTTCGCTGAATCGCCGGATGCGATCGAAGCTCTTGTGCTGGAAGTAGGAATCCCCCACGCTCAACACCTCGTCGACGATCAATATCTCGGGACGAACCGCGGTCGCCACCGCAAATGCAAGGCGCGCCTGCATGCCGGTCGAATACACCCGCAACGGTTGGTCGAAGAACTCGCCGAGCTCCGCGAACGCTTCGATTTCCGGCATGACCCGCTGCAGCGTCGCGCCGCTCATGCCCATCAGGCCGCCCGCAAGCCCTGCATTTTGCCGGCCGGTGAACTCTTGGTTGAATCCCAGGCCGAGTTCGAGGATGGCCGCGACCCGACCTGCGACCTGTACCTTGCCGCTGGTCGGGCGGACCGTCCCGGCGATCAGTTTGAGCAGTGTGCTCTTGCCGGCGCCATTGGTCCCGATGATGGCGATCGACTCACCCGCACCAAGTGTGAAGTTCAAGTCCCGGACAGCCCAGAACCCGTCGGGCGGCCCCGCCGCCAACCCGAACCAGTGGGCAAACCGTGCAAGATTGTTCCGGTAGGTCGGATAACACTTGCCCAGTGACTGCACGCACAAAGCGTCGCTCATAGGACGTCGACGATCTCGGCGCTGGCGCGCCTGAAAACGGCGAATGACAGCGCAACCATTCCCGCGGCGATCGCAGCGGGTAGCGCCAAAGTGCCCCAGTCAGGAAACGCCCGGTACAGGATCACCTGCTGATATGCACTCACCAATGGCGACAACGGGTTGAGTTCAACCAGCCACCGCACCCTTTCGGGAAGAGCCGTCAGCGGATAAACAATCGGCGTCAGCCAGAACCAGATTTGCAGGACCACCGCAAAAACCTGACCGACATCGCGCATGAATACATTGAAGATTCCCAACAGCACACCCAATCCGAAAGCCAGCGCGGCCGTCAGGATCATGCATGCGGGCAACGCAAGCCATGCGATTCCGGGCGCGTAACCCAGAAGCACGCACATCAAGCCGATCGCGGCAAGCAGAAGCATGTGGTTGAGGAGGGCGCCGCCCCCGACGATCAGCGGCAGGCAAAGCCGCGGAAACGAGATTTTCTTCATTGCCCCGGCGTACTCGATGAAGATCGTCATGCAGCGATTCAGTATCTCGCTGAACAGGCCCCAAGCCGCCATTCCGGCCAACAGGTAAACCGCAAACGCGAATCCGCCGTCTACGCCCGGAAGCTTGGCCGCCAACACCTCCGACAGAACCAGCGCGAAGATCGCCGTTTGTGCCACCGGATGAAGAATGAACCAGGAAGCACCGAGGCTGGAGCGCGCGAAACGAGCCCTCAATTCCCCCCTGATCGACGCAAGCACAAAGTGGCGAAAAGCCCAGATTGAACTCAACAATCGCATGCTTTCCGATAGCTTGCCAACGCCGGTCGCAGGTCAGTCGAAATCAAAGGTCCCGGGCGAGCTTGGCAACCTCGGCATGCTGGGGAAATTTTTCTCCCAGCTTCGCCAACTCCTGCAACTCGTTCTTCGCCTCCGCTTTTTTGCCTGCCTGTATCAGCAGCCCGGCATAATTGAAACGAATTTCGGGAAAATTGGGCGCGGCGCGCACCGCCTTGCCCATCAATTCCAGCGCACGCCCGGTTTCTCCTTTTTCCGCCAGCAGCACTGCGAGCGTATCCATGAATGCAGGTTGGTCCGGCGCCAGCTTGTTCGCCCTCTCCGCCAACGCCAGCGCGTCAGGCTGCTTGAGCTTGCCGGAAACCCAAGCCAGGTTATTCAACAGCAATGGGTTCTCCGGAGCAATCTCAAGCGAGGACCGGTACAAAGCTGCGGCGGCCGCGTAGTCGCCGCGATCACGCGCGCGGTCCGCCAGCCCGGACCGGAATACAAAGTCTTTCGGATTGCTTTTGAGCCAGCTTTCCGCGAACCGATCCGCCTCGCCTTTCTTGCCCCCGGCCGATAGCGAGGCATGGAGCCGGATGGCCAGCTCGGTAGAGGCGGGGTTCTTCTTGAGCCCTTGCCGATACGCGTCAGCTGCCTCGTCCCAGGACTTGCGGGACGCTCCGATTGCACCTTCCAGCAGATACCCGGTGGCTTCGTTCGGTCTCTGCTTTTGCACCTGACGGGCCATTGAAACAGCGTCGAGCGATTTTCCCTTGCCAATATCAAACATCACCAGTCCACGCTGGGCCGCCAGAAAGTCGGGTTGAACATCGAGCGCCTTGCGCAATGTGCGTGCCGCAGCCTCCATATCGCCCGTTGCCGCCTGGATCTCAGCGATCCTCAGATACGGCTGACCTGTGCCCGGAGAAGCTACCGCAAGCTTCGAAAAAATCGCGATAGCCTGATTGCCCTCACCTGCCACTTGGTGAGCGCTGCCTAGAGCGTTCAGCAGCTGCGGACTATCTGGAATCGCCGCGACCGCATCCTGTGCCGCGACGACAGCTTTCGAGTACTCCTTGACCGCTACCAGATAAGAAATCAACGACACGCGCGGCCCGGGTTCAGTCGGTCCTGAAGAAACCGCCTTTCTGATCAAGTCCAACACCTCCGCGGCGGGTGCTTTATTGGCAGCTTTAAGCTTGGCCAGCGCCACGTAGGCATCAGTGTTCTTGGGATTCGCCGCCAGCAAACTCTCGAATCGCTGCTGCGCAGATTGAGCCTTGCCATCAGCAATGTCGAGTTCCGCGAGACTTGCCGCTGCTGAATAGAATTCAGGAGCCAAAGCCAGGGCGCGTTCGAAGCTGGCACGCGCCGCAACTGGGTCTCCCTTAAGCATTTGCACCTGTCCGCGCATATTGGAAATCGCGGCGGAGTTCTTCGTTTTTTTCTCGATACCGTCAATCAGTTTAAGTGCCTTGTCAAACTCCCTCCGACGCACACTTACAGCCACTAGAGCGCGGTCGGCGAGTATTCCCGCGTCCTCGGCCGCTGTTTGTGATAGTTCCCGGATCGCGGCGTCTTCCTCGCCATTGACAAACCGGGCAAGCGCCACGGTCGTACGTTTCGACACATCTTTTGGAGCGAGTTTCAGAGCCTTTGAAAGAACGGCTTCTCCTTTCTTGACATCTCCAAGTTGCATATGAATTTCACCCACCAGCTCCTGCATGCTGGCGTCTTTCTCGATTAGACCAAGAATCGGTTCAAGGGCAACGAGCGCGCGCGCCGGACTGCCAACCGCCAATTCGTTCAACGCCAACCAGCGTCGCGCAAGAATGAAATTAGGCGCAAGCTTGACAGCCTTGACCAAGTGATCGCGCGCCTGAACGTATGAACCCAATTGATATTCGATAGCTCCCGCAAGTTGGAGAGCGAACGGATTGTCGCCTACGCGCTTGAGCAATTGCAGACTCAGGACCCGCGCTGCCGCGTAATCGCGCGAGGCAAATGAAAACATGGCTTTCACCATCAAGGTCGAGGCGTGATTGGGCGCAACTTTGCTCATCACCGCGATCTGCGTTTTGGCGTCGTCGGCTTTGCCTTGATCCATCAGCAGGAAGATAATCTCTTTGTGAGCTTCAACTGCATCGGGGTTGATGGCCAACACATTCCGAAACGCCGCGATCGCCTGGTCAGCTTGATTTGAACTTGCGAGTAGTCTTCCTTTGACAAAGTGCGACTCGGGATTCGCTGGATCTTTGGCCACAGCCTCTTCAATGGTGCGAAGTGCACCGGCTGCATCGCCGGCTCCCGCCTTGAGCCCGGCAGCGACCATCAACGTCCGCGCATGCCCCGGGCTATCCGCCAATGCCGCGGCAATTGCCTCCTGGGCCTGCGCATTCTTGCCCTGCGCCGCGTAGGCCGCCGCCAGGGCAGCCTTCACTTCCGACCGGCTCGTGGCCGACAACACCCGCGCTGCGGACGCTTCCGCTATGACTTGGTCGAACTGACCCAGGGCGACGCGCGCGCGCAACAGATCCGGCACCACCAGATCCGCCGAGTACTTGAGTTCAAGAGCCTTGGCAAGCTCAAGCTGCGCTCCGGCAAAATCATTGCTTTGCAAGAGAGCCTTGCCCAGCAGATAACGCCCTTCTGCGAGATCGGGTTTTTGCTGCAGCGCATTCTTGGTTTGAATGATCGCGGTCTTGAAATCCTTTTTCTCGATGTTCTGCTTGGCGGCTGCAATCAGTTGTTCAGGGCTGTCGCCTGCGCAGCCTGCCAAGATAAACAAACCGGCAAGCCCCATCAATACAAGACGAGTCCAATATCGAAACATGATCTCTCGCTTTCTCATCAAACGCATTTCGGGCGACTGTATAACTCAACCCGAAGCCTGCATCAAAGACAGGGAAGGCAGGGCTGCTCGAAAGCGCCACCCCTCATGCCTGCGTGAAAAGCCCAGTAGGGTCTTGTCGTTCAGTTTCTCGTTGCATGCGGCAGTTTTTCGTTGCATGCGGCAGTTTTATTGATTGTAACGCCGCTTTTGTTCAGTCATCGAGCCCCTAGAAGGCTCGGATCAAGAGCGCAGTGGCGCCGTGCCGTCGCCGCCGCGGACCCGGCCAGAATGACTTTCGCGGTTTGCGGTGAAACCACCATTGCGGCCACGACATCGCCGCACTTCAAACTTTCCTTTCAGGCATCCGGAGCGTAGCCGCGTTCCCACCCGGCGCAATCTCGGTACCGCTAGGGAACACGAGAGCGGACCATACTATCAACCAGAGTAACAACATCACGCGCGGTGCATTCTGTGCGCTGCCAAGCAAGCCGATACTCAAGGCGCCGACCAGTGAAGCGGCTAGAGCGGGAACCTTCGGGTGCGCCCGCGTCCGAATCCCCAACTGGCCCCAAAGCGTCGTAACCAGGAGCGCCACCAACGACAGCAATCCAATCCAACCCTGACCGATGAGCGCTTCAAGATACATGTTGTCGATATGCCATGGCAAGTAGTAATACCTGCCGGTCGGAAACCAGCGCGCGCCCGCCGCATCGAAATCGCCGTTGGCGATCTGCGGCGCACCATCCGACCGAAGCACTGTCAAGTTATCGACGTCGACCGCCTGGCCGGCACCGGCACCCACGGAAAAAAATCCGCTGCGCGGCGCGTACCACGGCCCGCCCGCGAGCCGCGTGCCATTCAGGTTTACCTCGATGCGGCGCCAGACACCGGCTGCCACCGGCAATCGGCCGCCGGCGCAGCCCGCCTCGTAGATCAGGTGCCGTTCGCAGATCCAGATGAATAGCTCGGCCGGGCCGGCCGAGCGCACATCGAGGCTGACGCGATGGCCGGTGCCGGCGCTTGGCGTGAGTCGCTGCGACATGGCGAACACGCCGCCCAGGCCAGCGATGCTGCGCGGCCCGGAAAGGCGTGCGAATCGATTGCCCGCCTCGTTCATCAGCGCATAGCCGCCCGGCCATTCAATACTGCGTGGCGGCAGCGGGAACTCGGCCGGAAAGCGCCCGATGCCGCGCCCGAACAGCCAGTCGGCAGGCGACTGCAGCATCGCCACCGCCTCGTGCCAGCGCGCGATACGTCCGCTGAAGTCGCGATCGGCCAGATCGAAGCGGCGCGCGAGGTAAGACTCGCCGGAAATCAGGGCCGCGACTTCGACCAGGAGCACGATGGCAAGCGAGAATCCGCGTTGACTTGACCGCACCACCGGCCACAAGGACCAGCGCGTCGCCAAGTTGCAAGCCAGCGCCAGCCAGACCAGCGCAACCGCAAAGAATGCATCACGCAAGGCCGCGCCACCGGTGCCGCCAAGTGCCGCGATCGCCGCAACGGAGAACCAACCGAACAGCATGGCCTGCAAGTTGGCGAGGCGCCCAGGCGCGCCTGCAAACACCACGCAGGCCAGCAGGAGCATGCCGACCACAAGCGGATGGGCCCATGCATTGGCGGACCATGCGCTCGCGGCCAGCGCGGCCAAGGTGCCGGAGCACAGGCCCAGTGCCATCCATTTCCACGGCGGCCTGGCGTGCCCCAATGCGCCACGCGCGCCAATCGGCATGGCCGTGCCGGCCAGCAACAGGATGGTCAGCCCGCCTGCGTAAGCCTGGGTACGAAATGCCAACAGCAGCGCCACCAGCACCATCAACAACCAGACCAGTGCGGGCAACGCGGATACGCGCTGTGATGACGCGACCGCAGGTCTTGCCAGGCGCAGCGCAAGCATCACGATTGCCGCAACACCGATGGCCAGGTACAGGCCGCGCGAATAAGTAGCGACGCAGGCATACGCGGCCAGCGCCAGCAGCACGGCAGCCGCCCAGGCCCGCGTTCGCGAGCGCGCTTCGATCAGCAAAGCGACCGCAAAAGGAATGGTCAATGCGAGGTACAAATCCAAAGCGGCGCCGCCCAGATGCATTTCCCAGAACAGCGCCGTTGCGCGATAAAACCGCGAAAAATCAAATAGCCCGGGAAAGGCGGCACGCTCCCACAACACGCCGCAGGCGGCAAGCGCGAGCCCGCAGCAAATCCCCTTCGTGAACCAGCGCATGGCATCGGCAGGCGCGCGCTGAAACTCGACCCGCATCAAGGGCAGCAGCAAAAGCGCCAGCAGCAGGCTCTTCGCCACCCTAAGCGGATTGAGCCAACCGGTGTATTGCTGATATAGATCGACATCCGGCGGCCCGGCATGCATGAGGCCGATTGCCAGCGATATCAACGTGCTGGCAGTCAGCACGCCCAGCGCGACCCGTGCCATGCGCGAAAAGGCCGGCGCAGGCGACGCGAACGCTGCGCCGGCGGACGCCATCACCAATCGTGCGTAGCCCCCGGCGGCGGCGCCCAGCACCAGCAGGTCGGATTCGTCGAACATCAACGCCCCGGTCCAGGGCGACAAATTGGCCACCGGCAACAAGACCGGCAGGCCGAAAAGCCAGGCGACGGGCCAGCGGAACACCAGCACGGCCCACAGCAGCAGAAGGCCCGGCGCGCCCCATGGCGCCAGCGCATGCGAGCCGGCCAACCCAAGCCCCAGGCCCAGGCTGCCGATGGCAGCGAGCAGCCATGCCATGCGTCGCCACGGCCGGGGCGCGGCGCCGTCCGGCACCTGCACGGGTGCGGCCATGCTCAATCGCCGGTGCTTTGCAGCGCCCCCAGCTGCGCCGGCGCGGGCGCGACCGGCCGCGTGCGGCGCGGATGCAGGTATTCCAGGCGCACGCCCAAGTCGAACCCGCCCTGCGCATCGACCGGCAACGCCCGCCCGGCGAAGGCCGAACCCCGTCGCAAGCGATAGTCATGGCGCTCGGCATCGACGCAGTCGCCGCGGGCGACAAACAGGTTGTTGCGATAGTCGCCAATGCCGGCGGACTCCAGGCTTGCGGTACCCAGCAAGAGGTTGTTGATCGCCACCAAAGTGCGATCGCCGGCCTTGACGGCAAGAAACACCCCGCCTTCGGGCCGGTCGTCAACCAGCGTATTGTTGACCAGATAGAGGGCGTTGCGGCGTGCAACATAGCCTTCCGCGCCGTACGAAACCAGCGCCGGGTTTTCGGTGCGCGCTCCCTGCCCAATGATGTTGCCGACCACGCGCGCAATGCCGCCGTTCGGGAATTCGAGTTCGTAGCTGGCGCGCCCACCCTCCTCGTCGGTCAGGCGGTTGTAAAGGATATGGTTCTCGGCGGCCCGGCTCTTCAACAAATGGCCGACGCGCGCATGATGGAAATAGCTGCCGCTGACCGTGAGCTTGCCAATGGGGCCGACGTAGAGATTGTGCGAATAGCCGTCGCCGAAGCCGTTGTGGCCGAATTCACAACCCGTGATCTCGAGTTCGGCCGCCGGGTCGCCGGCAGTGAGGATGCCGTTTTCATTGTCGAAAAATCCGCAATCGCGCAAGCGCAGGCGACCGCGCTCGAAGCGAATGCCGGCGCCGTTGCGCGAGGCCACACGGGCACCGCTGAAATCGAGGCCCTCGACTTGCATATCGCCGCCGCGCGCCACCCAGATGCCCTTGCCCTCGACATGGCGGCCGTCGGCCATCAGACGCACGCGCCCGCCACTGGCGCGGATGCTCAGGCGATCCTGGGTCCAGACTGCAACATCGCCCATGTAGTCGCCTGCGTCCACCTCCAGCGTGTCGCCGTTGGCGGCGATACGCGCCGCCTGCGCCAGGCTTTTCACCTCGCGCGCGGGCCCTACCCTGATCACACGGCCGGCGCGGCGCGGCGGCGCCCCCACCTCGGCATCGGAGCCTTGACCCTGCGCCCCGGCCATGCCGCCAAGTGCGGGCCATAGCAACAGGGCCAGGCAGTCGCGGCGCGCAAGCAGTCGCCGCTCTCGGCGCCAAAGCGTCACAGCGGATGAATACACCGGCGCTTGCCGGCTTGCCTGATCGTCCGCGCGAGGCGAATTCGCCGCTTGAGCGGCGCGACGCCGCTCAAGCGCCATCGGCGGGCGCAGCCAAGCGGCCGACCCAGGCGCGCGTGGCCTCTTCGACCGCGATGCGCGCCGCCGGCTGCGAAAAGGTGTGATCGGCATCCGGCAAATCCACGCGCGTCAGGCGCGGCCGCTGCAACAGGCCGGTCCATTGCGGATCGGAACTCGCGCAATCGAGAAATTCCTGTGCAGTGGCGTCGCAGCCGCTCAGGATCAACAGCATCTCGCCATCGAAGGCGCGAAAAGCGGCCGCCATCAGGTGGCGAAACGACTGTGCCTCGTCGGCGCCAAGCTTGGCGGCGCGCGCCGCGCGCGCCAGGCGCCAGTTGCGCGCCAGCTCGGCCACCGAGGCTGCAAGGTTGGTTTGCCCACGCAGAAGCTTGCTCCAGAAATTCGGCTGCATCAAGCGATCGCCGTAGTAATGGCGCAGCCGCACCCGCGCCAGGCTTTGC